>CAVKGN010000077.1:0-10234 GCA_963655595.1 uncultured Oscillospiraceae bacterium
GAGCAATGTACAGACATATCGTTGGTGATTGGCAATGTGATACGCTATTATAAAGTATGTGTGGCTTCAGGCGCAAAAGAAGAAGATTTGTTTGAAGGCTTTTAATAACCGAAAATATGAAAGAAGAAATAAGCAATAAGATAAGGACATACTTTTCGCAAATGTCCATCTATAAAGACCCGGCAAAGACGAACAGCATATTTGCAGGGCGCAACCTTCCGGCATTCGTAAAGGACTTTCTGCTGAAGCGTTATCTCAATGTTCAGACGGGCGAAATAGACACCCAGGGCTTGACGCAATTCCTGGATCAAGTGATACCAACGGATGCTGGTGTGGTGAAGGACAAAATCGTCTCAGGTCAGGAGGTCGTATTGTTGGCACGCTTCATCATCTATATAGATTTGGTTAAAGGCCAAAAGCAGTTTGCCATCCCCGACTACGGAATAAAACTGCGTGAGGGCATCATCCCAGAATTTACGTACAACAAGCATCAAGGTGAGCTTGTTGATGGGGAGAAATGGGGCATCGTGAAACTGTGCCTTATCGAGGACAACGACGGCAAAAAGAAGCACGTGCAGATGGTGGACTACAAGCCATTTAAGCCTTATAGTTCCGTTGATGTTAATTATTTGGCAGAGGCTCGTCAGCACTTTACCACGGCAGAATGGATGGATCTGTTGCTTTCGGCAATGGAGTACGACCCCGACGGCTTTGCCAACTCAACACAGAAGTTGGAGTTCTTGACCCGTCTGCTCATATTTGCAGAGCCACGTCTTAATGTTATAGAGTTGGCACCGAAAGGAACGGGTAAGTCATATGTGTTTGGCAACTTGTCAAAATACGGATGGCTCGTGAGCGGTGGTAAAGTAACTCGAGCTAAACTCTTCTACGACAAGGCAAAGCAGCAGAACGGCATCATCAAGAACCACGACTTTACGGTGTTTGACGAAATACAGACAATCGTGTTTCAAGAGCCTGCCGAGATACAGGCCGCATTGAAATCGTACCTTGAGAGCGGCAAGACAACGATAGATAACAATGAGTTCACCTCCGAGTGTGGCTTGATGCTGATGGGAAATATCCCCTTGACGGAACAACATCGCCCTGTATCGCCTCTGTATTTCAACTCTCTGCCTGAGAATTTCCGTGAGTCAGCATTGCTTGACCGTTTCCATTGCTTTATAGAAGGTTGGTTGCTGCCTCGTATCAACAACAGCATGATTTTCAAAGGATGGACCATCAATGTGGAGTACTTCTCTGAAATATTACACACGATGCGTACCAACAATACCTATGGCCTACTGTTCGACCAATTGGTGAAGTTTGAGGAAAAGGCGGACGTGCGTGATTCGAAGGCTATAAAAAGAATTGCTACGGGATACATGAAACTGCTGTTCCCTCAATGGAAGTCAGTAGAGGATGTGAATAGGGATGAATTCGAGATGTACTGTCTGAATCCTGCTATTCATCGGCGTGGTATCATCAAGGAACAATGCCACAACATCGACCCCGAGTTCAAAACACGAATGCCCGAAATCGAATTGGCGTAACGATAATCAAAGAGCGGCGGCTGCAAAGCCTCACAGCATGGGGGCCCTACGCCAATTCTATAACACCATTGTCGAGGCTTTTCACGGTGGCGAGGGCTGTGTAGTCGATGCCTTGGGCGCGGAGGTTGTCGCCGCCGTTTTGGAAGGCTTTTTCTATGAGGAAGGCCATAGCCTCGATGTGGGCACCAGCTTGATGGCAAAGGTCGGCGGCGGCTTGGGCGGCGTGGCCGTTGGCGAGGAAATCGTCGATGAAGAGCACACGGTCGGCGGCGGTGAGGAAGTTCTTGCTGACGCACACGGTGCTGTCCGTGCCCTTGGTGAAGGAGTGGACGGTGGTGGTAAACATGCCGTCCATTGTGCTGGGCTTGGCCTTTTTGATGAACACTACGGGCAGGTGCATGAGGTAGCCCACGAATAGGGCAGGGGCTATGCCGCTGGCTTCGATGGTGAGAATCTTGTTGATGGGGCGGTCGGCATAGGTGCGCGCGATTTCTTGGGCGAGCTGCATCATGAGGTCAGGGTCCAACTGGTGGTTGATGAAGCTGTCCACTTTGAGTATGCCGCCGGGGAGGCATTGACCGTCTTGAAGGATGCGTTGGTTGAGGAGGTCCATTGTTTGTTGTGTTGAGGAGGATAGGGAGGGGCGCGACTACTTCAAGTCGGCTATAAACATGTCGATAGCCGCCTTTGAGACGTGTTGCATAACTACGATGTGCGACACTTTTTGGCCGAAAGCCTCGCCGCACGCCAGGTTGTATTTGGCCACAATCTTGTCCGATGGGCGCTTGAAGAGCACCGTGTTGCTGTATTGGTTTTGCCAGCATGGCCAATGTATGCTTTCCAAGCGCGATTTCAAATACTCAGTGTTCTCCATGATTTGCGCAGCCTGTCTGGTCCAGCCCTCGTCGCCGATAGTTTGTATGAGCCACCAAAACTTAATGGGTTCCACGCCCGAACGCGAACAGTTTATCATGCGCATGTTGGCGTTGAGGTAGGGGATGTCGAACGTCGTTTGGTTGTCGTAAACGTTGCGCGAAGTGATGAACAGCCCGCACGGACTGTCTATGCCGAAGAACTTATGCCCGCTGATGCTGATGGACTCAAACGCTGAGACCTTGCGGTTTACCATGTTGCCGTAAGCCGTGAAGGGGAGATAACCGCCGAAAAGGGCTGCGTCCACGTGGCGGTACACGGGCATGTCGCTGTGCCTTGCAAGCACCTTGTTCAAGGCCTCCTGGTCGTCGATAGCTCCTTTGAGGGTCGATCCCATGGCATAAATGATGAGGCAGGGGCGCGTTGTGTCGAGGGCTTCCTCCAACGAGTCGGGAATCATGCGTCCCATTTCGTCGCTCCTTACGAGTCTCACGTCCAGATGCTGCAAGTCGCAGAGGCGATAGTTGCTGTAATGGGCCTCGTCGGACACGTACACGATGGGCATCTTACCTGTCGTCTTTCTCAGGTAGTTCACGCCGAAGTAGATGCCGTGGTTGTTGCCGTCGGTGCCGCTCATGGTGACCAGTCCCCACAGGTTGCTCTTGTCGAAGCCGTATTTCGGGCCGAAGTACTCGATTACCTCGCGCTCGAAGTCGAGCGACGAAAGCGTATGGTCGCCGTTGGAAAACGGGTCGCCAGCGTTGTTGATAATCATCTCTTCCAGGTGGTTGTCGGTATACCATTTGTAGAACTCTTGCAGCTTGATGTCGTTGTTGCCGGGATAGCCCAGCGACTTCTTGTTCTGACTGACGCACTCCGCCGCCCACCTGTCAAGTTTCTCGAAGCCCGACGTCGTTGTCTGGCCGTAAGTCGTCACGTGGCACGACAGCGCCAGCAAGAGCACCGCCAAGGTTACTATTCTTATCATCCCCATCCCCTTGGTGGGGGCAAGGTTGTCTTTGATGGTCTTACGCTTAAAAAACATGCTTTTACGTTTTATATATGTGGAATTCCACATATTCCTGCTGCAAATATGCGTTTTTTATTCAATCTTGCGGTATCAAGTACTGGGATTTTCTGCGTATCACCACCCAAATGTATTCCCTTGTCGCGATGTTTCTCCCTGTTGCAGTGAAAGCAAACTCCGAGATTGTTGCCGTTCATCGTATGCTTTCCGTGTGTCACTCGTACGGTGGACGTATGGAAAGTGTACGAGCGACATGTGTGTATCGTACGGTGAACGCTGACTTCCTTGGGGGTAATGCTCACGACTACGGGCGGAAATAAAATAAGCAGGAGGAAACCTTTGGGGGGCTTCCTCCTGCTTACTATGAGATGGGGAATAAATGCGTGGTTACTTGATGATGTCGAGATCCACAAACACTTTGCGGAGAGCTTCAACGGCGCGGTCAACCTGCTCCTTGGTGTGGGTGGCCATAAGGGCTACGCGCACAAGGGTGTCCTGCGGAGCGCAGGCGGGAGGTATGACGGGGTTGATGAATACGCCGGCATCGAATGCGCGGGCTGTGGCCACGAAGGTCTTCTCCGTGTCGCGCACGTAGAGGGGAATGATGGGCGACTCCGTTTCGCCAATCTCGAAGCCCGCCTCGCGGAACTTCTTCAGGGCGTAGCGCGTCACGTCCCACAAAGCCTCGATGCGCTCGGGCTCCTTCTGGATGATGTGGAGCGCTTCCATGGCACAAGCCGTGGCGGCCGGGGTGTTCGAGGCGGAGAAAATGTAGGTGCGTGAGTTGTGACGCAGCCAGTTGATGATGCTTTCGTCGGCAGCGATGAAACCACCGATTGAGGCGAGCGACTTACTGAATGTGCCCATGATAAGGTCTACCTCATCGGTCAGGCCAAAGTAGTCGCAAACGCCGCGACCCTGGCGGCCGAACACGCCTATGCCGTGAGCCTCGTCAACCATGATGCTGGCGTTGTACTTGTGCTTGAGCTTTACAATCTCGGGCAGCTTGGCGAGGTCGCCCTCCATGGAGAACACACCGTCAACCACGATGAGCTTCACAGCCTCGGGGGCGCATTTTTGCAGTTGGCGCTCGAGGTCGGCCATGTCGTTGTGCTTGTATTTGAGGCAGGTGGAGAACGAAAGGCGGCGGCCGTCAACGATTGACGCGTGGTCGCGGTCGTCGCAGATGATGTAGTCCTCGCGGCCAGTCAGGCACGAGATGACGCCGGAGTTCACGGTGAAACCCGTGGAGAAGCAGAGCGCATCGTCTTTGCCTACGAACTCAGCGAGTTCCTTTTCGAGTTGGAGGTGAAGGTCGAGTGTACCGTTGAGGAAACGCGAACCTGCGCAGCCCGAACCGTACTTCTCCATGGCGCGGATGCCGGCCTGGATGATGCGTTCGTCGCCCGTGAGACCCGTGTAGGCGTTTGAGCCGAACATGAGGACGTGGTGTCCGCCCATCTCAACTTCTGTTCCTTGTTTGCCCTCGATGGCACGGAAATAGGGATACACACCCTTAGCCTTGTACTGCTGGGGCAAGGTGTATTTCGCTAATCTGTCTTGTAAAATTCCCATTATTGTGTGACAATGTAAAACATAGCCTTCCTTATGCGTCCTTGCGCAGGCTATGTTTTAGTGGTTCTTAACTTGCGGACAAAGGTACTACTTTTCTCAAAAATACTTGAAATGTGTAGTGGAAAATGGATTTTTGTGTACTTCCTGTTTCAATTTGAGCCGTTTTGGCTTTACGGAGCACAGACTCGGCCTCCTGGGGCGAGCGTGCTATGCAGGCGTTAGATTTCCTCGTCGAAGAGCGATAATTGGCGCGGTTCGTCGGGGTCGTCCGCCTCAGCGGCAGTGGCTGTCGCCGCCTTGCTGGCTTCCTCGGGTGTGGGCTCAGGCTCGGGTTCGGGGAAGCGCGTAGGCTCAAGCTCCTCAATGCGTTCAACGGTACAGGTGGTAAGCCTCTTGCCTTTGGCCTTGAAACTCTTCACGCCGATGAACTGCTCGGCATCCACCTCGAGCGGGTCGCGGAAGCTGTCGCCACCGCCAAACGTGATGAGTAGGCGAGGGTAGACCTGGCCGGAGAGCAGAACGAAGCGAGACTCGGGATTCTCGCCGAGGAAGTTTTGCGGGCGAGCCTGCGAGCAGCGTTCCAGCGTGAAACGCTTGACGTAGGGGTAGTTCTGTTGGTCGGCGTCGAAGAGGACGGCCGTCCACACCTTGTCGGGGTTGAACTTCTCCACGCGCAGTATGCCCGTTGGCTCGTAGTGGTTGTTCACGTCGAAGCTTGTGGTGTAGAACTGCCCGTTCTGGAGCGTCACCAGTACGAGGTCGTCGGCCTGGAACTCGCCGAGGTATTCGCCGCGGGCGTCGTAGTTGAGGCGCTGCACGTCGTGGTCGAACCACACCTTACGTCCGCCCAGGGTCGACACGCCGTGCGCCTTGAGCGTAATCTTGTGCACGTCGAGCCTTGTGAGCAGGTTGCCCTTGCTTTGGCGGCCCTTGACGAGTATCTCGCCAAAGTCCTTGTCCATGCTGATACGTTTGAGCTTGGGGTTGGGACGGAACGTCACCTTTACCGTTTCGGCTTCGCCGTTGGGGTTGGCTGTGAAGTAGAGAATCTTGCTGCCAGGCGTGCCAGTGGTTACGTCGTACTCGCGGTCGTGCGTGACGCTGGTTACGTTGAAACGCTTAATGTAGCAGGCGTTGGTGGCGCCGTCGCGGTAGACGGTGTTGTAAATGGTGCGCTTGTCACCCTTTTTGAACACAGCAATGTGAATGATCTCCGCCTTTTTCTTCTTCTCCTTTTTCAGACGTTCGTTTTCGCCGATGAACACCTTTTCCTGTACGCGCGTCACCTTGTACGTGCCGTCGCGGTAGAAGATGATGACGTCGTCGATGGGCGAGCAGTTCTCCACGAACTCCTCCTTTTTCAGCCCGGTGCCCATAAATCCGTTTTCGCGGTCGATGTAGAGTTTCTCCGTGGCCTCGATCACCTTGGTGGCCTCAATGTTGTCGAACGAACGTATTTCCGTGCGGCGAGGATACTCGGCGGCGTACTTGTCGTAGATGAGGCGGTACCAGTTGGCAGTGACCTCGACCATGTTGTGCAGGTCGTTGTCGATGCGTGCCACTTCCTCCTTCATGCGGGCAATGAGTTCGTCGGCTTTGTCCTTGTTGAATTTGAGGATACGCGCCATCTTGATCTCCATGAGGCGCATGATGTCCTCGCGCGTTATCTCGCGATAGAACTGCGGCTTGAAGGGCGTGAGGCGGCTGTCGATGTGCGCCACGGCGGCGTCCATGTCCTTGGCTTGCTCGAAGGCGCGATCCTTGTAGATGCGCTCCTCGATGAAGATGCGTTCGAGCGAGGCAAAGTGGAGACTCTCCATTAGTTCGCCGCGGCGGATGAGGAGTTCGCGTTCGAGGAGCGAGCGCGTCTTGTCCACCGAACGGCGCAGCACGTCGCTCACGGTGAGGAACTTGGGGTGCTTGTCCTCAATGACGCAACAGTTGGGACTGATGCTCGTTTCGCAGTCGGTGAAGGCGTAGAGCGCGTCGATGGCCTTGTCGCTCGACGTGCCGGGCGTGAGGTGGACATGTATCTCCACCTCGGCGGCAGTGTTGTCCTCTACCTTGCGGATCTTTATCTTCCCCTTCTCGTTGGCTTTGAGGATAGAGGCTATGAGCGTAGTGGTAGTCTTGCCGTAGGGAATTTCGCGGATGACGAGCGTCTTGTTGTCGAGCTTTTCAATCTTGGCACGCACCTTCACGCTACCACCGCGCATGCCGTCGTTGTAGCGCGACACGTCGATGGAGCCACCCGTCTGAAAGTCGGGGTAGAGGTGGAACTCCTCGCCGTGCAGATACTTGATGGCAGCCTGGCATAGCTCGCCAAAGTTGTGCGGCAGAATCTTCGATGCCAAACCCACCGCAATGCCGTCGGCCCCTTGCACGAGCAACAGCGGGAACTTCACGGGCAGCGAGACGGGCTCCTTCTTGCGCCCGTCGTACGACATTTTCCATTCTGTAGTTTTGGGGTTGAAAAGCACGTCGAGTGCAAACTTCGAGAGGCGCGCCTCAATGTAACGCGAGGCGGCCGCGCTGTCGCCAGTAAGGATGTTGCCCCAGTTTCCCTGGCAGTCAATGAGCAAATTCTTCTGGCCAAGCTGTACGAGCGCACCCTCGATGGAGGCGTCGCCGTGCGGGTGGAACTGCATGGTGTGTCCCACAACGTTGGCCACCTTGTTGTAGCGGCCGTCGTCGAGCAACTTCATGGAGTGAAGCACGCGGCGCTGCACGGGTTTCAGTCCGTCGTCGAGGTGGGGCACGGCGCGCTCCAGAATTACGTACGAGGCATAGTCGAGAAACCAGTTCTGGTACATGCCCGTGAGCTGCACCTTGCCGTCCTCGTCCTTCACCTCTGAGGGTCGGTAGTCAGAGTGTGCCGTTGGCTGCGTGTCAGTATCTTGTTCCCCAGTCTCGGTTTGGTCGTTGCGCTTTTCAGTCTCTTGGTCGTGTATGTCTTCGCTCATATATATTATATGTGTATAGGGGAGGGGTGAGTTTCGTGTTTTTCATGGCAAAAGTACAAAAAAACGGCTTGTACGCTCCGTTTTACTCCCTCTTGCCTGACAGGGACGGGCCTTGCCGAGGGGTGAAAACGCCCCAAAATGTGACAAAAATGTCAGTCGGGAGAAGATTTTCGCTGGCGCGGACGTTTTTTGGCACGCTGCTTGCTCCTTATGGGGTGTCCGTGCGGTGAGCGTGCGGCACACAAACAATTCAGCAAACAATAAAAAGAATAAATACATTATGGGAAAGATTATTGGTATTGACCTGGGTACGACGAACAGCTGCGTATCCGTTTTCGAAGGTAACGAACCTACTGTCATCGCCAACAGCGAAGGCAAGCGCACCACCCCCTCAATCGTAGCCTTTGTGGAAGGCGGCGAACGCAAGGTGGGCGACCCTGCAAAGCGTCAGGCTGTGACCAACCCCCTGCGCACCATCTACTCTATCAAGCGTTTCATGGGTGAGAACTACGACCAGGTGCAGAAGGAAATAGCCCGCATGCCCTACAAGGTAGTGCGCGGTGAGAACAACACAGCCCGCGTTGAAGTGGACGGCCGTCAGTACACGCCGCAGGAAATCTCCGCCATGGTTCTTCAGAAGATGAAGAAGACCGCAGAGGACTACCTCGGTCAGGAAGTAACCGAAGCCGTTATCACCGTGCCTGCCTACTTCTCCGACTCACAGCGCCAGGCTACTAAGGAAGCCGGCCAGATTGCAGGTCTCGAAGTGAAGCGTATCGTGAACGAGCCTACGGCAGCAGCCCTTGCCTACGGTATCGACAAGGCCAATAAGGATATGAAGATTGCCGTGTTCGACCTCGGTGGCGGTACGTTCGATATCTCCATCCTCGAATTCGGTGGCGGTGTGTTCGAAGTGCTTTCAACCAACGGTGATACCCACCTCGGTGGTGACGACTTTGACCACGTGATCATTGAGTGGCTTATCAATGAATTTAAGTCGCAGGAGGGCGTAGACCTCAGCAAGGATCCCATGGCTATGCAGCGCTTGAAGGAAGCTGCCGAAAAGGCAAAGATTGAGCTCTCCTCTTCTTCGTCCACCGAAATCAACCTGCCTTACATCACGTCGGTTGACAATATGCCGAAGCACTTGGTGAAGACCCTCACCCGTTCGCAGTTCGAGCAGCTTGCTCACGGCCTTATCGAAGCCTGCAAGGCTCCGTGCCAGGCAGCTTTGCAAGGCGCAGGTCTCAGCACAAGCGACATAGACGAGGTAATCCTCGTGGGCGGTTCAACCCGTATCCCCGCTGTGCAGAAACTCGTGGAGGACTTCTTCGGCAAGGCTCCCTCGAAGGGCGTTAACCCTGACGAAGTGGTAGCCGTAGGTGCTGCTATCCAGGGCGCCATCCTCAACAAGGAAAGCGGCGTGGGCGACATCGTACTCCTCGACGTTACTCCCCTTTCGCTCGGTATCGAGACCCTCGGCGGCGTAATGACGAAGCTTATCGACGCTAACTCAACCATCCCCTGCAAGAAGAGCCAAGTGTTCTCCACCGCTGAGGACAACCAGCCCGAGGTAACCATCCACGTGCTGCAAGGTGAGCGTCAGTTTGCTCGCGACAATAAGAGCATCGGCCGCTTCAACCTCGCCGGCATCGCTCCCGCTCGCCGCGGTGTGCCTCAGATTGAGGTGACCTTCGACATCGACGCCAACGGTATCCTCAAGGTTTCGGCCAAGGATAAGGCTACGGGTAAGGAACAGGCCATCCGCATTGAAGCATCGAGCGGCCTGACGGAGGACGAAATCAACCGCATGAAGGCAGAGGCTCAGGCCAACGCCGAAGCTGACAAGAAGGAGCGCGAGCGCATCGACAAAATCAACGAGGCAGACTCCATGATCTTCCAGACTGAGAACCAGCTTAAGGAACTCGGCGACAAGATTCCCGCCGACAAGAAGTCTGCCATCGAGGCAGCCCTCGGCAAGCTCAAGGACGCTCACAAGGCTCAGGACATCGCCGCCATCGATGCCGCCAAGACCGAACTCAACAACGCTTGGCAGGCCGCCAGTGCCGACATTTACAGCCAGGCAGGCGCCGCTGGTCAGCCCGGTGCAGGCGCAGGCTTCCAAGGCGGTCAGCAGTCCACCAACCAGCAGTCCGGCGACAACGCCCAGGACGTCCAGGACGCCGACTTCGAGGAGGTGAAGTAAATCATAGATAACTACCGAAGGGTAGAGATAGACAAGGTGC
>CAVKGN010000078.1:0-10044 GCA_963655595.1 uncultured Oscillospiraceae bacterium
TGATCTTGTGCTTGTACATCTGCTCCATGAGGTCGCGTGCGGGACCGCAGTACTTACGGGGATCGAATTCACCCGGCTTTTCGTTGAACACCTTGCGCACAGCAGCGGTGAAGGCGAGACGAGAGTCGGAGTCGATGTTGATCTTGCAAACTGCGCTGGCAGAAGCCTTGCGGAGCTGCTCTTCGGGGATACCCACAGCGTCGGGGAGTTTGCCACCGTTAGCGTTGATGATGTCAACGTATTCCTGGGGAACAGAAGAAGAACCGTGAAGCACGATGGGGAAGCCAGGGAGTTTCTCCATGATAGCATCGAGGATGTCGAATGCGAGGGGAGGAGGAACGAGCTTGCCAGTCTTCGGGTCGCGGGTGCACTGCTCGGGAGTGAACTTGTAAGCACCGTGAGAAGTACCGATAGAGATTGCGAGAGAGTCTACGCCAGTCTTAGAAGTGAAGTCGATTACTTCTTCGGGCTTCGTGTAGTGGCATACGTCAGACGAAACTTCGTCCTCAACGCCAGCCAACACGCCGAGCTCGCCTTCAACAGTCACGTCGTACTGGTGAGCGTACTCTACAACCTTCTTAGTCAGGGCGATGTTCTCTTCGTAGGGAAGTGAAGAACCGTCGATCATCACAGAGGAGAAGCCGAGGTCAACGCAGCTCTTGCAGAGCTCGAAGCTATCGCCGTGGTCGAGGTGAAGAACAATTTCGGGGTGGTGGCAACCGAGTTCCTTTGCGTACTCAACAGCACCTTCTGCCATGTAGCGGAGGAGTGTTTCGTTGGCGTAGTTGCGCGCGCCCTTAGACACCTGGAGAATCACCGGTGACTTGAGTTCAGAAGAAGCCTTGATGATAGCCTGAAGCTGCTCAAGGTTGTTGAAGTTGAATGCAGGGATTGCATAACCGCCGTTGATGGCACGCTTGAACATCTCGCGGGTGTTCACCAAGCCAAGTTCTTTGTAGTTTACCATGATTGACAAATGAATTAAGTATGTGTTTATACCGTTTTTCTATCTGCAAAAGTACAATATCTTGCCTGATAGGGCAAAAAAACGTTTTGATTTTTGGTATTCAGCGAGTTGCAGCTCGCTGCGCCGGGGGCGTGGGCCTTACCAGGCGAAGAGGGGCATGGACTTCATGGTGTCGTTCACCCTTGCGCGGACGCTGGCTATCACGGCCTCGTCGGTGGGGGCGTTGAGCACGGTCTCAATCATTTCGGCTATCTCGTCCATGAAGTCTTCCTTGGCGCCGCGGGTGGTGATGGCGGACGTGCCGAGACGGATGCCCGACGTTTGGAAGGCAGAACGCGTGTCGAAGGGCACCATGTTCTTGTTGACGGTGATGTCGGCTGACACGAGGGCGTTCTCAGCCACCTTACCCGTGAGTTCGGGATACTTGCCGCGAAGGTCGACGAGCATGGAGTGGTTGTCCGTGCCGCCGCTAACGATGGAGAAGCCGCGGGCAATGAGCTGCTCGGCAAGGCGGGCGGCGTTCTTCTTGACCTGTTCGGCGTAGGTGCGGAACTCCGGCTGCAAGGCTTCGCCGAAAGCCACGGCCTTGGCGGCAATGACGTGTTCGAGCGGGCCGCCCTGGATGCCGGGGAAGACAGCGCTGTTGAGCAACTGGCCCATCGTCTTGACCACGCCCTTCGGAGTGGTTTTGCCCCAGGGGTTCTCAAAGTCCTTGCCCATGAGTATCATGCCGCCGCGGGGGCCGCGGAGCGTCTTGTGCGTAGTGGTGGTGACGATGTGAGCGTATTTCACCGGGTTGTCGAGCAGTCCAGCAGCAATAAGACCGGCAGGGTGAGCCATGTCGACCATAAAGATTGCGCCTACCTCGTCGGCTATCTTGCGCATACGGGCATAGTCCCACTCGCGGCTGTATGCCGAGCCGCCGCCGATGATCATCTTGGGCTTGTGCTGGAGGGCGAGCTGCTCCATCTCGTCGTAGTCCACGCGACCAGTTTCCTTATTGAGGTTGTAGCCGATGGGATTGTAAAGGATGCCAGAGGTGTTCACCTTCGACCCGTGCGAAAGGTGGCCGCCGTGGTCGAGGTTCAGGCCCATGAACGTGTCGCCGGGATTGAGGCACGTGAGGAACACGGCAGCGTTGGCCTGTGCACCAGAGTGGGGCTGCACGTTGACGTACTCTGCACCGAAGAGTTTCTTGGCGCGTTCGATGGCAATGGTCTCCGTTTGATCCACCACGCCGCAACCGCCGTAGTAGCGGTGGCCAGGGTAGCCCTCGGCGTACTTATTAGTCAGCCACGAGCCCATGGCGCGCATCACGTCGTCGCTCACAAAGTTTTCGGAGGCTATGAGTTCAATCCCCCTCAGCTGGCGCTGGTGTTCCTCTTCGATGAGGTTGAAGATTTCTGTGTCTTTCATAAAGTGTGTGAGAGTTAAGTGTGTAAGGTTTTATTGTGTGTGCATGTAAGGGAAAGCCGCAAGGGGCTTTCGCAAGGTTCTATTTCTTTACGGAGAAGCCGAACCGCCCGATGAACGCGCCCAGAGCGTAGTACGCGCCGTGGAGGTAGACGAGCGGCTTCGTCTGTTCGAGGTGCCACTTCCCGTCGGCGTCGAGGAAGCTCTTGTCCACCTGGACGTTCACCACCTCTGCCACGAACATGTCGTGCGAACCAAGGTGGACGATTTCGCGCACGCGGCACTCAATATTAAGGGGCGACTCCTTGACCACGGGGGCCTGGATGCAGTGCGAGGGGGCGGGGGTGAGACCCGTTTCAGCAAACTTGTCGTAGTCGCGCCCAGAGCGAACGCCGCACCAGTCCGTAGCGTGCGCCATGCTCTCCGTTGTGAGGTTGATGACAAACTCCATGTTGCGCTTGATGATGTCGTACGAATGGCGTTCGGGGCGCACCGAGATGTAGCACATGGCTGGGTTGGTGCAGACCGTTCCTGCCCATGCCACTGTGAAGAGGTTGTACTCCTCCTCCGTCGCGCCGCACGACACGAGCAAGGCCGGGAGCGGGTAGATCATCGTGCCGGGTTTCCAGTCGAGTTTGTCGTTCATAGTAGAGGGAGTATCAGAGGAGTTTTACGGAGTCGAGACGCTGTTCCTTTTCGCAATACTTGCACTGGATAAGCCCGCAGTCGGCATTGCTCACACGGAAGAACGTCTTCATCGGTTCGTTGTTGGTGATGCACTTGGGGTTGGCGCACTTGACGATGCCGATGATTTCGTGCGGCAGTTCCACGCGTTTCTTCTCCACCACCTCGTAGTCGCGAATGATGCAGAGGCTTGCGTTGGGAGCCACGACGCTCAGCACGTTCAGCTCGGCGTCGGTGAAGAAGCGGTCGGCTATTTTGATGATGCTCTTGTTGCCCATCTTTGCGCTGGGCAGGTTGTAGCCAATCATCACCTGCGACTGGATGTTCTCATCCTCAAGGTGCAGCAGGCGCACCACCTGAAAGAGTTTTGCGGAGGGGATATGGTCGATAACGGTGCCGTTCTTAATGGCGGCCACCATCAGTTCTTGGCGTTTCATTGTATATATAATTATAGGAGTAGGAGGGAGATTGTGTATGAACAGGGCGTGGGGCGTTACGGCTCCTTGATGTCGTCGAGCGTGATGCCCAGCACGTCGCAAATGATGGCTTGGCGTGCGTAAAGTCCGTTGCGTGCCTGCTCAAAGTAGTAGGCGTGGGGATCGTTGTCCACCTCGTAGGCAATCTCGTTCACGCGAGGCAGCGGGTGGAGTATCTTCATGTTGGGGCGTGCGCTCTCGAGCATCGAGGCACGCAGGATGTACACGTCCTTCACCCGCTCGTACTCCATAAGGTCGGTGAAACGTTCGCGCTGCACACGGGTCATATAGAGGATGTCCGCCTTGCTGATAATCTCGGCGTTGAAGTCCTCGTACTCATAGTACTTAATGTGGTGCTCGCGGCAGTATATCTTGTACTCCTCGGGCAGGGCGAGTTCTTTGGGAGCGATGAAGTGGAACGTGGGGTTGAAGTGGCGCATGGCCATGATGAGGGAGTGGACGGTGCGGCCGTATTTAAGGTCGCCCACAAGGAAGATGTTCAGCCCTTCGAGCGTGCCCTGCGTTTTGTAGATGCTGTAAAGGTCGAGCATCGTCTGCGAGGGGTGCTGGTTGGCACCATCGCCGGCGTTGACGATGGGCACGGGCGACACCTCGCTGGCGTAGCGCGCAGCCCCTTCAAGGTAGTGGCGCATCACAATCACATCGGCGTAGTTGCTCACCATCATGATTGTGTCTTTCAGCGTCTCGCCCTTTGTAGAGCTGGTCACCTTGGGGTCAGTAAATCCGATAACCCTTGCACCAAGGCGGTTGGCTGCCGTCTCGAACGACAGACGCGTGCGGGTGGAAGGTTCAAAGAAGAGCGTGGCAACAACCTTGTCCTCCAATATCTTGCGGTTGGGGTGTTTTTCAAACTCCTGCGCCATCTGTATGAGGTACATCAGCTTTTCCTTCGACTGGTTGGCAATCGTCACTAAACTATTGTTCTCGCTCATTGTAAGATTGTATTTAAGTTGCCGAAAATGGGGAATTTTATGTGTGAGGGGTGAGGGGGGGGGTGTGGCGGCTGCTACTCGCTCCTTTGCAGGTAAGCCAGGAGGTCGGCCACCACGAAACTGCTTCCACCGACGTAGATAAAGTCGTCCGCCGCAGCGTTTGCCTTTGCTGCCTGGTAGGCCGCAGGCACGTCGGGATAGGCTTCGCCCTGCAAACCGTGCTTCTGCGCCAGTTCCTTTACACTCTCTTCGTCCAGGGCGCGGTGCACCGAGGCACGCGTCCAATAGTAGGTAGCTCCGGGGGGGAGCATCGCCATGACGTGGTCCACGTCCTTGTCCGCCGCCATGCCGAAGACCACGTGCACGCGGCGGTAGTTTGCCACGGCCTGCGTGAGCTGGTGGGCAAGGTACTGCCAGCCGCCCGTGTTGTGCCCCGTGTCGCAGACGGTCACAGGCTTGTCGCTCAACGTCTGCCAACGGCCTTGCAGCCCTGTGGCTTCGCAAACGTGGGCAAAGGCATAACGGAGGTCGTCGTCGGTGAGTCCGAGTTGGTCCTTTATTCTCTTATAAGCGCAGAGCAGGGTGTTGGCGTTCTTTGCCTGACACTCGCCTGCAAGTTGGGCTTCAAGGGTTCCGTAGCTCTTCGTTTCGTAAAGGCGATGGTGCGCCTCGTTCTCCTTGCTCGAAACAACCTCCTGCTCGTCTTCGGCGAAGAACAGGGGCGTGCCAGCACGGCGTGCGCAGTCGATGAACACGGGGCGCGTCTCGTCGTTAGCTTCTCCCACCACGGCGGGGATGCCCTCCTTCATGATGCCGGCTTTCTCTGCGGCTATCTTGGCGAGCGTGTCGCCGAGGAACTGTGTGTGGTCGAGGCTGATATTGGTGATGAGGGAGAGTACGGGGGTGATGATGTTTGTGCAATCGAGCCTGCCGCCAAGGCCTACCTCTATCACAGCGATGTCGACCTTGGCGTCGGCGAAATACTTAAAGGCGAGGGCGGTGGTCAGCTCGAAGAAGGACGGATGCAGCGGCTCGAAGAAGGCGCGCTCACGCTCCACGAAGTCCACCACGTACTCCTCAGGGACGGGTTCACCGTTCACCCTGATTCGCTCACGGAAGTCCACGAGGTGGGGTGACGTGTAGAGCCCCGTCTTGTACCCCCGATGCTGCAACATGGCTGCCAACGTATGGGCACAGCTGCCCTTGCCGTTCGTGCCGGCTATGTGGATGGTCTTGTAAAGGGTGTGGGGGTGATTGAAATGGGCGTCGAGTGCACGGGTGGTGGAGAGTCCTTCCTTATAGGCTGCGCCCCCCACTTGCTGAAACAAGGGGGCTGAGGCATATAAGTATTGTACGGTTTCCTCGTAGTTCATGATAGTTCTTTTCGTCAAGACGGCGCATGGCGGAAGGCTTCCGTCTGCTGCGCCGTTGCACAAACAAAAGTATAACAAAAAAACGAGTTAGCGGGTTCGGCTGGAACCTGTTAACTCGTTTTTCCTTATTTATTGAAGTAGTTGCGGAAGGCTCGGAATATTTTTGCCTTGACGCTTTCCGATGGCTGAATGTTGTCGTTGTCCTTCATTGCCTCGAAGCTCTTCCGTTCGTCCTTGGTCAGTTCTTGGGGAATGTAGACGCTGATATTCACCACGATATCGCCCGTTCCGCTGCCGTAGCCCTGCACGGCGGGCAAGCCTTTGCCGCGGAGACGGAGCGTAGTGCCGGGCTGTGTACCGGGCTCAATCTTGATGCGTGCCTTGCCCGTGAGGGTAGGTATCTCAACGGTGTCGCCAAGCGTGGCCTGCGACACGGAGAGCAGCAAGTTGTAGATAAGGTCGGTCTCGTCGCGGATAAAGTCGGGGTGGGGGGCTTCCTCAATAATTACCTGAATGTCGCCCGGCACGCCGTTGTGAATGGCGGCGTTACCCTTGCGCGGCACGTTGACAACCATGCCTTCTGCCACACCTGCGGGAATCTTTATCTCTACAATCTCCTCGCCTTTCACTACGCCTTCGCCGTGGCAGTGGTCACACTTCTTGGTGATAGTCACGCCTTCGCCGTGGCAGGCGGGACATACCTCCTGCGACTGCATCATGCCAAACATGCTCCGCTGCGTGCGCAACACGTAGCCCTGTCCGTGACAGGTTTGGCACGTTTCGGGCTTCGAGCCCTTCTCGCAACCGCTACCACCGCACTCAGGGCAGGTAACGTCCTTCTTGAGCTTGAACTTCTTCGTGACGCCGGTGGAGATTTCCTCGAGCGTGAGCGTCACCTTCATACGCATGTCAGCTCCCTTAAACTGACGGGGCTGTCCGCCCCTTGCGCCGCCACCGCCAAAGCCGCCGAAACCGCTGAAGCCGTGTCCGCCGAAGATGTCGCCGAATGCGCTGAATATGTCGTTGATGTCCATGCCCTGGCCACCGAAGCCGCCAAAGCCTCCCTGACCGTTCACGCCTTCTGCGCCAAACTGGTCGTAGCGGGCGCGCTTGTCGGGGTCGCGAAGCACGTCGTAGGCCTCCGCCGCTTGCTTAAACTTCTCCTCGGCCTCTTTGTTACCGGGGTTGCGGTCGGGGTGGTACTTAATGGCTACGCGCTTATAAGCCTTCTTTATCTCGTCGGCCGTTGCCGTACGTTCAACGCCGAGTATCTTGTAATAATCCTTTTCGTCTGCCATCGTAAACGCGGGTTACTGTGCCACCACGACCTTAGCGTGGCGAATTACTTTTTCGTTGAGCATGTAGCCTGCCTGCACGCAGTCAATCACTTGGTTCTTCTGCTTCTCGTCCTGCGCGGGGATGAGGGCGATTGCCTCGTGGTAGTCGGTGTCGAAGCTCTTGCCAACGGCGTCAATGCGCTGCAAACCCTGTGCGGCAAGGGTCTTGCTGAGTTTGTCGGTAATCAGCGCCACGCCTTCTTTGAGGGTCTCAACGTTGTCGCTCTTCTCCATGTTCTGGGCGGCGCGTTCAAGGTCGTCCAACACGGGGAGCAGTGCGCTCAGCACCTTCTCGCCACCGTTCAGAATGAGTTCGGTCTTTTCCTTCAGCGTGCGCTTGCGGTAGTTGTCGAACTCTGCCACCTGGCGCAGGTACTTGTCTTTGAGTTCGGCAATCTCTGCCTGTGCCTCTTCGAGTTTCTCGGCGTCGGTCTTTTCAGCGGCGGCTTCTTCCTGGGGCTCAGCGGGGGCTTCTGCGCCCTCGGCAGTGTTTATGTTCTCTTGCTCTTGCAGCTTTTCGTCTTGTGTATCTTTTTCCTTCATGACAGTTTAATGGGTTTACCTGAAAGGTCAGCAACAAACGTGCCAATTTATTGGTAGAGCTTCTCTTTGAGTTCCTTCACGCGCTCGTCGTGGATGTAGTCCTCGTAGTTCATGAGCTTGTCAATGGTGCCGTTTGGCGTGAGCTCAATGATACGGTTTGCCACGGTGTTGATAAACTCGTGGTCGTGGCTGGAGAAGAGAATGTTGCCCTTATAGAGTTTCAGGTTGTTGTTGAAGGCCTGAATGCTTTCCATATCGAGGTGGTTGGTCGGCGTGTCGAGGATGAGGCAGTTGGCGTTGCGCAGCTGCATACGTGCTATCATGCAACGCATCTTCTCGCCACCAGAGAGCACGCTCACCTTCTTCTGAATGTCCTCGTCCTTGAAGAGCATACGTCCGAGGAACGCCTTGAAGTACACGTCGTTGCCCTCGCCAAACTGGCTGAGCCAGTCGAGCATGTTCATGTCGGTGTTGAAGAAGCGCGTGTTGTCCAGGGGCAAGTAGGCCGTGGTGATGGTCACGCCCCACTTAAACGTACCGCCGGCGGGCTTGGCGTTGCCGTTGATTATCTCGAACAGAGCCGTCATGGCGCGTGGGTCGTGGCTGAGGAACACAATCTTTTCGTCCTTCTCCACGGTGAAGTTGAGCTTGTCGAAGAGCACCGTGCCGTCGTCGAGGGTGGCTTTCAGGTCCTTCACTTCAAGGATTTGGTTGCCTGGGTCGCGGTCCATCTGGAAGATGATGCCGGGGTACTTACGCGTAGAGGGCTTAATCTCCTCCACGTTGAGCTTTTCGAGCATCTTCTTTCGACTGGTGGTCTGCTTGCTCTTTGCCACGTTGGCTGAGAAGCGGCGGATAAACTCTTCCAGTTCCTTCTTCTTCTCCTCGGCCTTTTGCTTTTGGTTCTGTGCCTGACGCAGAGCGAGCTGCGAGGACTCATACCAGAAGGAGTAGTTACCAGAGAAGAGCGTCACCTTGCCAAAGTCGATGTCCACCGTGTGGGTACATACCTGGTCGAGGAAGTGGCGGTCGTGGCTCACCACGAGCACGGTGTGTTCAAAGTTACCGAGGTACTCTTCGAGCCATTCCACCGTCTCAAGGTCGAGGTCGTTGGTCGGCTCATCGAGGAGCAGGTTGTCGGGTTCGCCAAAGAGTGCCTGCGCCAACATCACGCGCACCTTTTCCTTACCGCTCAGCTCGCCCATCTTCTTCGAGTGGAGGGCTTCCTTTATGCCCAGACCGCTAAGCAGCGTCGCTGCGTCGTTCTCGGCTGTGTATCCGCCCATCTGTGCGAACTTGTCTTCGAGTTCGGCCACCTTGATGCCGTCCTCGTCGGAGAAGTCTTCCTTTGAATAGAGGGCCGTGCGCTCCTGCATCACCTCCCACATCGTGGTGTGCCCCATCAGCACAGTGTCGAGCACGGTGAATTCGTCGTACTTGAAGTGGTCCTGACTGAGCACGGAGAGGCGTTCGCCGGGACCCATGTCCACGGTACCCTTGTTGGGCTCGAGTTCACCGGAGATGGCTTTGAGCAGGGTAGACTTACCCGCGCCGTTAGCACCAATGATGCCGTAGATGTTGCCGTTAGTGAACTTCATGTTCACGTCCTGGTAGAGTATTCTTTTCCCGAACTGTATCGCGAGGTTTGAAACGGTAATCATGTGTATTGTGTTGTTGTTTAATTGCCTGATTGGTTTTCGGAGGGCAAATTTACTTATTTTTAGCGAGATACGTTTTCGGCGCAACAGGTGAGGGCAAAACCAGCCTGCCTGCCGCACTCCACGGTGAGCCGCTCTCCACTGGACTTCAGCGTGACTTCGAGGGCATTGTCGCCACGGGGCGCAAGGGCTATTTGCTCTTTGAAGGAAAGCCCCTCGATGCCCGCCAGTTTATAGACGGCCTCCTTTGCGCTCCATAGCACTACGGCCTCCCGTTCCGCCTCGTTTTGTGGCAGGGCGTCCACCCAGCGCCGCTCTTCTTCGTTAAGGTACATTCGGCATACTTTCAGGGCTTTTGCGCCCCACGCCTCAATGTCCGTGCCGTGCTTGCGGCGCGAAAGACTCAGTGCATACGTCCCAGCGGTGTGCGACACGCTTATCTCCGCCCGTCCGTCCGCCAGGCAGGGGGCGCCATTGTCGCGGTAGACTATCTCAGCCTCGCCCCCCAGTAGCCGATGGAGCATTAGTCGCACGGACACCTTTTCGGCAAACCGTTTGTCGTGGGTTTCGGCAAATGCCTCCACAAGGTCGCCCCGGTGCATGGCCGTCGCCAGCGCCTCCAACTCTTCACGGCGAAACG
>CAVKGN010000079.1:0-9974 GCA_963655595.1 uncultured Oscillospiraceae bacterium
TCAATCCCCAGGATGCGCTGTATCTCAGCCAAGGTTTTGTCTATCTCGTGGTCGAGGGCTTTGCGCTTCTTGAAATAGTCGGCAAGGAGTTCGGCGGGTGGGAGTATCTCCTCGTCCTCTTTGGGGAACTTGCAGAGGTCGAAGTTGCAATCGGTGGCGATGAGTTCCTCCACGGGATAGCAGCGCGCCTTTTCATCGCCGTCGGCAATGATGATTTCCCTGCGGTTGTTCCACCACTCGCGGATGGGGTTGCAGTGCTCGGCCTTCATGGACTTCGTTTTGGAGAAGTGCTTGTAGCCCTCGGGCATGTCGAGGCGGTAGAACCACGTCTCCTTGGTGTGGAAGCCCTCGGGAGCGCCGTCGGCCTGTACGTTGTCGAAGAAGAGAATGTTGGTGGCGATGGACGTGTAGGGCGCAAAGATGCTTCCGGGCAGGCGGACGATGGTGTGGAGGTTGAAGTGGCGGAGGAGCTTCGTCTTGATGGCCACCTTGGTGTTGTCCGCACCGAAGAGGAAGCCATCGGGCAGGATGACGGCTGCGCGCCCGTTCTGCCTGAGGCGGTACATGATGAGCACCATGAAGAGGTCGGCCGTCTCGCTGCTGCGCATGTCGGCGGGGAAGTGCTGCTTGACTTCCGCCTTCTCGTTGCCACCATAGGGAGGGTTCATCAGCACCACGTCGAACTTGTCGGCGTCGGTGTAGTTGAGCACGTTCTTTGTGAGGGAGTTGTCGTGGAACACGAGTGGCGTGTCGATGCCGTGGAGCAGGAGGTTGGTGACGCAGAGCATGTAGGGGAACTGCTTCTTCTCTATGCCGAAGATGGAACGCTTGAGCAGCTTGCGGTCGTCGGCCGTGCGCACCTTTTTGTCGAGCTCGCCGAGCCAGCTGGTGAGGAAGCCGCCCGTGCCGCAGGCAAAGTCGGCCATCTGCTCCCCAATCTGCGGGTTGACTATCTCCGCCATGAACTCCGTGAGGGCACGCGGCGTGTAGAACTCGCCCGACGATCCGGCGGACTGCATCTCTTTGAGGATGGTCTCGTAGATTTCGCCGAAAGCGTGGCTCTCCTCGTAGTCGCCGAGGTTGAGGCCGTCAATCACGTTGAGCACCTGGCGGAGCTGCACGCCGTCCTTCATGTACTGGTTGGCGTCCTCGAAGGTGGTCTTCACGATGGCTTGGCGAATGGGCGTGTCGGGCGTCACCTCAAGGCTCTTGAGCTTGACGAACAGCGTGTTGTTGACAAACGCGAGCAACTCGTCGCCAGTCAGGGCAGAGGCGCTGCCGTCGTCGTGCGCCCAGTTGCGCCAGCGGCACTCCTCGGGGATGATGGACGTGTAGTCATCGTCGTCCAGCTCCCAGTCGTTCTCCTTCTCGTCGTACACTTTCAGGAAGAGCATCCAGGCCATTTGCTCAATGCGCTGCGCGTCGCCGTTGATGCCCGCGTCGTTGCGCATGATGTTTCGCACGCGCTTTACAAAGTTCGTTAAGCTCATATATATATATGTCTGAGTTTCGTGTGTTATGCTATGGTACTATTATATATGTGTTGTTCCAGTTCGTTCACCGCTTCGAGGTAGCCCTGCTTGCCTCCGAAGAGGTTGACAATGTTATTCTTAGAGCCCAGCTTGCGGAACGGGTCGTTTTCGAGCACGGTGAGGCTTTCGAGCTCCTTCACGCCCTCGGCAGTGTACTTGTCGAGCAGACTTTCGAGCACCTGCCGTGCCTGCTGGCCGTACTTGCTGAAGACGTCGCGCTTCTTCACCTGTTCGGCACGTTCGCGGCGCGTGAGCGTTGCCTGGCCGTAAGCTATGTGGCAAATGAAGTCGAAGTCGTCCACCTCGTCCATGCCCTGGTCGCGCTTCAACGCGGCGAGGTCGATGCCGTAGTCCTTGAGCATTTCGGCAATGTCGGACTTGCGCTTCGTCTCCCTCCACTTGGCTGTGAACGTCTCAATCGTGGCGTACGTGCTAACGATGCTCTCCTTGGTATAGTCCGTAACGCTTTCCGTGCGGAGCAGTTTGCCATCGGTGTCGTAAACGGAGACTACCTTGTTGACCACCTTCACCTCGCAGCCGTCGGGGCTAACTGTGGGCTTGTGCTGCATGGTGGCTGGCGGCTCGGAAACACCGCTGCCCCCATCGTCTGAGCCTGTTTGGTAGGGCTTAGGCTTGTGCGGATAGTCGGGGTCTGGCTCTATCGGACCGTCCCAATCGGGATCGGCGAAGAGACGCGTCACGTTGCGGAAGTCCATCACCGTGAAGTGCGTCTTTCCCTCGGCCTCGAGCAAGCGCGTGCCGCGGCCAATTATCTGCTTGAACTCAGTCATGGAGCCGATTTGCTGGTCCAGGACAATGAGCTTCACCATCTTGCTGTCCACGCCAGTGGAGAGGAGTTTGCTCGTCGTAGCAATGACGGGGAACTTCTCCGCCACGGAGATGAAGTAGTCGAGCTTGCTTTTCCCATATTCGTCGCTGCCAGTGATACGCACCACGTAGTCAGGGTGCGTCTTGACGATGTCGGCGTTGGCATTGGTCAGAGCCATGCGCATACGTTCGGCGTGAGCCTCGTCGGCGCAGAACACGATGGTCTTGGCCATGCGGTCGGTGCTTTTCAGATAGTTCGTTATCTCCTGCGCCACCTCCCGGATGCGGTCTTCAATGACAATGGTGTAGTCGTAGTCGCGGTTGTTATAGATGCGGTCCTCTATCTCGTTGCCGTCAATGTCCTTCTGCCCTTTCGTAGGCCGCCAGCCGTCGCCAATGTTCGTGCTGATGTTGATGACCTTGAACGGGGCGAGGAAGCCGTCGTCAATACCGTCTTTGAGGCTGTACACATAAACAGGGTCGCCAAAGTAGGCAATGTTCGACTGGTACTTCGTCTCCTTGGGAGTAGCGGTCATGCCTATGTGGGTGGCTGAGGAGAAATACTCCAGGATTTCGCGCCAGTGGCTGTCCTCCTTTGCGCTGCCGCGGTGGCACTCGTCCACTATCACGAGGTCGAAGTAGTCGGGGTTGGGGAATAGTTCCTTGTAGTTTTTCGCCTCGTCCTTACCGATGAGCTGCTGATAGAGCGAGAAGAACATCTGGTAGGAGTTAAGCTCAGGCAGATGGTTCTTGTCGGCGGAGTAGTCTATCTTGTGCGTCAGCTTTTCAAGGGGCTTGAAGTCCTGCTGAATGGACTGATCCACCAATACGTTGCGGTCGGCAAGGTAGAGCACCCGCTTCTTCAACCCGCTTTTCAGCAGCCTATAAACAACCTGAAAGGCTGTCAGCGTCTTCCCCGTACCCGTTGCCATAACGAGCAGCACGCGGCTTTGCCCCCGTGCAATAGCGTTGAGCGTGCGGTTCACGGCATTGCGCTGGTAGTACCTGGGCGAACGAGTGCTCAGACCCGTATAGAAAGGCTGATTGAGTACAGCCAGTTCTTGCTCGCTAAGCCCTTCGCCGCCGTTCATCTCGCGTTTGTACCTTTCTATGAGTTCTTCCTTCGTTGGGAACTCTGCCATCGAGAAGGTGCGCTCCTTTCCCGTCAGAAAGTCGTGCTCAGCAAAGCCCTCGCCGTTCGTGCTGTACGCAAAGGGCACGTCGAGCATCTTCGCATACTCCATAGCTTGTTGCATACCATAGGAAACGGTGTGCTTCGCATTCTTTGCCTCCACAATAGCCAAAGGCGTGGCTTTGTTCACGTAAAGCACGTAGTCGGCAAACTTAGGCTTCTCCCGATGTACCATGTTTCCGCGAAGGCTTATTTTGCCGTCCGTAAACTGCACCTTATGTTCCATGAAGATGCTGTTCTTCTCCCATCCTTTCGATGTAATGGCATCCGTGACGTAGCGGAACTTGATGTCCTCTTCTGAAAGATTTGTGGTTGTGCTCATGATAGGTTTAGGTTTATAGTTCTGGGGTGTTTCCACAAAGGTTCGTCTTGCCAATTGGCGGGAAAGCCCATTGCGGAAATATCTATGCTTGGGGCGTTCTGTCTATTTTGATTATGGCATACGAAGCATAAACGGGTATAAACAAAAATAACTCACCCTGAGCGCGCTGATCTAACGGGAAGCGGGGTGAGTATGTTGCGACAAAAATACAAATATATTTAGGAAAGGCAAATTACTGCTGAGATATTTTCGCGAGGGGCGAAGTTATTCCCCTTCCTCTTCTCCCTCCTCACTATCATTTCCCACGACGTACCTTCTATAATAGGAGATGCAGAGCGTGGTGACGGGCAGGGCAATGATGAGGCCGATGATGCCGAGGGCATAGCCCCAGACGGAGAGGGAGAGGAGGATGATGGCGGGGGGGAGGCCCATGATCTTGCCCATGATGCGCGGGGTGAAGATGGTGTCCTGCAACACCTGGACAACGAGGTAGACTATCACCACGAGGCAGAGGAGCCACCAGAAGTTCTGTCCCGTCTCAGCCGCTTTGAGCAGAGCGAGCAGGATGGCGGGAACGAAGCCCACCACTTGGAGGTAAGGCACGAAACTGATGACGCCGATGAGGCAGCCCAGAGCGACGGGCATGGGGAAACCGATGATGAGGAAGCCGATGGTGAACATCACGCAGTTGCTCAACGCCACGAGGGCCTGGCCGCGGAAATAGCCCGCCATGCCCCGCTCAATGTCGCCTACGAGTTGCGAGGCGAACTTGCGACGGTTGGCCGGCACGAAGCGTATCCAGCCCTCGGCGTACTTCTCGTAGTCGGTGAGGATGAACAGTAGGTAGAGCAGACCGATGAGCGAGGCGACGATGTTTATCACGATGCCCGCCGTACTCCACAGCACGTTCCACACCTTGGGCATCGTGGTGCGCAGGGCTTCAATCACGTCCTTCTGTTGCAGAAGGTTCTCTATCTGGTACTGGTGAATGTGCTTTTGCAAGTATTCCTGCACGGGCAGGGGGATGCTCATATTCGACGTACCCTTCTGCACGTACTGCAAGGCCACGTCCTTCAAGTGCCCCATCTCCTCAATCATGGGCGGCACCACGAGGTAGAAGAAGCCGGTCAGGACGCCTGCCGTGAGCAGCAGCGTGACGATGATGGACACGAGGCGGTTGCGGAAGCGGCATTTGTACTGAAAGAAGCAGACAACGGGGTAGAGCAGGTAGGCCACCACCCACGCCACGAAGAAGGGGATGAGCACGCCGCTCAGATAGTAGAGTGCCCAAGCGGCCAGGGCAAGTATGGCAAGGCCTACGAGGCAGCGGACAACGCGGTCGAACGTGATGGGGCGTTGGCCGCCGGCAGGGGAGGGGAGTTTGTGCATCATATTATAGGTGTTTCCTTTCGTAAGTAAAAGCCTGAAAGGGAAACGCCGTGCGCACCCTTTCAGGCAAAGGCAAATTTATTCAATAGTTCCCAAAAACGGGCGAAATGCAATCCTTTTGTTTGCCCTCTTGCAAAATAGCTATACATTTGCAGCATGGGAACTCTTTATTTAGTGCCTACTCCGGTGGGCAATCTTGAGGACATTACCTTGCGCGCATTGCGAATTTTGAAAGAAGTAGACGTCGTTCTTGCCGAGGACACGCGCACCTCTGGCATTCTCCTAAAACACTTTGACATTAAGAACCAGCTTGTGTCGCACCACAAGTTCAACGAGCACCAAACGGCCGATGCCTTTGCTGCCCGAATGGCGGCGGGCGAGGTGATGGCGCTGATTTCCGATGCCGGAACGCCCTCCATCTCCGACCCTGGCTTTATGCTCGTCAGGGCTGCCGTGGCGCGTGGTGTCACGGTGCAGTGCCTGCCCGGTGCAACGGCTTTCGTGCCGGCTCTGGCGGCGTCGGGGCTGCCTTGCGAGCGTTTCACGTTCGAGGGTTTCCTGCCGCAAAAGAAGGGGCGTGCCACGCGCCTTGCAGCCCTTGCCGACGAGCCGCGCACAATGATATTCTACGAGTCGCCCTACCGCGTGGTGAAGACGCTCACGCAGTTCATCGACACGTTTGGCGCCGACCGTCCCTGCTCGGCTTGCCGCGAAATATCGAAGATACACGAGGAGAGCGTACGCGGCACGTTGGCTGAGGTGTTGGCCCACTTCCAGGAAACCGAGCCGCGGGGCGAGTTCGTCATCGTGGTGGGCGGAAAGGAGCAAACCAAGAAGAAGAAAGACAAGGAGCGAAACACTCACGAAGAAGAATAACACATACAACAACCAAGGACAAATATCGTTATGAAGAAGATAATCTTACTGTTTGCGGCCGTTGCACTTCTCTGCGCCGCATCGTGCAGCACAAAGAAGGAGAAGGAAGAAAACGCCAAGGACCCCAGTGCAGCCACCATCGACTCGCTGCGCCAAGCTCTGGCACAGACGCAAAACGAGTCGAGCGACATGATTGAGACTCTCTCGCAGATACAGGAGGGCTTCGACAAGATAAACGAGGCCGAGGGCATCGTCAACGTGGAGAGCCGTCAGGGCGAGAGCGGCAACCGCCAGCGCATCCTTGACAACATGGAACTCATCCAAAACAAGTTGCGCCTGAACCGCGAGCTCATAGCCAACCTGCAACAGCAGCTGCGCACGTCGAACCAAAGCGACTCGCGCACCAAGGCTAAGCTCGAAGCCATGGTGGAGAACTTCAACAAGCAGCTCGAGGAGAAGAACCAGGAGATTGAAGCCCTGCGCGCCGAGTTGGCACAGAAGGACATCAAGATAGCCGAACAGGGCGAGCAGATTAACGCTTTGAGCAGCAACGTGAACGACCTGGCTCAGAAGAACGAGGAAAAGGCGCGTACCGTGGCTGAGCAGGACAAGGAGCTCAACACGGCCTACTACGTGTTCGGTACGAAGCGCGAGCTGCGCGAGCAGCGCATCCTCAACAAGGGCGATGTGCTCAAAGGCAACGACTTCAACAAGGACTACTTCACACGCATCGACCTCCGCGTGACGAAGACCATCAAGCTCTACTCAAAGAGCGCAAAACTCATGACGAACCACCCTGCCGGCTCCTACTCGCTCGACAAGGACGCACAGGGTCAGTACACGCTCCGTATCACCAATCCACAGTCGTTCTGGAGCGTGAGCAAGTACCTCGTAATCACCGTGAAGTAACCACAACGCAACGCTTATGAAACGCAACGTATTTAGCAAAAGCATCCTGCTCCTGACAGTGCCCGCCTTGCTCTCTTCGTGCAGTTACAGCCAGTTTGCCGCAGTAACCACAGGCGGCGGTCTGGGCGGCGTACTCGGTTCGAGCATTGGCGGACTGATGGGCGGCCCGCGCGGAGCGGACAAGGGCACGCTTGCCGGCGTAGTAATCGGCGGTGCCATCGGTGCAGCCGTTAGTCAGCACACCAACCAGAACCGCAACCGCAGCTACGACGGCCACAATGCGGACAACAACGGCGTGCAGTACGACTCGTACAACCAGTCGGAATACCGCATCCCGGCGGCTGCCAACAGCGACTTAGCTTTGCTCGAGGTGAGCAACGTAAACTTCCTCGACGCCAACAACAATCGCCGCCTCGACAACGGAGAGAAGGCGTACATTGTGTTCGACATTTACAACCGCGGCGAAAAGACGCTCTACAACGTGTCGCCCACCATCACGTGCAACAGTAAGCGCGTGGTTCTCTCAGCACCTGCTACGGTGGAGAGCGTGCTTCCCGGCCAGGGCATCCGCTACACGGCAGCCGTTGTGCCCGTGAAGAAACTGCGCAACGAGCCCCTTACGTTCACCGTGAGCTTCGGCAGTGGGCAGGACAAGGTCGTCGCAAAAACATTCAGCATTAAAACCGCAGGCAACGTACAGTGAAAATCACTAAAAGTATTTACGATCAGTCGGATTGGGCGGTTTACTACCGCCCAATCTTGCGTTTAGGCATACCCATCGCCATCGGGCAGATAGGCGTCATTCTCCAGGGCTTTGCCGACACTATGATGGTGGGCCACACCGACACCACGCAGCTGGCCGCCGCCTCGTTTGTCAACTCCGTGTTCAACGTAGTCACCTACCTGCTCCTGGGCTATAGCTACGGCATCACGCCGCTCATTAGCTCGCTCGTGGGGCGAAACGAAAAGGCACAGGCGGGCGAAACGTTCAAGGGCGGACTGCTCTGCAACCTTATCTTCTCCTGCATCCTCATGCTCATCCTCGGCGTGGGCTACTTTTGGCTCGACCACATGGGGCAGCCCGACGAGATTCTGCCCTACGTACGCCCGTACTACCTAACCCTGTTGATTTCCGTGTTTTTCATGGCTATGTTCAACAGTTTCAGGCAGTTCACCGACGGCATATCTGAGACGGACACGGGCATGTGGGTGATCCTCGGCGGCAACGTACTCAACGTGGTTGGCAATGTGCTGCTCATCTTCGGTCTGTGCGGCTTTCCCCGTCTGGGACTGTTCGGCGCGGGCATCAGCACGCTCTTTGCCAGAGTGGTGATGGCGCTCGTCATGGCGGGGCTGTTCGTCAGCCGCAAGAAGTACGCCGACTACCGCATGGGCTTCGTCCGCGAACGTCTGCGCCGCAGTTCGCTGCGTAAGCTCCACCACCAGTCGTGTCCCATAGCCCTGCAAATGGGTATGGAGTCGGGCGTGTTCACCCTGAGCGGAATCATGGCGGGTTGGTTGGGAGCGCTCAGCCTCGCCGCCTACCAGGTGCTGATCACCATGAGCGGCATGGGCTTCCTGCTCTATTACAGTTTTGGTGCGGGCATCACCATCCGCGTGGCGCACTTCATGGGACTTAACGACATGAAGGGCGTTCGCCGCTCGGGCCGCGCCGGCGTGCGTATCCTCCTCGTCATGGTGTTGCTCTCCTCGCTCTTGTTCTACTTCGGCGGCGAGGCATTGATACGTTGCTTCACGAGCGACACCGCCGTCATAGCCATCGCCGTCAGCCTGCTCACGCCCCTCATCATCTATCAGCTTGGCGACTCCATGCAGATATGCTTTGCCAACGCCCTACGCGGCACGTCGACCGTCCTGCCCATGATGTGGATAGGCTTCTTCAGCTACGTCGTGGTCAACATCCCCGCAAGCTACCTCCTGGCCTTCCCCCTCGGCCTCGGCGTCCAGGGACTGTTCTACGCATTCAGCGTCGGCCTGTTCACGGCAGCCATCCTCTTTGCTTGGCAGTTCCACAAAGCCATACGCCGCAAGGAGCAATCCTTGCAGCAACAATAAGCCAAGAACCGTCTACTAAATCAGCTTAAAACGCCCCCAGCGTCCATTGAAACTCTATTTGCACGACCATCCCGCCGCAGTCACGGCCGACGAACTCGCCCGCGACCTGCTGATGTTGCCACCTTGGCGAAGGGAGAAGGCACTGTCATACCACTTCCTCATCGACCGTGTACTCTGCGCCAAGGCATACCTTTTGCTCTGCCAGGGACTGCACGAATGTTACGGCATAGACTGCCATCCCTCCTCAGGCGTACTGCCATGCAATAGCCCCGAGTTCGCATACGTTGGCAACGGGAAACCGGTACTCAAAGACTATCCGCACATCCATTTCAACATCAGCCACTGCCACCGAGGCATATTAGTAGCCATCGACGACAGACCGATAGGTTGCGATATTGAGGAGATTGCCCCCACGCTCGACCTCGACCTCTGCCGCCACTGCTTCAACGACAGCGAAATAGCTGACATTGTAGCTTCGCCCGCCCCCAGCGCCACCTTCACTTCCTGGTGGACGCGCAAGGAAGCCGTACTAAAACTAACGGGCGAAGGCATTGACGACAACCTGCCCGAATTATTCAACAACGACTCTTTTTATAGTAACGTGCAAGCCAAGCATCAGCTTGACCAGTTTCAACTACAAACAGTCACCGACCGAGAACACTCATTCGTCTACACCGTTTGCCAGTACGCCCACTGATTTCCCTTGCCCTCCGTCATAATTTTTCCCCTCCCCGCAAGTCAGCCCTATCACTTCCCGCAGTAAAATCCTCCGCGGGAGGATTGTAGTCCCCCGCGGGAGGACTCGAGTCCCCCCAGGGAGGATTCGAGTCCTCCCAGGGAGGACTTTCAC
>CAVKGN010000080.1:0-9949 GCA_963655595.1 uncultured Oscillospiraceae bacterium
ATACGCCGAGCGATACCATCATGAAGGCAATCTGCGAGATGGTGGAGAAGGCGAGTACACGCTTGATGTCGCTCTGGCAGCAAGCCACAGCGGCAGCGTAGAAGGCAGTGAACGCACCTACCCATGCCACGATGTGGAGCGTGCTGGGAGCGTATTCAATCCACAAGGGGAAGAGACGTGCAATCTGGAACACACCAGCAACCACCATGGTGGCGGCGTGGATGAGGGCCGACACGGGGGTGGGGCCTTCCATTGCATCGGGCAACCAAATGTGGAGGGGGAACATGGCACTCTTACCAGCACCACCGATGAACATGAGGAACAGGGCAGTGGGGAGCATCATGGCACCCTGCGCAAAGCCAGCCTCGTTGAAGTCGAAGCCGAACGAGTGGCAGTAGTAGCCGTAGATGAGAATGCCGATGAGGAAAAAGAGGTCGGCGAAACGCGTCACGATAAACGCCTTCTTAGAGGCGGCGATGGCTGCCGGCGAGGTGTAGTAGAAACCGATGAGCAGGTAGGACGAAACGCCCACCAACTCCCAGAACATGTACATCTGGAAAATGTTGGTAGCTACAACCAGGCCCAGCATGGACATGGTGAAGAGGCTGAGGAACGCGTAGTAGCGCTGGAAGCCCCTTTCGCCGTGCATATAGCCGAAAGAGTAGATGTGCACCATGAGCGACACCGTGGTGATGACGATGAGCATCATGACGGAGATGGGGTCGAGCATGATACCCATGTTGAACGTCAGTCCCTTAACGAAGAAGGGAAGCCACGTGAAGTTGTAGGGCAACAGCGTGGGAAGCACGCCGTCGGCCGTACGCGGGGTGGCGAAGAAGTACTCGTATGCCGTGTAGTAAGCCAGTGCGGCCACCACGAGCAATACGGCAGTTCCGATCAATCCCGCCGCTTTGTGGCTGAACCATTTTCCGAACACTCCGAGGAGGAGGAACGAGAAGAACGGCAGCAAAAGTATAAGAATTGTGTAATCCATTGTTTGTTACGTTTGAATGAGCTGCTCGCGCACCGGGGGGCGGAGCGGCTCCGTTCAGCTTGATTTTACCACTTCATCTTCTCGAGCTCACCAACCTGGATGTTCTTGATCATCCGGTAGATGTTGATCATGACGGCGATGGCAATGGCGCTCTCAGCTGCCGAGATGGCGATGGAGAAGAGTGCGAAGAAGTAGCCCTCGTTGCCGTCGGGATAAAGCATACGGTTGAACACTGCGAAATTGAGGTCGGTGGCGTTGAGCATCAGCTCCACCGAGAGGAGTATGGCCAGCGTGCTGCGGCGCGTGAGAAATCCGAAAACGCCCGCAAACATCATAATGGCCGAAATGATTAAGATATATTCTAACTGTATCATTGTGACTGTCGTTTATAATGTAAGGGTTAGCGTTTGCGGGCTATCAGCAACGCACCGACGATGCAGGCCAGGAGCAGCACACTCACAGCCTCGAAGGGCAGGAGGTAGCCCCCTTCGCCAGAGGAGAGCATGTTGCGGCCGATGGAATCGATGGCGGTTACTGCCGAAGCGTTCTCGCTGGGCGCGGTGAGGATGGTGTTCTTGAAGCTGTGCGAAAGCACCACTCCGAGGAACGTCACGAAGCCTACGAGGCTCAGCACAAAGCCCCAGGAAGCGTCCTTAATCTTGCGCTTGAATATCTCCTGGTCCTTAGCACCTTCGGTCAGCAGGATGGAGAACACGTAAAGCACGATGATGCCGCCGGCGTAGACAATCACTTGTGCTGCGCCGAGGAACGTGTAGCCCATCAGGAAATACATACCTGCCGTGCCGAGCAGCACGAAGAACAGGTAAGTGGCAGCACGCACGATGCTCTTTGTCAACACAGTGGCGATTGACGAAAGCACCATAAGCACAGCCAGAATGACGAACATGATGTTTTGTGAATTCATTCTTTCAGAGTTTAAGAGCTTTGCGACCGCAAGTGCGGGGCAAAACTTTTCAACTAATAATTGTGGTTTACTTTTCAGCTACGTGGCTGCCAGGCTTGTTGAGCACCTTGACGAGCTTAGTGCGGTCGAACACTGCGTTCTCGTAGCTTTGGTCGAAAGTGATTGCGCCGTGTGGGCAAGCACGCGTGCAGAGCATGCAGAACATGCAGCAGCCGAGGTCGTACTCGTACTTCACGAGCCGTTTCTTCTTCTTGCCGTCGGGCGTTTCGTAGAACTCGCTCTGCACCGTGATGGAGCCGTTGGGGCAAGCCATCTGGCACAGGCCACAGCCCACGCACTTGTGCTCGTTCTGCTCGTTGTGGGGCATGGTGAGCGAACCGCGGAAACGGTCGAACATCACGTTCGTGTCGCGGTTTTCAGGATATTGCTCGGTAATCTTCGGGGTGAAGAACTCGCGCATGGTTGTCTTCAAACCAGTGCCAAGGCTCTTCAAGCCGCTGACCACTCCGCCGATATAACTTTTTTCTTCCATGAGAATGTGTAAGGTTTGAATGTGTTAGAACGTCCACCCCATAGCCACGCAGAGCGCCATGAGAATGAGGTTGACCATGCTGAAAGGAACGAGGTACTTCCACTCGAGCGAGAGGATTTGGTCAATCCTCAGGCGCGGGAAGGTCCAGCGGAGCCACATGAGCAGGAACACCACGAAGAACGTCTTGCCGATGAACCATACGGCACCCGGGATGTAGTCCATCACGCCATTGAAGGCGTCGAGGCCGTAGATGTGGAGCGGAGCCCAACCACCGAGGAAGATGGTGCTGGCCATACCGGCGCAGATGAACAGGTTGAGGTACTCTGCCAGGTAGTAGTAGCCGAAGTGCATACCAGAGTACTCCGTGTGGTAACCAGCCGTAAGTTCGCTCTCGCACTCAGGCAAGTCGAACGGGCCACGGTTACACTCGGCGTTGCCAGCCACAAGGTAGATGAGGAACGCAATGACTGCGGGCAGGTGTCCGCGGCAGATGTTCCAGCCGTTGAGGTACTGGTCGTTGCAAATCTCGCTGAACGACATCGTACCCGTGAGGCAAATCATGGCGAGCATCGTCATACCGATAGAGAGTTCGTAGCTGATGATCTGTGCACCGCTACGCATGGCGCCGATGAGTGAGTATTTGTTGTTGCTACTCCAACCAGCCAGCAGGATACCCACCACGCCGATGGAACTCATTGCCAAGAAGAAGAACACGCCCACGTTGAAGTCGATGATGTGCGCACCCTTGTTCCAGGGCAGGCAGGCGAAGGTGACCATCGAAGCCGTCACAACGAGGAACGGAGCCAGGTTGTGCAGGAAAAGGTCGCTCTGTCGCATGCTGATAATCTCCTTGGTCAGCATCTTGAATACGTCGCTGAACACTTGGAGCAAGCCCCACTTACCCACGCGCATCGGACCGAGGCGGCACTGGAAGAAAGCGCATATCTTGCGCTCCATATAAATGAGGGCTATGGCGAACACTGCATACAGGGTGATGATGACCAGTGCCACAAGGATGCTCTCCGTAAGGATTGCCCCCCATTCAGCAAAGCCACAAGTACCCGTAAGGAAAGTGTGGAACCAATTTGTTACTAATGAAAAGTCGAACATTTTGTTTGTATCTGAGTTAATGAGCTTTTGCGGACGGCCTTATGCGCCGTTGGCGGCAGTACGTCCGCGCGTGCTTATCAAACTTATTGTGTTAGCGGTCAATATCGGGCACTACGTAGTCTACCGTTCCGCCGATGGTTATCAGGTCGGCCAGCATGTTGCCGCTGCAAGCGGTGTCCATGACGGCTACGAGCGGAAGACCCGTCGAGCGGTAGTGGAGGCGGTAGGGACTCTTGTCGCCCTTGCTCTCAATGAACACGCCCATGCGGCCACGGCTTCCCTCTACTTCGCTGTAGAACGTGCCTACGGGAAGTTTGATGATGGGCTTCATCTTCTCCTGGAAGTTGCCCTCGGGAATGTTGTCGATGAGTTGCTCAATGATGTTGAGGCTCTCCTTGATTTCGTCGAGACGAATCATGTAGCGCGCGAACGAGTCGCCCTCGGTGCGTACCACTTCGTTGAACTGCACACGGTCGTAGGCTGCGTAGGGACGGAGCTTGCGAAGGTCGTTGTGCCAACCAGAGGCACGGCCCGTGCCGCCCGTACAACCGAACGATATGACTTGCTCCTTGGTGAGCACGCCCACGCCCTTTGAACGGTTCTGGAAGATGACGTTGCCTGTGAAGATGTCGTGGTACTCCTGAATGTTCTTACGCATAGTGACGATGAACTCCTTCACCCGCTTCTGGAAGTTGGGGTGAATGTCGTACGTCACGCCGCCGATGGTGTTGTAGTTCAGGATGAGGCGGCCGCCACACGTCTCCTCGAAGATGTCGAGAATCTTCTCGCGGTCGCGGAAGGCATAGAGGAACGCCGTTGTAGCGCCCAAGTCCTGGCAAAGGCAACCGAAGAAGAGGATGTGCGAGTCGATACGTTGCAGCTCGTCCATGATGGTACGAATCACCTGTACGCGGTCGCTCACCTCTACGCCCATGGCCTGCTCAATACACATACACAGGGCGTGGCGGTTCTGCATGGCGCCGAGGTAGTCCAGACGGTCGGTCAGGGCAAGCGTCTGCGGGTAGGTCATGCTTTCGCTGATCTTCTCCACGCCGCGGTGAATGTAGCCCAGCACGGGGTCAACCTTCTTGATAATCTCGCCTTCGAGAGCCACACGGAAGTGGAGCACACCGTGAGTAGACGGGTGCTGCGGGCCGATGTTGACCACGTAGTCGTCCTCGTTGAAGATGGTGTGTTCCACCTTGCTGATTGTGCCGTCCTGCTGCATCTGATACTCGTAAGTAACGTCAGCAAGCGGTTCGTTGGTCATGTGCTGCGGGTCGAAGGGGTTGTCCTTCTCAGGGTCGTTGTCCTTGCGGAAGGGGTAGCCCACCCAATCCTCGCGCATGAAGATGCGGCGCATGTCGGGGTGGTTGGTAAACACGATGCCGTAGTAGTCGTACACCTCGCGTTCGTAAATGCGGGCAATGTCCCAAAGGCTGCTCACCGAGGGAATCATGGGGTTCTCGCGGTCGGTGGACACGCATTTCAGGCAAGCCTGCTTCTTGTTGCTTGTGTTTTCGAGCTGGTACACAACGCCGAGCCCATCCTCCATCCAGTCTTCACCGGTGAGGTTGAGCAGGAAGTCCATGCCCTCCTCGTCGTGCAGACGCTTCATCTCAGCAAAAAGGTCGGCCGGAGCCACCTCCTTCGGGTGAAGTTCGTTGACGGCGGGCTTTGCCGGAGCGGCAGGGCGTGCTGCGGGACGAGCCGCAGCCGGTTTGGCAGCAGCCGTGGGGGCAGCGGGCTTAACCGTTGTTGCCTCGTCAGCGGGTGCGGCTTTGGGAGCGGCGGGAGTTGCAGGCTGTTGAACTTCTGCGCTCTGATTGGCTGTGGGGTTCAATTCTTCGCTCATGCTTCTTCCTCCTCTTTATAAATGGTTTCTTCTTTTTCTGCGGCCTCAGCCTTGAAGGGGTCTTTTTCCTTACGGTTGGTTGTGCCGAAGAAGTTTTCAACTTTCACAATGCGCTGCAGCTGCATCATTCCGTAGAGGAACGACTCAGGACGCGGGGGGCATCCCGGCACGTACACGTCGACGGGGATGATCTTGTCCACGCCGTTGAGCACGTGGTACGACTTTGTGAACGGACCGCCCGAGATGGAGCAACCGCCAATGGCTACTACATACTTGGGGTCGGCCATCTGGTCGTACAGACGGCGAAGCACGGGAGCCATCTTCGTGGTGATGGTACCGCAAACAAGGATTACGTCGGCTTGACGGGGACTGTTACGCGTCACCTCGAAGCCGAAGCGTGCAATGTCGTAGCGCGCAGCGCACACGGCCATAAACTCAATGCCGCAGCAAGACGTGGCAAAGGTCAAGGGCCAAAGAGAGTTTGAACGGCCCCAGTCGATGAGGTCGTCGAGCTTGCGCACAATCACGTTTGCGCCGCCCGCGTTGAGTTCTTCAACGAGCTTCTCGTAAGTCTCGTTGTCCTTAAATTCCTCGTAGGGAATCGACTTGATTTTTGCTCTTTTCATTGCCATTTCAACGCTCCTTTCCTCCAGGCATAAGCAAGGCCCAGAACTAAGATAAACAGGAAGAAGAGCACACTCAGCAGTCCGGCAGGACCGAATGAGCGCATCACGACGGCCCAGGGGAAGAGGAACATCGTTTCAACGTCGAACATAAGGAACAGGATGGCGAACAGATAGTAACCCACGCGGAACTGCATCCACGAGCGGCCGCGCGTAGGGACACCACATTCGTAAGCCTCTTCCTTTTGAGCGTTGTAGCTGCGCGGGGAAATCAGCTTTGCCAAAATCGTAACCACGCCTACGAACGCCAACCCTGTCAGCAATGCAGTGACAAATAAGGTAAAGTTCATAGCTCTTTAAATGTTATTATTAATAATGTTGTTATTCGCGGTAGAGCAATCGGGCAGAGCAGGCGCTGCTATGGGCTACGCCAGTTCTGAGCGGTGCTCTCGGTTGAAAAGGACGGGGAAAGCGGTAGGGACGGACATTCCCAAAGGTATAAAGACGAAAAAAGTCCGCTCCGTTCAGGTCTTAGGGCAAGCCTGACGTGCGGACGCAAAAATAAGGCGAACGGACACACTTGTCCGCCGCTATGAGATGTTCATTACCCAGAGTGTCGCGCTCTTGCCGAGCCGACACGCATAAGTAGCCCTTGTTCACGTTCTTTCCGTCTTTTCGTGTGCAAAATTAATGCAAACGGAAAGTTGTGCAAAGCGAACGCCCGTTTTTTTGGGTAGTAAAAACGGGCGTTCGTGATGCGTAAAGGGTAGCCTGAGGGGCTTACCTGATTTTCTTCTTGATGTACTGCTTTGGTTTTGTATACAGGTAGCGTTTAGGCTTTGTATAGATAAACCGCGCAAGGCCGTACACGCTGCGGCGGAAGCCCGGACTGTAAGCCAGCAGACGCTCGAACCAGCCAAGGTGCTTGCCGAAAACGCGCACCATATAGCCTACGTAAAACATGGCGAAGAGCGTACCAACTCCCACAATGTACCATTGCCATTCGCCGAAAAAGGCGTAGCAAGCCACCACGCCGAGGACGACCAGCGACGTGTCGACGAATATCTTCACCTTGGGAAACTCCTTCCCCGTGACCTGACTGATTGCCACCGGGAAACCTTCGCCAGGCATCGTCACACTTCCGCAACGCACTTCAAGGGCAATGCCAAAGCCGAGGATGGTGCAGCCCGCCACTTGTGCCACAATCTGCGTGATGATGTCCGTAGGTGCGAGCCACGTCGTGAGCAACATGTTGAGGTCGATGAGCGAACCAAACACGAAACCCACAACAAGCTGGAAGAGCTGAACCCACTCAAAGTTGCGGCGCAGGATGCATATCTGCCCAAACACGAGCAGAGCGTTCATAATATAGGTGTATTGCCCAATGGTGAGAGCCGGAACAAGCTGCTTCTCGCCAGCCGTCTGAAACACGTAAGGTAGCACGCTGATAACGCTTGACCCCAAATGCGAACGCACACAAACGGCAACGCCGGCCGTCATAATCCACAACGAAATGAGCAGCAACAGGTGCTGCCAGCAAAATGATACGATTTTTTCCTTCATCAAATGTAATTTAGTCTTTATCTGCGGTGTTTATAAACGTATGCGGAACAACAAGAAAACGTTTATAAGCCCGCGCCTCCTAACCGAGGCTGCAACGCAAAATTACAAAAAAATACGGCTCCACAGGTAAACCTCCCACCATTTGCAACCAGCCCAGCCGCAAATCCCCTCACCAATTTCCCCACCAGCCCAGCCTCAATCAGAAACCGCCCAGTCGTCTCTCTCCCCCATCTGTTCGTTCGTATCCCCCGCCTGCTTGTTTCTCTCCGCCGCCTACTTGTTCGTACCCGTGGGCTACTCGTTCTTACCTCCGGGCCAGTGGATAAATACTTGGCAAGATACATACCTGCATCTTGCCAAGAAGCATACCTGTATCTTGCAAGAAACATACCTGCATCTTATCAAGTATTTATCCACTACCCCAGGGGTAGCGTTCGCGAGGGCGGGGGTAGTATTGTGCAAGTGCTTCGGGCTGTGGACTTACTAACACTATAAACCCAGCCGCAGAAGTTGGAGAACTGTCCTCTGGCAGATTCGATGGTAAGCAACAACGCAAGATGAATTTATACCTGCACTGAGAATTACGCTTACGCCGTCGCAAAAAAATGCTCCGCTGTCGCAAAATTTTGCGACGGCGGAGCGTCAATCTTTCCTAATATCTTGTTTTTAATCAGATGTCATACTTCTTCTTTAGTTCATCGTAGCACATGCCTGTCACATAGATATACAAGGTGGTAAAAGCCTTGATATTCTCATCGAGTTTTTGTGGGGATAAAATACAGGAGGCGTGTGCGCCATTACCTTCTGCTGTGTTGCGGTTGTTGCGAATGATTTGCAGATAGTTATACAACTTCATTTCGGTCTCCTTTACACTGTAGCTCAGACGATTCAGGCATTTGAAGGCCTTGATGCAGTCTTTTAGTGTCACTTTGTCGTCGTCGCCATAAGGAGGTAGCTCCTTACCGTGTATCATGTAGTATAATTTCTTCAAGAATACCTCAAACTTCACAGAGAGATGGCCTGAGTCCACCTGCTTGTCGATGTAGTTCACCTCCTTTCTTCCGAAAAGTTCGTCGAAATATTTATTCAAGTCATACTTTACACCATCTACGCTTTCGATGGTGGGGATGTCCAGTATCTTGAAGAAACTCTCCACCACATCTTTCGTCCGTGTATTGATGGGCATGAACACTTTGCGCAAGTCGCGTTTTACGAATTCGCGCAGATTCTCCTTCATCTCATCGAAAGTGAGCTTATTGCTTTCCTCACGTTCCTTCTGCTGTTCGGGAGTCTCCTGCGGCTGCTCATCCTCTGGCAGTTCGTCGGGGATATTGACATCAAGCTTCGCCTCGTCGTTCTGATAAGCATAGATAATCTTAGCTCTGTCTGACGGGTCGAGGATAAAGCGGCGGATGATGCTCGATATTTCGCTGATGATGAAACGTTTGGGCACGTCCTGGCCTGACACCCTTTTCAGGAAGTCTGCAGCCAAAGCCTTGTCGAGCGTGCGGATCAAATCGTCGAAACGACCGTGTTCGTTGATGTTCTCCTCCGTGGTGTCCTTGGTGATGAGGTCTTTCAGAAGGTTGACGTTCAGTCCTGTCGCCTCGGCAAGGGTATATACCTGCTTGTCGCACTCTCGCTTCTGATAGTCGAGGATATAGTCGTAGATGGTTTTGCCCGGACTCAGACGCAAGTCGCCGCTCTCTATGTCGTGCAGGATGCGCTGTGCCGTGCGCTGGTCACGCTGCGACAACGAGGCAAACGCATTGTGCAGTTCTCGCTGTGCCACCTTTGCCAACTCGCTGCTGGGACCGGAGGTGTAGAGGTTCTTAACGAACTTGATGAACTTCTCGTTGATATACTCGGCATCGATCGTTCCCGCACCTGTTTCTATGATATAGGCTTCCAACTGATAGGCATCGTCGTCGTCACTTTTTTTCCTATTGGTAGATGTGAAGAGTTCACGATAACGTTGGAGCAAGAGCTTGTAGGTCTGCTCGTCTAACTTTAATTTCACTGGGTACCAACGACCGTCGGAGTGAAGGAACTCGTATTCCGACTTTTCCCACACGAAGCCTTGCATCTTGCTTGCCTCCAGATGCTTGGTCATCTTGCAAAACTCCTTGGCAAACTTCTGTCTCGAAGCCTCGGCTTGTGGCAGGGTGGCATAGTATTCAATCCCCTCGGCTGTAAAGAGTGAGTCGATGAGTTCGAAGTCCTTGTTAATATGCTCCAGGTTGGCTTCCAGTTTGTCGATAAACACCAACTGCGGTTGGTCGATGTAGAGTCCCAGCGCATCGTCGATGTTCTTCTTCATCCTCTCGGGACGGGTGAAGTACTTGAT
>CAVKGN010000081.1:0-9887 GCA_963655595.1 uncultured Oscillospiraceae bacterium
GTGAAGGTGGGCAGCAAGGCAGCCGGTGCGCGCAACTATTCCTCGTGCGACTCGCTGTTGCTCGGTTCGGAGTGCGGCGCACATACGTTCCCGTACATCGATGTGGCCAATCCCGACGCCACCGTTGAGCACGAAGCAACTACGTCAAAGATCTCCGAGGACCAGCTCCTATACTGCAACCAGCGCGGCATACCTACGGAAGACGCAGTGTCGCTCATCGTAGGCGGCTACGCAAAGGAAGTAATCAACAAACTGCCGATGGAATTTGCCGTCGAGGCAACCAAACTCCTTAGCGTATCGCTCGAAGGAAGCGTAGGTTAAGAGCGTGATACACAGACCAAACATAGAAACTACATGATCACAATAAAGAACGACAAGCTTTGCGTAACCGTCAGCGAAATAGGAGCTGAGGTGCAAAGCATCAAGGACGTCTGCACCGGGCACGAATATCTGTGGCAGGGCGACGCTCAGTGGTGGAACGGCCGTTCACCGCTGCTCTTCCCCATTGTGGGTGGACTGTGGAACGGCACGTATCGCCTTGACGGCAAGGAATACAAACTACCCAAACACGGGTTTGTGCGCCGCACCCCTTGGCAGGTGGCAAAAGTGGACAGCGACAGCGTTTGCTTGGACTTTTGCAGTACCGTCGGGACGTTTGAACAGTATCCCTTCGCCTTCCGTCTGACCGTCACCTACACGCTCCGTGGCGCACGCCTCACGGCAGAACTCCGCGTGGACAATCTCAGTGCGCGCGAGATGTTTTTCCAAATAGGCGGTCACCCTGCGCTCAACCTCCCCGAGTGGAACGAGGCTGACTGCGTGGACGGCTATTTGAAGCTCGAGGGAAATCCCGTCCACCTGCTGCGGGCTGGCGAACAGGGCTGCACGGAGGACGAGCAGTTCCCCGTACCTTTCAACGCCGACGGGCTTATTCCACTTTCGGTAGAGACATTCAGTCACGAAGCCCTGATATTCAACGATAAACAAGTGTCGGCTGCTACCTTGCTCAACAAACAAAAGCAGCCCGTAGCGAGGGTGGAGAGCTCCGCTCCCGTATGGCTCTTTTGGAGTCCGCAGGGTGTTCACACGCCGTTCGTATGCTGCGAACCGTGGTACGGACTTTGCGACCACAAGGGCTTTGAGGGCGACGTTGCAGAGCGTCCTTACATGAACCGCCTCGGCGCCAACGGCACGTGGAAGGGCGGTTATAGCATTGAAATATTGCAAGACAACAACGACTAAACTTACTGCATGACGCAAACACACAACACAAACCAGTTCAACGTGCTCGCCGAAAAGCCGGTGGGCAAACTCCTTATACAATACGCCATTCCAGCCATCGTGGCCATGGCAGCTTCGTCGGTCTACAACATCATCGACGGCATATTCATCGGTCAGGGCGTAGGACCTGAGGCTATCATGGGTCTGGCCCTGACGAGTCCTATCATGTCGCTCACGGCGGCGTTCGGAGCCATGGTCGGCGTGGGCGCAGCCACGCTGATGAGCGTAAAACTCGGCCAGAAGGACTACGCCACTGCGCAGAAAATACTTGGAAACGTGGTGATCATGAACCTTTCCATGGGTATCCTGCTCGGCCTGATCCTGCTCTGTTTTATCGACCCCATTCTGCGCTTTTTCGGTGCGAGCGACGTGACGTTGCCCTACGCACGCAGTTTCATGACCATCATACTTTGCGGAAACGTGGTGACGCACCTTTACCTTGGGCTCAACGCCATGCTGCGCTCCACCAATCGTCCGCAAAAGGCCATGTTCGCCACGTTCGGCACGGTTGTGCTGAACTGCGTGTTCTGTCCCATCTTCATCTTCGTACTCGGCTGGGGAATCAAAGGCGCCGCCACGGCAACCATCATGGCCCAGTTCGTGATGCTCATGTGGCAGTTACGCTTGTTTTCCAATAGCAATGACCTCATTCACCTCCAGCGTAGCTTCATTCGCTGGAACGGGAAAATTGTGCGCGAGTCGCTCCTCGTAGGTCTGCCGCAGTTTCTCATCAACCTCTGCGCCTGCATGGTAGCGGCTATGATGACCCGCAGCCTCACTACCTACGGAGGCGACGTGGCAGTCGGCGCATTTGGTATTTGCAACCGCCTTATCCTGTTCATTGTGATGGTGGTGATTGGCCTGAACCAAGGTATGCAGCCCATTGCTGGCTACAACTTCGGTGCGCAGCGGTTCGACCGCGTGACGGGCGTACTCAAACGGGCTCTCGCCGTAGGTACGTTTATCACGATGATCGGCTTCATAATCGGCGTGTTCTTCCCCACCCCGTTTGTCACGGTGTTTGCCAAGGATTCCCCCGAACTCATCAATATGGCCTCGCACGCCCTTAGTTGCATGGTGCTGATGTTCCCCATTGTTGGCATTCAGATCGTTTCCACCGCGTTCTTCCAGAGCATTGGCTATGCAGCGAAGAGCATCTTCCTGTCGCTCACGCGCCAGCTCATCTTCCTTGTGCCAGCCATCTTCATATTGCCGCACGTGTACTCCGACCCCCTCGAGGGCCTATGGCACGCAGCACCCGTGGCTGACGGCTTGGCCTCCGTGCTGGCCATCACCCTGTTACTGATACAACTGAAGAAGTTTAAGAAAAAAGCAGCCCAAACCTTATAACCTACGAAATACACCTCCTTATGAAAGAGAAAGAAACAACCCAAGCCCCCTTTGTAATCAATATAGGTCGTTCGCTCGGCAGCGGCGGCCGTGCCATCGGTAAACTCCTTGCGAAGGAATTTGGCATTGACTACTACGACCGCGAAATCCTTGCCTTGGCAGCTAAGGAGAGCGGCTTCTGCGCCGAAGTGTTTGAGCGCAGCGACGAGAAGAACCGCTTCCTGCGCACGCTCGGCAACATCATCCCCTTTGTGGGCGGTGGCAGCACATATTACAACAACGAGCTGTCCAACGAGAACCTTTTCCGCCTGCAAAGCGACGCCATTCGCAAGGCAGCCTCGGAACACTCGTGCATCTTCATCGGACGTTGCGCCGACTACGTGCTGCGTGAGCATCCTCGTTGCGTCAACGTGTTCGTCACAGCCGACATGGACTACCGCATAGCCAAGGTGGCCGAATGGGAGAAATGCTCCGAAGAGAAAGCCCTCGAAATCATTGAAAAGGGAGACGACGAGCGCGCCAGCTTCTACAACTTCTACAGCTCAGGCACCTGGGGCGCAGCCTCCACCTACCACCTGTGCATCAACTCCTGCGTGCTGGGCATAGAAGGCACTGCGCAGTTTATAAAGGAGTTCGTAGAACGCAAGCTTAATCTCTGAGACGTATGAAACACATCCTCTTTATCCTTTTCCTTGCCCTTTGCCCCATGGCAGCCCTGGCCCAACAGGCGCAGGTGCAGAAGCGCAGCCAGACAGCCCTGCTCTACCCAGAGTTCCAAGAGGCCCGCATACAGCAGCCCTTTGGCAAGTTTGTGAAGGCAAAGGCCAACATTTTCCTGAAAGACGGTTCGCTTGTCTACCTCGACGAAAAGACGGGCAAGGTGATGCGTGCCTACACGAAGAACATCATAGGCGTCTACTTCGGCGACTCTGTACACTTCATGAAGGTAGACTCCGTCATGGCGCAGGTTGTTGCGCAGAAGGGGTACAACTACCTGCTACGCAACACGCACGTCAACATGACGCTCTACAAGGCAGAGACAGAGGGCGGCACCAACATGGACAACTTCTACATGCCCGACTTCGACATCTTCCTCAACCTCGACACGCAGAAGCGCGAGGACGAGAAGGGCATCCCCCTCTCCGACACGTACTACTTCAACATCAAGGGACGAGTCATTCCAGCCAACGAATCAGTGTTTAAAACCTATGTAGAGAAAGATCAGATGCAGGCGTTCAAAACGTTGATGACCAACCGCTTTTGGAGTTGGCGCGACGAAGAGAGCCTGAAGATGCTGCTCGACTTTCTGCCCCAATAATTCGTTTCGCTCAAATTCCTCCCGCACTTGATTAGATACTGGATACTTGCCGCTCGCCCCAAGACGCTCACGGCCGCACTCATCCCCGTGGTCTGCGCCTCGGCACTTGCCTATGCCGACGGACTGTTCAGCGCCCTGCCAGCGTTACTTTGCTGTCTGTTCGCCGCCTTTATGCAAATTGCGGCAAACTTCATCAACGACCTCTACGACTTTCTCCGCGGCACTGACCGCACCGACCGCCTCGGTCCTGAGCGAGCCTGTGCGCAGGGCTGGATATCGCCGCGCGCCATGGGCTGTGGCATTGCCGTGACCCTGGCAGTTGCGTGCGCCATTGGCTGCATACTTCTCTTGTACGGACACTGGATACTCATAGTTATTGGCGCAGCGTGCGTAGTGTTTGCCTTTCTCTACACAACGCTCCTCTCCTACATGGGGTGCGGCGACGTGCTTGTGTGGGTGTTCTTCGGCTTCGTGCCAGTGTGCGGCACATACTACGTGCAGGCGCTGCAACTCACGCCCTCCGTATGGTGGCTCGCGGCTGCCTGCGGTCTTGTCACCGACACGTTGCTCGTGCTCAACAACTACCGCGACCGCGAGCAGGATGCCCTGAGCGGCAAACGCACCATCGTGGTGTTTCTCGGCGAACGCTTCGGCTCGCTCTTCTACCTCGTCCAGGGATTTCTGGGCTACGGCTGTGCAGCGATGTTGGCCTTGGAGGGACACACCGCAGCCGCCTTATTGCCCGCACTCTACCTCATCCCGCACGTACTGACCTGGCGCAAGATGGTACGCATCCACAAGGGCCGCCAGCTCAACGTAATCCTCGGTGAAACCTCCCGTAATATGCTCCTCTTTGCCCTGCTTTGCACGCTTGCGCTAACGGTGTTCGGCTGACGAACAGGTACAAAGATTAGAACGCAACGGCTACTCATTATTATATGTATTGAGAGAGCCGAAAGAAGCCGAGAAGAAAGCCCGCGGAGTGCGTTCGTGCGGAAAATAAGGGCAGGTGTGCTCCGTTCCTGACTTTTTTTCTACATTTGCAAAGCCTTTATAGCAAATCATACACTAACTATACAAAAACATTCATCTGAAATGAAACCCACACTCTTTCTGCTCGCAGCCGGCATGGGCAGCCGCTATGGCGGCCTGAAGCAACTCGACGAACTCGGCCCTCATGGCGAAACAATCATGGACTATTCCATCTACGACGCCATCCACGCCGGCTTCGGCAAGTTGGTGTTTGTCATCCGCAAGGACTTTGAGGACGACTTCCGCCGCATTGTCCTTTCAAAATACGAAGGTCACATCCCCTGCGAACTCGTTTTCCAGAGCCTCGACGCCCTGCCCGAAGGCTTCACCTGCCCCGCTGATCGCACAAAGCCCTGGGGTACTAACCACGCCCTCATGATGGGTAAGAACGTGATCAACGAGCCGTTCGCTGTGCTCAACTGCGACGACTTCTACGATCGCGACGCCTTCCAGGTAATGGGTAAGTGGCTGTCTGAGCTCCCCGAAGGTTCTACTGGCAAGTATGCTATGGTAGGCTTCCGCGTAGGTAACACCCTCTCCGACAGTGGTACGGTGAGCCGCGGCGTTTGCGAGAACGACGAGAACCACCACCTCACCTCCGTTGTGGAACGTACGAAGATCCAGCGCTTTGACGGTGTCGTGAAGTACATGGACGACAACGGCGAATGGGTTGCTATCTCCGACAACACCCCCGTTTCGATGAACTTCTGGGGCTTCACTCCCGACTACTTCAAGCACAGCGACGAGTACTTCAAGACGTTCCTCTCTGACCCCAAGAACATGGAGAATTTGAAGAGCGAGTTCTTCATTCCCCTCATGGTGGACCACCTCATCCACACGGGTAAGGCCACTTGCGAGGTACTCGACACCACCTCTAAGTGGTTCGGCGTAACCTACCCCGAAGATCGTCCGGGCGTAGTGGAGAAGTTCCAGAAACTTGCCGACGACGGCGTATATCCCGAAAAGATGTTCTAAGTTCCCACCTGGGACTAAGATCCATCCATAAGCACGCGGCACGCAAGGCTCCGCAGCCTTGCAGTTGACACGTTCACCTCACAGAGCACTGATGCCGCCCCGTGGCGCATCAGTGCTTTATTCTTTCTCCCAAATGGCCGCATATCGGCTACCCCACCCTCACAAAACCACCACAGAAACATGAAGAAATCAACCATCAACGAACTCGCCAAGGAGAACGCCTTCGACCTTATCGGCAAAGAGTGGATGCTCGTCACTGCCGGCACACCCGAAAATTATAACACCATGACTGCCTCGTGGGGCGGCATAGGTTGGCTCTGGAACAAGCCCGTGGCGTTCGTCTTCATCCGTCCCGAAAGGCACACCCACCAATTTATTGAAAGCAACGACCGTTTCACCCTCTCCTTCTACGGACACAGCGAGGCAATGCGCAAGGCCCTCAACTTCTGCGGCACTAAGTCCGGCCGCGACTTCGACAAGGCCAAGGAAACCGGTCTCGTAGCAATAGGAACCCCCGAAGGTAGCGTAACGTTCGAACAGGCACGACTGACGCTCGAATGCCGCAAAATGTTCCGCTCCGACTTCAAACCCGAACAGTTCCTCGACAAAGAGGCCCTCGAACGCTGGTACAACGACCAACCCGGCGGCTCGCTCCACACCCTCTACATTGCCGAAATCGAGAACGTTTACACCGATTGACGTTCCGTCCAGCACCTATCCCCCACCCGCGGCAAAGTCATCCCAACTCGCGGCCTATTTGTCGTCCATCGTACGATGAACACATGTCCGTCATACGACAGACACATGTCCTCCGTACGATTGACACACGTTCCCCGTACGACGGACGACAAATACCTCCCATGTAGGAGCAACTTCCCCGAAGTACAGCCCCAAAACCCTTCACCCCGTAGGAAAAAGTCCTCATTTAGCAGCCCCAACTTTCGGAATAATTCCTCTTTTTATCCCTCTAATCGAAGGAATAATTCCTCTTTTAGAGGGTTAAACAGATGGAATAATTCCTGACTCGGTTGTCTACCACGCTGATTTTCAATAAATTTGTATCAGTACGGCTGAAAAGCACCAGCCGACGTAACTAAGAAAAAGAATGATTGACAGAGCCACCATACAGCGAGTGACCGACGCAGCCGACATTGTGGAGGTTGTGAGCGAGTTTGTCACGCTCAAACGCTCCGGGGTGAACTACAAAGGTCTATGCCCGTTTCACAACGAGAAGACTCCCTCGTTCACCGTGTCGCCGTCGCGCCAAATGTGCAAGTGCTTCTCGTGCGGCAAGGGCGGAAACGCCGTGCACTTCCTCATGGAGCTCGAGCACATGACCTATCCCGAAGCCATTAAGTGGTTGGGCCGGAAATACGGCATCGAGGTGAGGGAAAAGGAACTCACCGACGAGGAACGCGCGCAGCAAAACGAGCGAGAGAGTATGTTTGCCCTCAACGACTGGGCATGCAACTACTTTCAGGATATGCTCCACAACGACGTGGACGGCGTTGCGCAGGGAATGGCCTACTTCCGCGAGCGTGGCTTCCGCGACGACACTATTCGCAAGTTTGCCCTTGGTTATTCCAGCGAACGGCGCGACGCTATGTGCAAAGCGGCACTGGCGCACGGCTTCAACGAGAAGTATCTGGAAATGACGGGACTCTGCTACCGCCGCGAGAACGACAATACGCTCGTGGACCGTTACCACGGCCGCGTGATATTTCCCGTTCACACCGTGGCGGGGCGCGTAGTTGCCTTCGGCGGACGTATCCTGAGCAAGGAGAAGCAAAAGAACGTGGGCAAGTACGTCAACTCGCCCGAAAGCGTCATTTACAGCAAAAGCAATGAGCTATACGGCCTTTACCAAGCCAAAAACGCCATCGTACGCAACGACTGCTGCTACCTTGTTGAGGGCTACACCGACGTAATATCCATGCACCAGAGCGGTGTTGAGAACGTGGTGGCATCCTCAGGCACGTCGCTCACCGAAGGGCAGATAAAGTTGCTCCACCGCTTCACCAACAACATCACCATCCTCTACGACGGCGACGCAGCCGGCATCAAGGCCAGTATCCGAGGCATCGACATGCTTCTGGCCGAGGGGCTGAACATAAAAGTTCTGCTCCTGCCCGACGGAGACGACCCCGACAGCTTTGCACGTAAGCACCGCGCCGACGAATTTAAGGCGTACATCGAAGCACATCAGGTGGACTTCATCAAGTTCAAGACTGGCTTGCTACTCAAAGACGCCCAGAACGACCCGATAAAGCGTGCGGAAATGATTACGGACATTGTGAAAGACATTTCCGTAATCCCCAACATCATCGTGCGGCAGATGTATATTCACGAGTGCGCCTCGTACCTTTCCATCAGCGAGGAACTCATCGTGAACCAAATCAACAACGTGCAGCGCGCCAAGCAGGCTAAGGACAACAAGCGAGGCACGGAAAACGAGGCGGCGCAGGCCGAAGCGGAGAACGCAGAACAAGCCGCCGCCATGCAGCTGCACGCCGACAAGGAACTGGCCAGCGAAAGGTTGCTCGCCACGCTCGTTATACTTTACGGCGAACGCAAGCTCCATACGTCCGCTAACGCTGACACGGACGGTGAAGACCAGCAGGCTGACGAGGCACGCGTGGCGGAATATATCAGTCAGAGCCTGAGCGACGACGGCCTGTGCCTGCGCAACGCCCTGTACGCCCGCATCCTGCAAGAGGCCGTGGCAAACTGCCGCGAGGAGGGGTGGAAAGCCCTGCCCTATTTCCTCTCGCAGCCCGATGCCGACGTGAGTCAAGCCGCCTCGGACCTCGGGCAGGAGCAGTTCGTGCTGAGCACCAGCCAGCGTGCACAATACACCGACGACGCCGAACGTCTCGATGAGATTGTGCCGCACGTATTGCACGACTACAAGCACGCCATCCTCAAAGAACAACTCAAAAGCATCCTGCAAGAGCTCAAGAACCCCATCCTCCAAAACGACACAGCCCGTCAGGAAACCCTCATGCGCCAGTACATGGAACTCAGCGAGATGGAGCGGCAATTTGCCAAAGTACTCGGCGACCGCGTTGTGCTGAACTGACCTTTTCGTAACTTAGCCGACGGATAATCCCCTAAACATGACAGACATGAAGTACCCTATTGGAATACAGAGTTTTAACCAAATAATTGAAGACGGCTACGTCTATATCGACAAGACGGCACTGCTCTACAATTTAGTAACGAAAGGCAAGATTTATTTCCTCTGCCGTCCGCGCCGCTTTGGTAAGTCCTTGCTCGTGTCTACCCTGAAATGCTATTTCGAGGGGAAGAAGGAACTGTTCAAGGGACTTGCTATTGACAAGTTGGAGACGGAGTGGAAGGAATACCCTGTGTTTCATTTGGACTTCAATGGCGAGAACTTTACCGAGCCGGGACGGTTGGACGCCAAGCTAAGCGGATTTGTTGAAAGGCAGGAGGATATCTACGGCCGCGATAAGTTTTCCAAGACGCTGGGCGAACGTTTTGCCTCGGTGCTTCGTGCCGCCCACGAAAAGACAGGTCTGCGCGCTGTGGTACTGATTGATGAATACGACAAACCGATGCTCGACGTGCTCGACCAAGACGTGCACATCACGATTGACGGCGAAAAGCGCAGGCTCGAGGACTGGAACCGCGAAGTGCTGAAAGGCTTTTACAGCGTCTTCAAGGCTGCCGACGCCGACCTTCAATTTGTGCTGCTCACGGGGGTGACCAAATTCTCGCAGGTGAGCGTGTTCAGCGGCTTCAATCAGCCGAACGACATCAGCATGGACGAGCGCTATGAGTCGCTGTGTGGTATCACCGAGGAGGAACTGCACACGGTATTCGCCGAACCTATCAACGCTATGGCAGAGAGGTACAAGGTGACGAGCGATGAGATGAAGCTGAAACTCAAAAGGAAGTACGACGGCTA
>CAVKGN010000082.1:0-9824 GCA_963655595.1 uncultured Oscillospiraceae bacterium
GCAAGTATTCACGTTACCGCTTATCAAGTATTCACGTTACCGCTTGCCAAGTATTCAATATGCTGCTTATCAAGTATTTATCCACTACCCCGCGGGTAGCGCTGACAAGTCCGCAGGGAGCGGCTTCGGAGCGGCGGATAAAACGGAGTGATTACTTCACAAATTCCGTCATCACCGAGCTGGGACGACCGTTGGCTGTGAATGCGCCCATGTCGTAGCTGCCCCAACCAAACTCACTGTACGAGGCGGGTTTCCAGTTGCCGTAAACCTCAGGCTCCCAGTAGAAGATGCCGCCTACGGCCTTGGGCGTTGTCTTGTAGAGGGCGTTCAGGCGAGTGATGAAGTCGGTCGTGACCTGCGTGGCGAGCGTCTCGTTGGCTACCTTCACGCCAAACTCAGCCACAATCACCGGCACGCCGTAAGTGGCGTAGAGCTGGCTCACGTGCTGGGCTGCCTGCGTGTTCATCTGTTGCCAAGTCAGGTTGTCGTTGGTCTGCGGATAGTGCGACAGGGCGATGGCGTCCATCTTGCCGCCAGCAGCCTTGAACTTCTTGAACCACCAGTCGTTGTCGTCGTAGGCGTTGTCCACGTGGGGCATCACCAGTGCGCTGGGGAGTACGCTCTTGGCAGCGGCATAGCCCTGGTTGTAGAGCGACACAAAGTTCTTCCATCCGTCAGCAATGTCGCCTTTGTCGTTCCACAGCTGGCCGGTGGGGTGCATCATGCCGTTGCGCGTTTCGTTGCCAATCTGTACCCACGCCACGTCGGCGCCAGTGGCTTTCACAAGGTTGAGGGTCGAGGTGACGTGCTCCTTCACCTTCTGCAAGAGTTCAGCCTTGGTGCAATTAGCCCAGTCGGCGGGCGTTTCCTGGCGTGAGGGGTCGGCCCACCAGTCTGAGAAGTGGAAGTCCACCATCACTTTAAGCCCGTTCTCCTTGGCGGCCGCCGCCTTATCAGCCACGTCGGCAGCATCGCTGAAGTTGCAATATTTGTTCTTGGGGTTCACCCACACGCGCAAACGGACGGCCGAGAGGCCACACTCCTTTATCAGTGCGGGACAGGTGCGCTCAGCGCCCTGCGCGTTGTAAAACTTCTTGCCGTCGGCTGCCATCTCGGTATACCAACTAATGTCCGCGCCGCGCACGTAGGTCTGTTCAGTGGGGACGGTGTCTTGGGGGGTATCGCTCTTACCGCCGCCTCCGCCTGGGGTTACAGTGTTCTCATCGTTGCTGCCGCAGGCCGAACAAAGCATGGCGGCGAAGCAGCTAAGTACAAGGATAGTTCTCTTCATGATGTGTGTGTTTAAAAGTGCTTTTGTAATACGTATAGGGCAAATGTAGGAATAAATGGCTACATTCGCTTTGCATAAGCGCCGCAAAAACGCATGCAGAAGTCCATACGGTATTGAAACGAGTGAATTTGTCGACAAAAATGCGTTGTTGGTCTAAATCGCTTTGCAGATTGCAATCTCGTTTATATCTTTGCAACTGTAAAAAGGAAAGAGGCGGTGATGAACCTCAGAGCCGCCCATAAAGATTGAAGCATAATTGTAAGATTATACAAGCTATAAGGTAATAGTGTTTTTTAGGTAAATGACGAGAGGCAGTGTTCGACGTGAGTCGCGTACTGCTTCATTTTTTTGTCCCTATCTCTGGGGTAAAGCAAAGGACGGGAACTGCTATCCTGCCGTGGCGACGACCAAGCATCATTCATCACGTTACGCGTGTGCCGTCGAAAGGCTGAACGCTCCGCCGTAGCAAATTTTGCGACCATAAGCGTACAATTCTGCGACGGCGGAGCGAAGTACTCTGCGGGGGCATAGGCGTCCTCTCAATTCATACTATAAGCCTACGAAGTGGGCATAAACGAAACAGGAGGCAAACACTCATGGCGGGTGTTTGCCTCCTGGCTGTTTCTATAAATAGTTGCGTGTTAGCGTTCGGCGATGGTTTTGTATTCGCGCGGCTCGGCTACGCAGCGGTATGCCGGACGGATGATGCGGCGGCCTTCGAAGCCCAACTCCTCGTTGCGGTGAGCACACCAGCCCACGATGCGCGCCATGGCGAAGAGGGGCGTGTAGATTTCGATGGGCAGACCGATGAGGTCGTACACGAAACCTGAATAGAAGTCGACGTTGGCGCAGAGGCGCTTGCCCCGACCCTTAATGTCGTACACGGCCTCAACGGCGAGCTTCTCAATGCGTTCCATAAACTCAAACTCTTCCATGCGTCCTTTCTCCTCGGCCAGGCGGCGTGCCATCTCTTTGAGCAGCACGGCGCGGGGGTCGGAGAGGGTATAGACGGCGTGACCGATGCCGTAGATGAGTCCCGTGCAGTCGTAGGCCTCCTTCTTCACAATCTTGTGCAGATAGTGGCTAATCTCTGCCTCGTCGTCCCAGTGGCGTATGTTCTGTTTGAGGTGTTCCATCATGTGGTGCACACGTATGTTTGCGCCGCCATGCTTAGGGCCTTTGAGCGAACCAATGCCGGCTGCGATGGACGAATACGTGTCGGTGCAGGTGGACGACGTGACGCGCACAGTAAACGTAGAGTTGTTACCACCACCGTGTTCGGCTTGGAGGATAAGCAAAAGGTCGAGCGTGCGGGCGTCGAGCGGCGTGTAGCGCGTGCCGAGGAGCATGTAGAGGAAGTTTTCGGCAAGCGAGTAGCCCTCGCGCGGGTGGCGAATGTGGAGTGAGCGTCCCAGCGTCTTGTGCCGCAGCATGTTGTAAGCGTAGGCAATGATGGTGGGAAACTTCGACATCAGCTCAATGCTCTGCCGCATGAGGTTGTCACGCGATATGTCGTCGGGGTTGTCGTCGTAAGTGTAGAGTTCGAGCACACTGCGGGCAAGGATGTTCATGATGTCGCTTCCTTCGAGCTCTACGATGTTGAGCATCGTCTTCGACATGAGCGGCATGTTCTCCACAAGGAGCTGGCGGAACTGTTCGAGCTCTTCGGCGTCGGGCAAGCGGCCCGAGAGGAGAAGGTAGGCAATCTCCTCATACCCAAAGCGTTGCTCGTCGAGCACAGCGTGGACGAGGTCGGATATTTCGTAGCCGCGGAAATAGAGACGCCCATCGATGGGCACAAGTCCGTCGGCCGTACGCTCGTAGCCCACCACATTACCAATGTTGGTGAGGCCCACGAGCACACCCGTGCCGTCCTCGTTGCGCAGACCGCGCTTCACGTCGAGCTTGCGGAAGAGTTCGGCGTCGATGCGCACGCTGCTTTTCATGTTGTCAGCCAGCTTGTATATGAGGTATTCTTTCTTGTCGGTCATGTTCTGAATGAGTTTTTGCGTGTGATAGTGGTGGCGCGGAGGCTAAGCCTCGATGCTCTCGCAGAGAGCCTTGGCAAACTCCTTGGTGCCGAGGGGCTTGCCGTCTTCCATGAAGCGCGCGAGGTCGGGCGTGGCGTATCCCTCGCCGAAGAGGCGTTCGAGCGCATTGGTGACGAGAGCCGCCGGTTCGTTCCACCCAAAGTGTTCGAGCATCATCACTGCCGAGAGGATGAGCGAGCAGGGGTTGGCCTGGTTGGTGCCGGCAATGTCGGGAGCCGTGCCGTGAGTAGCCTCGAATACGGCGCGTCCAGCCTCGTAGTTGATGTTGGCGCCCGGCGAAATGCCGATGCCGCCCACCTGAGCCGCCAGCATGTCCGACACGTAGTCGCCGTTGAGGTTGAGCGTGGCTATCACGTCGTAGGCCTCGGGCTTGATGAGCGCGTTTTGCAGGAATGCGTCGCAGATGCAATCGTCTACGCGCACACGATCCTTGTAGAGGTCCTCGGCCACTTCGTAGCCCCAGTTCTTGAACCCGCCCTCGGTGAACTTCATGATGTTGCCCTTGTGCACGAGCGTCACGTGGTTAAGGTTGTGGTCCACGGCGTATTGGCACGCTGCCTTGACCAGTCGCTTCGACCCCTCGGCCGAAACAGGCTTTACGCCGAAGGCCGACGTCTCAGGGAAGCGCACCTTCGTTACGCCCATTTCATCGTGCAGGAACTCGTAGAACCTGCGCGCCTCGCGCGAGCACGATTTCCACTCAATGCCAGCGTAGATGTCCTCCGTGTTTTCGCGGAACACAACCATGTTGACGCGCTCGGGGTGCTTCACGGGCGACTGTATACCCTTGAACCACCGTACGGGGCGCAGGCACACGTAGAGGTCGAGTCCCTGGCGCATGGCTACGTTGAGCGAACGAATGCCGCCGCCAACGGGCGTGGTGAGCGGGCCCTTGATGCCCACGTGGCAGTCGGCAAAGGCTTGCAGCGTTTCGTCGGGCAGGTAGGTGCCGAGCGTGTCGTAGGCGTGCTGGCCAGCCTGAACCTCTTTCCACAGTATGGAGCGTTGTCCGCCCTGAGCCTTTAAGGCAGCGTCAATCACCTGCTGCATGGCAGGCATAATCTCGGCACCGATGCCGTCGCCCGTGATGAACGGGACTTCTACCGTCGAGGGGACAACGAGGTTGCCGTCGGCGAGCAGTTGTATCTTGGTTTCAGCCATTTTCGTTGTGTATATATATTATATGTGTGACGTGTCAATGCAGCGAGGCCAGAGCTGAACCTGCTTTGAACCACTTTATCTGCAATTCGTTGTAGGTGTGTTTGGCCTGGATGTGCTCCTCTTCGCCCGAGGCGTGGTGGATGGTAATCTCCACGGGTTTGCCCACTGCAAGCTGCGAGCATGCCACGGTGAACTTGTCGTTCTCGCACACCTTGTCGTAGTCGGCAGGATTGGCAAACGTGAGGGCAAGCACGCCCTGCTTTTTCAGGTTCGTTTCGTGAATACGTGCAAAGCTCTTTGCCAGCACCACCTTTACGCCCAGATAGCGCGGCTCCATTGCTGCGTGTTCGCGGCTTGAACCCTCGCCGTAGTTGTCCTCAGTGACCACGATGCTGCCGCCCAGGTTGTCGCGGTAGTTAGCCGCCACCTTCCACACTTCGTCGTACTCGCCTGAGAGCGTATCGAGCGTAGCGCCCGTCTTACCCGTAAACGCGTTGACCGCACCGAGCAGCAGGTTCTTGGAAATGTTTTGCAGGTGTCCGCGGTAGCGAAGCCACGGGCCAGCCATTGATATATGGTCGGTGGTGCACTTACCCTTCGTCTTGAGCAGCAGGGGAATTTGCTTGAAGTCGCTACCGTCCCACGGAGCGAAGGGGGCAAGACGCTGCAAACGTTCGCTGTGTTCGTCAATCACCACTTCTACGCTCTCGTTGGGCTGTACGCCGCATGTGGGCTTCACGGCCTCTACGCTCGCAGCGTCGGCAAGGAAACCCTTTTCGGGGAGCGGATTGCCCACAGGCACGATGGTCGTGCTATCCTCGCCAAACGACGGGTGCGAAAGCAGCGAACCGCTAAACGCATAGCCCACGGCTACCTCAGGCGAGGTGATGAAGGCGTGCGTGTTGGGGTTGCCGTCTGCACGTTTGGCAAAGTTGCGGTTGAAACTCGTGATGATGCTGTTGCGGTGGAGCGGGTCGTCGGTAATGCGTTTCCACTGCCCGATGCACGGGCCGCACGCATTGGTCATGATGGTTGCACCGGCATCCTGGAATATCTGCAATATGCCGTCGCGTTCGGCCGTGGCGCGCACGAGTTCCGAGCCTGGGCATACGATGAGTTCGGCTTTGAGTTCCTTACCACTCTCGCGCATGGCCTTCACTACGGACGAGGCACGGGCAAGGTCCTGGTACGAGGAGTTTGTACAGGAACCGATCAGCACCACTTCAACCTGGGGCGGGAAACCCTCCTTAACGGCGCGCTCAGGCATTTCGCTCACGGGGCAAGCTGCATCGGGCGTGAAGGGACCGTTCACATAGGGCTGCAAGCGGTCAAGATCGATGGTGATATATTCGTCAAAGAACTTTTCGGGTTGAGCGTACACCTCGGCGTCGGCGCGAAGGTCAGCCTGGCAAGCACGAGCCATCTCGGCCACTTCCTTGCGCCCAGTGCTTTCCAAATAAGCGGCCATCTGATCGTCGAAGGCAAACATCGACGTCGTTGCCCCCACCTCGGCGCCCATGTTGCAGATGGTAGCCTTGCCTGTGGTGGAGAGCTGAGCTGCTCCGTCGCCGAAGTATTCAATGATAGCGTTTGTGCCGCCCTTGGTGGTGAGCTTGCCAGCCACGTAGAGGATGATGTCCTTCGGCGAGGTCCAGCCCGTGAGTTTGCCTTTCAGCTCCACGCCAATCAATCGCGGCACTTTCAGTTCCCAGGGCGTTCCAACCATCACGTCGACAGCGTCTGCGCCGCCCACACCAATGGCAGCCATACCCAGACCGCCAGCGTTGGGCGTGTGAGAGTCGGTGCCCACCATCATACCGCCGGGGAAGGCGTAGTTCTCCAAAACAACTTGGTGGATAATGCCTGCGCCAGGGCCCCAGAAGCCCATGCCATAACGCTCCGCGGCTGAACGGAGAAAGGCATACACTTCCTTATTCAGCTCACAGGCGGCGGGCAGGTCTGTCGTCGCCCCTTTGTAAGCCTGGATAAGGTGGTCGCAGTGGATGGTGCTGGGAACGGCCGTCGACTTGCGGTTGGCGTTCATGAATTGCAGGATAGCCATCTGCGCCGTCGCGTCCTGCATGCAGACGCGGTTGGGGAAGAACTGCGCATAGTCTGCGCCGCGCTCATACCCACCAGCTTTCACGCCGTCGGCCGCATGAGCAAACAGCACCTTCTCGGCATAAGTCAAAGGGTGACCCAACGCCTTGCGCGCCTCCGAAACCTTTTGTTCGTAACCACGGTAAAAGTTTTGCAAAATATCGATATCGTAAACCATCCTGCTCTTCTGTGTTTGTTTTTGTGACGTAAAAAGCCAAATCAATAGCGATTTGGCTGCTATTTTGCGCAAAAGTAATACATTTTGTCCGATTTGGTCGCTCCGCGCTTGCATTATTTTAGCGGCAGCCCGTTTGCCCGTGATTTAGCTTTGGCGTAATTTTGCAGCAAATAAAACAAAGCATGTACTACATTTCAAAACGCATCGAGATAGCCTTTGCCCACCAGTTGCAACTCAACTATGCCAGCAAATGCCAACGACTTCACGGACACAACGGCATAGCCACCGTCTACTGCTGTGCCGAAAGTCTGAATGAGAACGGGATGGTGGCGGACTTCAGCAACATCAAGAAACTCGTGGGCGAACGGCTTGACCATCAGTACCTGAACGACCTTTTCGATTTCAACCCTACGGCAGAGAACCTCGCGCGTTGGATTTGCGAGCAGGTGCCGAACTGTTACAAGGTGACCTTTCAGGAATCGGAGGGCAACACGGCCTGCTACGTGAAGCCCGGTTTTGAAAACGTGCACTTCTAACCCCGTCGCATCAATGCTCGTCAACGAAATATTTTACTCGTTGCAGGGAGAGGGCTTCTTTACTGGTACGCCCTCGGTGTTCCTACGCCTTTCGGGCTGCAACCTTAAATGCCCCTTTTGCGACACCGACCACCAGCAAGGGACGGAAATGACGGAAGCGGAAATAGCTGAGAAGGTCGCCGCTTACCCTGCCAGGCATGTAGTGGTGACAGGCGGCGAACCATCCCTGCAACTCACCGCCTCGCTGGTAGACCTGCTCCACCAAAAAGGACGTTTCGTAGCAGTAGAGACAAACGGCACAAGGCAACTCCCGCCCAATGTAGACTGGATAACACTCTCACCGAAAAGCCCGTTCGTCTCAACCCCCGCTGCCCAAATAGCCCTAACAAAGTGCGACGAGCTGAAACTCGTTTACACCGGCACTCCCCCAACAAACTTCCCCAAGCTCACGGTCAAGCACCACTTCCTCCAGCCCTGCGACACTGGCAATCCCGCCCAAAACCGCAAGCTCCGCCAGGAAGCCATCACCTTCTGCCTAACTCACCCCGAATGGAGGCTCTCCCTCCAAACCCACAAGATACTGGATATACAATAATAAAAGTGTCGCAATACTCAGAGTTGGGTATTGCGGGGCAGGGCCGTCAGGCGTAACTTTGTCGGTCAGAATAAAAATCGGAACGAAATGAAACTTTCAGACTTGCGCAGCGGCGAACGGGGTGTAATAGTGAAGGTTGCCGGGCACGGCGGCTTTCGCAAGCGTATTGTGGAGATGGGATTTGTGAAGGGAAAGACGGTGAAGGTGATCCTCAACGCCCCCTTGCGCGACCCTATCGAATACGAGATAATGGGGTACAAAATATCCCTGCGTCGCGAGGAAGCGAAGTTGGTGGAAGTGATTAGCGAGACGGAGGCCGAGAGCGAGAGCCGGCTTCACCCCGACGAGAATTTGCGCGGCATCGTCTCCTCGGACGATGAACACGCAGAGATGCAGGCACAGCTCGAACAGCGGATGAAGAGGATGGCCAAGGACAAGCACCGCACCATCAACGTGGCACTGGTGGGCAATCCTAACTGCGGAAAAACTTCGTTGTTCAATATGGCTTCTGGTGGCCACGAGCACGTGGGGAATTACAGCGGCGTAACGGTGGACGCCAAGGAGGGACACCTCGACCTGACCGTGAAGATGCAGTGCAACGACAACGGGGAGTGGACCATCGTAAAGAGCCAGAAATTGCCCTGTAACGGTTCTTGCTCATCGTGCGTTTCTGAGAGTAAGAGTTCCGCCTGCCACGCCGGGCTTGTGGAGGAACGGACGTATCATTTCAAGATTGTAGACCTCCCCGGCACGTATTCCCTTTCTGCTTATTCCCCCGAGGAACTCTACGTGCGTCGGCACCTGATTGACAACACGCCCGACGTGGTTATCAACGTGGTTGATAGTTCCAACCTTGAACGCAACCTTTACCTCACCACCCAACTTATTGATATGCACCAGCGCATGGTGGTGGCATTGAACATGTATGACGAGTTGCAGCACAGGGGCGACAAGCTCGACGTGGAGCAGCTCGGCCACCTGCTGGGCGTACCGATGATTCCCACCGTGTCGCGCAACGGCGTAGGCGTGCGTGAACTGTTCGAGACCGTAGTATCGGTCTACGAGAACCAGACGGACAACTCCCTTGAAAGGCATATTCACATTAACCACGGCAAGGAGTTGGAGCAGAGCATTGACCGCGTGAAGTACATCTTCCAGAAGAACAAGGACTTGCGCTCGAAGTACTCCACGCGCTACTTGTCTATCAAATTTCTCGAAGGCGATACCGAAGCACAAAAGTTGGTGGAGACCATTCCCCAACACGACGAACTGATTGCCGCTCGTTTCGAGGAGGCAAAACGTATTAAGGAGGAACTCCACGACAGTATGGACAACGCCCTGACCGATGCCAAATACGGATACATCCAGGGCGCACTCAAAGAGACGTACCACCCCCACACGGCCAAGGTGGGCAAGACGGTTACGGAAAAGATTGATGCCGTTGTAACCAACCGCGTGTTTGGTTTTCCCCTGTTTTTCTTTCTTCTCTTCCTTGTATTTTACATCACGTTCCAGCTCGGGTCGTACCCGATGGACTGGATAGATTGGCTCGTGGCAAAGATTTCGGAGTTCGCCAGTTACGCCATGCCCGACGGCTTACTTAAGGACATGGTAGTAGACGGTGCGATAAGCGGCGTGGGGGCTGTCATCGTGTTCTTGCCCAACATCATGATACTCTACCTCTTCATCTCGCTGCTCGAAGACTCTGGCTACATGGCGCGTGCAGCGTTTATCATGGATAAACTGATGCACCGCATCGGGCTCCACGGGAAGTCGTTTATCCCTATGGTTATGGGCTTTGGATGTAACGTTCCGGCCATTATGGCGACGCGCACCATTGAAAATCCCAAGAGCCGGCTCATCACTATGCTCATTACGCCTTTTATGTCGTGCTCCGCGCGTATACCTATAT
>CAVKGN010000083.1:0-9593 GCA_963655595.1 uncultured Oscillospiraceae bacterium
CGCAGAGCAACGACCACGACGGCATAGCCCATTTCCTGGAAGAACACAACTACTTTGCCCAGTAGCGATCCGAATAAAGAAAAAATGCGCCACAGTACGTTCGAATACTGTGGCGCATTTTCCATGAATAGACGTAGTGCGCGTGCAAATAGTAGCTCAGGTTCAGAACGGCCAAATAAGTGGCACGAAGAGGAGGGTGATGAGCAGCGAGATGATGTTGAGCGGCAGGCCCACGCGGATAAAGTCGCTGAAACGGTAGTTTCCCACGCCCTGCACAATGAGGTTGGTTTGGTAGCCAATGGGCGTGCAGAAACTTGACGAGGCCGCGATGCAGATGGTCACGAAGAACGGCATGGGACTTACCCCCATGTGCTGCGCAAGGCTGAGGGATATGGGGAACGCCAGGGCCGCCGCTGCGTTGTTCGTCATCAGTTCGGTGAACAGGTTGGTAATGATGAAGATTACACCGAGCAGCACGATGGGGCTGCACTGCCGGCTAAGGCTGAGCGTGAACTGTGCCACCATGTCGGCCATCCCGGAGTTTTGCATGGCGCGGCTTATGGCAAACGCTGAAGCAATGGTCACAAGAATGTCCCACGAGATGAACTTGGTGTACTTGCGCGCTGGGAAAATGTTGAGCCACGCCATGAGGACGGTCACTACGCTCACAAAGAAGAACATGTCCAAGTTCATGCGCGGCGCCGCCTCGCGTACGGCAGGGAGTTCGCCGATGGTAGCGCCCGCAATCATGAGGATAAGCAGCACCACGGCGAGCCAGCATTTCCATCGAGGCATTTTGAAGTCGGCGTCCTTGCCGTTCGACACCATGAGGAAGAAGGAGGAGTCGCCCCAGTTGCTCATGAAGTCGTCGTCGGCGAGCAGCACCAGCGTGTCGCCCTCGCGGAAACGTTCGCGGCGCATGTCGTGCATAATCATTGTTTGTCCGGCGCGGTGCAGTTCCAGAATGTCCGCCCCGTATTTGCGCTTAAAGTCAAAGTCAATCACCTTGCGGTTGATAGCTGGGAAGCGCGCGCCGAGCACCACTTCGATGCGGTGCAGTCCGCGCCCCTTTTCGGCAGGTGTAAGGGGTTCTTCTCGGTCGGCACGTTCGGCGGGAAGGAGTTTGGGGGAGAAAATCCAAATGTAGAGCAGGCCGACAAGGGCAACAATCACGCCCACCTTTCCCAGTTCGAACATGGTAAAGCCCTGATAGCCTGCATCGATTACCATGCCGTGAACCACCAGGTTTGTGCTTGTACCAATCAGCGTGCAAACGCCGCCGAGAATGGTGGCGTACGAGAGCGGAATGAGCAGCTTGGTAGCTGCCACGCCGTGCTTTTCGGCCCAACGTTTAATCATTGGGGCGAAAATCACCACTACGGGCGTATTGTTGAGAAAGGCTGAGATAAAGGCAATGACGGGCAACATGCGGCTCTGCACCTTGCGCACGCTTGCCCCCTGCTGCTGCGGCAGGAGTTTGCGGAGCAACGCTTCGAGCAGTCCCGAGCGGCGCACACCTTCACTCACGAGGAAGAGCATGGCCACCGTAATCATGCCCTTGTTGGCAAAGCCTTCGAGCAGTTCCTTGGGCGACAGAATGCCGGCGCACAGGAACACCACGGCGCCCGAAAAGAGGATAAGTCCTGGGCGCATACGGTCCTTTATCAGCGCAAGGATGACAAGGAACAGAATGAATATGACAAACAGGGGCATAGTTTAGGTAAAGACTATTTGACTACAAAGAAGGGATTGTGCAAGTCCTCCTTATTATAGTGGAGCGGTTCGTCGGTCTCGGCGTTCAGCATTTGCAGACCGGCGGCAAGGGCTATGGCGTGCCCAGCGGCGGTGTCCCACTCCATGGTGGGGGCGAGCCTTGGGTACACGTCGGCTTTGCCCTCAGCCACGAGGCATATTTTGAGCGATGAGCCAGCGCTCACCGTTTCAAGGTCGGGGTGGTAGGCGCGCAGGTTGTCGATGAACTGCTGCGTCTCGTCCGAGAGGTGCGAACGCGAGGCCACCACGCGGTAGGGACGGTTGAGGTCGGCGCCTTTCAGGGGTAGCTTTTCAGCCGGGCTAATGTTGAGCGTCTCGGGGTCGACGGTGGCGGTGTAAGCCCCCTCGCCCTTGCTTCCCCAGTAAAGGCGGAAGAGAGCCGGCACGTAGATAACGCCCAGCACAGGCACACCGTCGGTCACGAGGGCGATGTTCACGGTGAACTCATCGTTCTTCTTCAGAAACTCCTTTGTGCCGTCCAGCGGGTCAACAATCCACAGCGAACGCCATGTGCGTCGCTCCTCATAGGGCAGGTGTGCCCCTTCTTCACTCAGCAGGGGGTAAGGACTTGCTGCCAGGGCTTCGGCAATCACCTCGTGCGAGCGGCGGTCAGCGATTGTGAGCGGCGAGTTATCGGCCTTGCGTTCCACCTGCCAGTCCAGGTCGGGACTTGTGTATATTTGCATGATGGCGCGCCCAGCTTTGAGCGCAGCGTCTATCACGTGGTCTATCGTCATGGGGATATGGAGTGTGTTATATAATATAGGTGTGGAAATCCGCTTCCTTGCGGCGGAAACCAGGTGCGGCAAAGTTAGTTCTTCTTTATGGAAAACTTTGAGACAACGTCCGGCAAAAGCCATTTTCGTCTACAAAACCACGCTTTTGGTCGAGTTGGCTGGTAGCGGCGTTAAACTATTTCCCGTCCCCCGTGTCCTATGTACGTAACCGCTTTACCATGGACGGCGGTTGCACAAGTAGAAACATAAACCCGAACGAACATGAAAAGATTTCTTTTGTTATTGGTTGCAGCCTTTGCATTAGGCTCAACCCTCACCCTCTCCGCACGCGACAAGAAAGACGACAAGAGCGAACGCCCCGACCGCAAGGAAGCTGGCACGCGCCAGGCTACCCGCATGGCCTCAGAGCTTAAACTCAGCGACGAACTCCAAAAGTGGTTCATCCCCCTCTACGCTGAATACCAGGACACCCTGCGCAGCGTGCGCCGTCCGGCACAGAAGCCCGAGAACGACAAAGCTAACGGCGAAAAGGCCGACAAGGACAAAAAGGACAGCGAGCGCGGCAAGCTCACCGACGAGCAGGCCACTAAGCGCATCGAGGAGACCTTTGCCCAGGAAGAGCAGGAGTTGCAGCTCAAGCGCGCTTACTACGCACGTTTCAAGGAGAAACTCACTCCGCAGCAGATGGTAACCATCTTTTGCCGTCCCGCAATGAACGCTAACCGCGGTCCGCAGCAAGGCGGCCGTCCCGGCGGCCAGATGCGCCAAGGCGGACAGCCCGGCTTTGGTGGCGGAATGCCCCAGGGAGGCTTTGGCGGCGGCATGGGCGGCGATTTCTAAGCGCAACCAAGCAGACCAACACAAACTCAATATATATAATCAGGCGTACCCCGCAGGCAGCAAACGTTGCCCGTGGGGTGCGCTTTTTCGTGACGTAATGGCTTCGTTGCGGGATGATTTTCAGTTAATACGCACTGACAAAGGGCGGTTTTAACAATAAATTAATACATTTGCCAACGTAATTACGACAAAACCATCACAGAGACATGAAGATACACGTCACTTTGGTTGCCGCCTTGATGGGACTGGCAACCCTTGGTACTGTTACAGGTTGCAAGGAGAAAATAGACGATAGTGCGTACAGCATAGCGTCGAAAAAGCAGATTGTAGAACTCCTTGAAGCCGAACCCGACAAATATTCCGACATCTTACAGCTTTTCTCCGAGGTGAAGCTCGGTGTGTCTGACAACGCATCCACGCTTCGCAGTGTGCTGAGTGCGCGCGGTAACTACACCGTGATTGTGCCCACCAACGAGGCCATGGAGAAGTTCATCAAGGAGGAGTTTGGCGTATCAACGCTCGACAGCGTGCCCTACGACCGCAAGAAGGTGCTGGCCTACAACTGCATCATCGACAACGGCTCGTCGTCGGCCTACGAACTGGCTGACTTCCCCTCCAACGGCACCACCTTTGTGCTTGCCACGCTCGACGACCGCCGCCTTACGAGTGAGCAGAAAGCCGACAACGAATACTACATCAACGGTAACGCCAAGATCATTTCGAGCAACAACGAGGCGAGCAACGGTATGCTCCACGTGCTTGATGGCGTGGTGTTCCCCACCACCGAAAGCATTGCCGAGGTGATTGCCGCTACGCCCAACACGCGCATCCTGGGTCAGTTGCTCAAAGAAACCACCTGGTCCGACTCTCTTGCCAGCCAGGCCGATGAAGAAGACAGCTACCTGCGCACATGGGCCAGCAAGATTGGTACTACTGAAACGCCTATCCCCTCAGACGCCAACCATAAGGTGAAGTTTATGGAGAAGCGCCGCATACGCTACACGGGCTTCGTGGAGACCGACGACGTGTTCGAAAAGGAATGGGGCTGCCCCGCGCCTCAATACAACAAACTCACTGGCAACATTGACAACTGGGACGCTATATACAGCGTGATCAAGGAGAATTGCGAGAATCTGCTCGGTTCGGGTAGTGACGATTGCACCAACGCCGAGAACGCTGTCAATAAGTTTGTGGCTTACCACTTCATCTACGGCGGTATGCCCCTCAACGGCATTGTGCAGCACTACAACGAGTTCAACTACGACTTCGGTACGGACGCTGCTAATCCGCAGTCGAACCTGTACTCCGTCAACGTGTGGGACTACTATACCACCGTTGGTCCTAAGCGCGCGCTGGTCAAGGTGACGCAGGTTGCCAAGGACAACCACGAATACTACCTCAACCGCATCAGCAAGTACGACAACAGTTTTGCGGGCAACTACGAGGAACTCAGCTACACTCCCAATTCGGTGACGAACGGCTTGAACGTACGCGTTTACGAGAAGAACGAATACACCGACGAGGAGGGAAAGACCACCGTTCAGGCTGGTTCGGCCATCAACGGCTACATCTATACGATTGACCACATCCTTATCAACACCACGGAAACAAGCCGTGCTCTCGGTTCGGAGCGCATCCGTATGGACTTCACCACGATGCTCCCCGAAATACTCTCAAACGACGTTCGCATAAACGGCGAATACAGGGTGTTCCCGACGGGCTATTTCAACAACATCACTCGCGAAAGCAGCTCTACGAAGATTTGCTACCTCACGGTGAAGACAGGTTCGGGCGCAAACTGGTCCGACGCGCAGGGCGACGAGTTCCTTGTGATGGGTGTGTACGATATGGTGCTGAAACTGCCGCCCGTGCCGGTTAGTGGTTATTATGAGCTCCGTATGGCCTCGCAGAACAACGGCAAGCGTTCGATGATGCAGGTTTACCTCGACGACAAGCCCATTCCCTCCACGCCTATTGGTTTGCCTATCAATCAGCGTGAAATTCTTTCCTCGCCCGACTTCCCGGGTAAGCCGTGGGTGGCCGACGAGGACAACTCCAACGACGAGCAGGCTTGCCGCGAGAGCGACCGAAACCTGCGCAACCAGGGCTACATGAAGGGAGCTAACTACTACTGCATTGGTGCAACAAAGGGTAAGACGCCTACTCGAAACCACAACTACAGCAACTCAACCTACTTCGGTGCACCGTTGCGCTACATCTTGAAGAGCCAGTACTTCGACAAGGACAAGACGTACTACCTGCGCTTCAAGAGTGTGCTCGACAACGACAAGACAGAGTTCTACCTTGACTACTTTGAGTTCTGCCCGCGTTCAGTTTACGATTCGCCCGACGGCGAGGACATCTGGTAATGCGGCAACCGTCCAAACAGAAAAAGAGCGGAGTGAAAGTTATATGAGCTTTCACTCCGCTCTTTTTAGGTGGTTAGCGTCGTTTACTTGAACACTACGCCGAAGGGCTCTACGCCAGTGTTATACTGCTTTACAAATGTGCCGTTGCCGTTGAACACCATCACGTAGCCGGGATCGGTATAACCTGCCGCTGTGGCCTGTGTGCTAATGTATATCAGACCGTCGTAGGGGTTTACGTCAATGGCTGTGGGCGATGCCGGCGTGTGGTCGGTGGGGATGAAGTTCTCAACCACCTTTGCGCCGCTCGCGGTGTTGTATGCAGCTCCGTTGACCACGGTGGTCACATCGGGCCAGTGGCTGTAATCGCTCTGTACGTTAAGCACATAGATTACGTCGGCCTTCGCCGTAGCGCGCGAGTTGCGTTCCTGGCTGATGGTGGCAATGAGTGAACCATCGGCAAACTCAGCTGCCTCGCCCGTAGAGGCGGATATCTTCCACACCTTTGAGGCTACGTCTGAGTAGTTACCACGGCAAACAACGAACACGTTGCCCAGAATGTCGGAGGTGATGCCGCCGGGGTTCATACCCACGGTGATGTCCTTCTCCTTGGTGAACGAAGTGGCGTTAATCACGGCTACCTTATATCCGTTCGCATAGTTGTTAGCGTAGTTGTAGCCGTCGCTAATGCTTATGTACACCTTGCCGTTCACGGCGGTGAGTTCAGCGGGGTTAGGTCCTACTGCAAGCGGAGTAGATGCGTTGTAGGCTGTGGTGTCCACGCGGGTCACGTAGCCGTCGTTGTTCGATACGAACACGTAGCCGTTTGAGGCGCAAACGCCCTCGGGCTGGTTGGTTGTCACCTGCTTAATGATTTTGAGCGTAGCGGCGTCGAGCACCCAGAGCGTGTTCGAACCGTATACGGGCACGTACATCTTAGAGCCGTAGATGATGGCTTTCTGCGGAGTGTCGCCAAGGCTTTGGTTGTTGATAAGGCGGAACTCGTCGTTCACATTGTTTACTGCGCCTTCGGCAAACGACACGAACGAGATGGTGCCGTCGATGGTGCCTTGGGAACCCTGGTTAATCACGTAGAAACCCTTTTCGTCGCGTACGGCTTGTGTGGAATCACCTGGTACTTGTGTGGAATCACCTGGTACTTGTGTGGAATCACTGGGGACAGGTGTGGGCTGCACAGGAGCTGTGCCTTCATCGTCGGAACAGGCCGTGAAACCTGTTGCAACAAGCAGCGCAAGGGCTGCATACTTCAATTCTTTCAGCATAGTTGCATGATTTTGGTTTATAGATTGTGAGTTGTTTGTCAGAGTTCAAATTTCACGCTCAGTTTGTAGCTTCGCCCGGGCATGGGGTAGCGGCGTATCACTTCGTAGCGTGCATCAAAAGCGTTGATAAGGTCAGCACGCACTTCGGCTTGCAAAGTCTTGCCCAGCCTGAACCTGCGGAAGGCTGCCATGCCCCATTCCTCGTAAGCCGGCAGGCTGGTAGTGGGCAGGTGGTTGTTTGTGCTCCACCGTACCGAGGAGAAAGTTGTGTGTACCACCAGCGAAAGCCACGGGTTGAGCCATGTAATCGACGCCGCTCCGCTGTGTACGGGCGTGTAGGCCAATTGTTTTCGCCACGAGGTCAGGGACGGCGAGGTGTGGTCCGTACATTGCTGCCAGGAGTAGTTGGTTGCGAGCAGAATGTCCTGCCCCTTAGCCGGCTGCCACTTGCTTTGCAGCGTGAGGTCGATGCCCAGTGTGCGCACATCGCCCACGTTGATTGTTTGCCACACAAAGAGGTTGTAGGGGATGGACACAATGCGGTCGCTCACCCTGTTGCGGTAGGCATCGGCCGTCAGAGCCAGCGTGTTCCACCAGCTTGCCACGCGGGCTTGCAGCGTGATGCCGGCAGACAGCTGCCGCGTGAGTTCGGGTATAAGCGTTTTCGAACCTCGGTGGTAGTAGTAGCTCTCGGTGAACGTGGGCATTCGGAATGCTTCCTTGTAGCCTGCGCGCACCGTGAGCAGGAAGGGGACGCGCAGGGCCGTGACCGCTGCCGTGACCGAGGGCGTGAACCTTTGCGCGTCGCGGGCTGAACCACCGCCCTCCATACCGTTCCAATATTTGTGGAATATGCCTCGCGCCGTCAGTTGTACGCGCTCCGTGTGCCATCCCAGCGTCAGACTTTGCAGCCACGTCTGTCGTTCGGCACGCCGGTCGGTCGTTAGGTTGCTGTTTTGCGAGGTGTAGGCAAAGTCGGTAGCGTAAGCCGCCTGCAAGCTGGGCAGAATGTCGTACGACACACCAGCGGTGGCGTACGTTTCGCGTTGCCAGTAGTGCTGGCTATTCACTCCGTTGGGGTATTGCTTGTCGTAGTTGTCGTAGAGGCTTGTTTGCCAGTTGTATTTGGCGGCGGCAAACAGCCGGAATGCGCCCACCGTCTCCTTCCATTGCATTTGTGCAAAGGCGTTCTCCTCGAGCAGCCGCTCGTTGTTCTGGTTCACGTAGTACAGCACCATTCCTGGCAGGTGGCGGTAGTTGTGCGCAAAGTAGACCTTGGCGTTGAGTTCGCCCTCGCGTCCTTCACGGGCAAAGCGGTGGCGCACGTTGCTCTCAGCCGTTACGCTCTGCATGCGGCTGTTCGTTCGCCGCAGCCGTTCGGTGGCCACGCCGTTCTCAACGGTGAACGGGTAGTCGTTGTGCGCAAAGAAATAGTCCGCACTTGCATTTAGCAGCGTGTTTTTGGAAATACTCTTGCTCACGAACAGGGAGGGTGAGTACGTACCGAACGAGGCTTGCCTCAGTGTGGCTGAGCCGTGCCAGCGGGAGTCGTTTGATGCCCCCCAAGGGGTGGAAAGGCTGACCACAGCAGCCGCCGTGTTGCGCACGGGGCACAGCAGCGAACCGCCTTCGAGCGTTTGTAGCTCAATGCTCCCCAGACGGTCAATGCTGAACTGCCCCAGGTCAATCTGTCCCTGCCGCGTGTCGTTCACGCATAGGCCGTCGTAGGTCACGGCTGTGTGTCCTGCCCCCAGACCTCGCACGCTCACTGTTTTGAGTCCGCCGGCGCCGCCGTAGTCACGCAGGTTCACCCCCGAAAAGCGGCGCAGGGCGTCGCCCATGTCGGTGATGCCGCGCTGCACAATGTCGGCAGAGTCAATCCGCTGCACGGGCGTGGCAGTGGTTATGCCGGCCATACGCCGCGGGGCGGTCACCTCGGCTGTACCTAAGGAGTCGGGATGTACGGGCGCAAACAGGCACACCCCCATGAGCGCAGTTAGCACAAGGAGTCTCTCTTTTAGTGGTTGTGATGAACGGGAGTACGGATGCGCCAAGACGTTCTCTCTCAGCGCATTTCCGCTCAGGTTGTCCGGCTTCCCCTCCTCGGGGGCGTGTCCGGGCGTTCCTCCGCTGGGCTTCGGGGCCGTGGGCAGAGGGCTATGCGGCAGGTATTCTGGCTTGTCCCCCGTGGCGCCGCCTTCCCGGTTCGCAGTCAGTGTGCTCCGAACCAGTGGCCAATGTGGCGCAACGAGACAATAGGACATACAGCAGCGGGACTGCACAGGATTCTCACCTGTTTCCCTTATCCGCATGCAGGTGCAAAGGTAGTCTTAAAATTCCGTTGGCGCAGTGCGAACGGAAAGTTTGTAGTGTTCGTCTGCTCCCGCGGAGTAAGCCGTCTCAGCTCCGATGTAGTGGCCGTCCGTCGTACGAGTGACACATGTACACCGTACGATGAACACATGTGCATCGTACGACAGACACACGTTCATCGTACGACAGACGCCAACTTCCACGGGGATAATGTCGACGACAAGGGGGGGCATTTGCATAAAAAGGGACATCTCTCTTCCAGCACGCCGGGGCGAAGACTG
>CAVKGN010000084.1:0-9195 GCA_963655595.1 uncultured Oscillospiraceae bacterium
TACGATGTTTGCGTCGAGGTCGGGCTTCTTCACTTCGAAGATGTTGATCTGAACGTCCTTGTCAGTAATCTTCTTCAGTTCTTCCTTGAGCTTGTCAACCTCTGCGCCGCCCTTACCGATGATGATACCCGGACGAGCTGTGCAAACAGTGATGGTGATGAGCTTCGGAGTACGTTCAATAACGATACGAGATACGCTAGCCTTAGCCAAACGAGCGTCGAGATACTTACGGATTTTGCTGTCTTCAAGAAGGTTATCACCAAAATTGCGACCGCCGTACCAATTAGAATCCCAACCGCGAATAATACCAAGTCGGTTACTTATCGGATTTACTTTTTGTCCCATATCGATTAATCATTTGTTTGTGTACCCACGAAAATAGTCACGTGGTTTGAACGTTTACGAATTCTGTAACCGCGACCCTGGGGAGCCGGACGCATACGCTTCAGAGTAACGCCTTCGTCTACAAAGATCTTAGTTATGTACAATTCGCCATCTTCGGCTTTGCGGTCATTCTTCTGTTCCCAGTTTGCGATAGCCGAGCGGAGCAGCTTCTCAACTACTTCCGAGGCAGCCTTCTTAGAGAACTTGAGAGTGCCAAGAGCGCGGTTAACCTCCATGCCACGAACCATGTCTACAACGTAGCGCATCTTTCGGGGAGAAGAAGGAACATTCTGCGCCTTTGCAAAATATTGGGTCTTCAGGGCCTGCTTTCTTTTGTCAGCCGCTAATCTTTTTCTTGATCCCATTATTAATTATTCTTTTGTTTCAATGGATTGAAAAGTCCTGCTTACTTCTTCTTGTTACCAGCATGACCGCCAAACTTACGGGTGGGTGCGAACTCACCGAGCTTATGGCCAACCATGTTGTCAGTAACATAAACAGGGATGAATTTGTTTCCGTTGTGAACTGCAATGGTGTGACCCACGAAGTCGGGGGAAATCATTGAAGCTCTGGCCCAAGTCTTCACCACGTTTTTCTTGCCGCTTTCGTTCATTGCAAGAACTTTCTTTTCAAGAGAAACTGCGATGTACGGACCTTTCTTAAGAGAACGACTCATAAATTCTTCTTTGTTTTAGTGCTTGTTACTTTTTACGTCTCTCAATGATGTACTTGTTCGACTGCTTCTTAGGAGCTCTTGTCTTCAAGCCCTTAGCATACAAACCAGTACGTGAACGAGGATGACCACCGCTCTGGCGTCCTTCACCACCACCCATCGGGTGATCAACAGGGTTCATAACAACACCACGGTTGTGAGGACGACGACCGAGCCAACGAGAGCGACCTGCCTTACCAGACGACTCAAGTGCATGGTCAGAGTTGCCAACGCTACCGATAGTAGCCTTGCAAGCACTAAGGATTTGGCGAGTTTCGCCTGAGGGCAACTTAATCACGCAATACTTACCTTCACGAGAAGTAAGCTGTGCGAAGTTACCAGCAGAACGAACGAGCAGAGCGCCCTGACCCGGACGGAGCTCAATGTTGTGGATAACCGTACCCACGGGGATGTTCTGCAAGGGAAGAGCGTTACCTACTTCGGGAGCTGCTTCAGCGCCCGACATCAGCTGATCGCCAACCTTCAATCCATTAGGAGCAATAATGTAACGTTTTTCACCATCAGCGTAGTAGAGCAATGCGATACGAGCCGAACGGTTAGGATCGTATTCGATAGTCTTTACGACTGCGGGTACACCGTCTTTCTCACGCTTGAAGTCGATGAAACGCAGCTTTCTCTTGTGACCGCCACCAAGATAACGCATAGTCATCTTACCAGTATTGTTGCGACCACCTGAAACGCGCTTACCGTAAACGAGAGATTTTTCTGGTACGGATGCAGTAATCTCTTCGAACGTACCAATAATCTTGTGTCTCTGCCCCGGTGTAGTGGGCTTAAATTTACGTACTGCCATTATTTATTTAGATATTGCTGTAGAAATCGATATTTTCGCCCTCTTTCAGGGTTACAATAGCTTTCTTGAAAGCATTGCTGCGACCGTGAACCAAGCCAGCCTTTGTGTAACGAGACTTGTTCTTGCCTGCATACTTAATTGTGTTCACGCTGACAACGTTCACGTTGTACTGAGCTTCTACTTCTGCCTTAATCTGGAGTTTATTAGCTTCAGGACGCACGATAAAGCTGAACTGGTTCTGCTTTTCTGTCAGCCCGTTTGCCTTTTCAGACACGAGAGGTTTGATAATGAATGCCATTTTTCTGTTGCTCTATTTACTTAGTTAAGACAGCTTCGATCAGGGGAAGGGCATTTTCAGTCACAACCATCGTCGTAGCATCGAGGATGCCGTAAGTGTTGATGTTTGCGGCGATAGCCACCTTAGCCTTCTGAATGTTGCGTGCCGACAGATAAACGTTCTTGTTTGACTCGGGGAGAACGAACAAAGACTTCTTGTCAGCCACCTTCAAGTTGTTAGCAATCTCGAGGAATGCCTTAGTCTTGGGAGCGTCGAAAGCGAAATCCTCTACTACAACGATAGCGCCCTCTTGTGCCTTGTATGAAAGTGCACTGCGGCGAGCCAAAGACTTAGTCTTCTTGTTGAGCTTGAAGCTGTAATCGCGGGGCTTAGGACCGAACACGCGAGCACCGCCAACGAGCACCGGCGAATTGATATCACCACGACGTGCGCCGCCGCCGCCCTTCTGACGACCAAGCTTGCGAGTCGAACCGCTCATTTCACTTCTCTCTTTCGACTTTGCCGTACCCTGACGCTGTGCAGCGAGATACTGCTTTACATCGAGGTAAATAGCGTGGTCGTTGGGCTCAATGCCAAATACGCTGTCGTTCAGGGTTACCTTGCGACCGGTATCTTCACCTTTTATATTGAATACACTAACTTCCATTGCTTACTTCTCGATAATTACGATTGAACCTTTGCAACCGGGAACAGAACCCTTAATAAGGAGCAGGTTATGTTCGGGGATTACCTTTAACACTTTGAGGTTTTGGGTCGTTACGCGATCGCCGCCCATCTGGCCGCCCATGCGCAAACCTTTGAATACCTTGGCGGGATAAGAACATGCGCCGATTGAACCCGGCTTGCGCAGACGGTCGTCCTGACCGTGCGTGCTCTGACCTACACCACCAAAACCATGACGCTTCACAACGCCCTGGAAGCCCTTACCTTTTGAAGTGCCAATAACGTCAACAAAGTTGGCATCGTTGAAGAGTTCCACCGTGAGGGTGTCACCCAGGTTGAGCTCCTGCTCAAAACCCTTGAATTCTGCCAAATGACGCTTGGGGGTTACACCAGCCTTCTTAAAGTGGCCCATGAGCGGAGCAGAAGTATTCTTCTCCTTAGCTTCCTGGAAACCAACCTGAACGGCTGCATAGCCATCTTTCTCGACGGTCTTAATCTGCGTCACAACGCAAGGACCTACTTCGATAACAGTGCATGGCACATTCTTGCCCTCGGCACTGAAAACGGATGTCATTCCGATTTTTTTTCCTAATAATCCTGGCATTTCAGTATTATGAAAATGATATGTAAATTGTTTTTCTGTTCCGTCGCCCAAAAGCTTCATGACGGCTTCGGGTCGGATAGGTTATCACTAACCTCGGGGCTTACCCCATAAAAAGAAGCAGGTGTCTTACGTGTCCTACTTTCGGAATGCAAAGATACCGCTTTTACATTTCTCGGCAAACTATCCGTCTTCTTTTTTCTGAAAATCAGCCCATTTTGCCCCGAAACGCCCCTCCGGGGACGCAAAAAGGGCTGCGAGGGAGCAAAATAAGCACAAGAAAGCCCCCACTCATTGCGAGCAGGGGCTATTCTTGCGTTCGGCCGTTTGGCCAATGTGTATGTATCAGGGTACTATACCTTGATCTCTACTTCAACGCCGCAGGGCAATTCAAGCTTCATCAGGGCGTCAACAGTCTTAGCAGTAGAGCTGTAGATGTCGATGATGCGCTTGTAAGAAGAGATCTCGAACTGTTCGCGGCTCTTCTTGTTAACGAAGGTAGAGCGGTTCACAGTAATGATACGCTTGCGGGTGGGAAGGGGGATAGGACCGCTTACTACGGCGCCAGTAGCCTTCACGTTCTTCACGATCTTCTCAGCTGACTTTTCAACGAGAGTGTGATCGTAGCTTTTCAGCTTGATACGAATTTTTTGACTCATTGTGTTTATTGGATTGTTTGTGAGGCTTCTCCGCTGCAACGGGGTAAGAGTCATTCGTTACCCCGTTGCCGGCAGAAGTCATTTGTTTATTCTTATAGAGTAAGGGTCAACTTACTTTACGAGGTCTACGCGGCCCTTGATCTCCTCGAGCACGGCACGTGCGATGCTTGAAGATACGGGAGCGTGGTGATCGTACTGCATAGAGCTTGATGCACGACCAGAGGTGATTGTACGGAGAGCGGTTACGTAACCGAACATCTCTGCCAGGGGCACCATAGCCTTCACGATGCGGGCACCGCTGCGGCTTGTCTCCATACCTTCTACCTGACCGCGACGCTTGTTCAAGTCACCTATCACGTCACCCATGTTCTCCTCGGGAGTAACTACTTCGAGCTTCATGATGGGCTCCATCAACACGGGGCCTGCCTGAGCGCAAGCGTTCTTGTAAGCCTGGAGGGCAGCGATTTCGAACGACAACTGGTCAGAGTCCACGGGGTGGAACGAACCGTCGAGGAGTTCTACTTTGAGGCTATCCAAGGGGAAGCCACCGAGCACACCGCTCTTCATGGCGTTCTCGAAGCCCTTCTGTACGGAGGGGATGAATTCCTTAGGAATGTTACCGCCAGTCACCTTGTTGATGAACTGCAGACCGCCTTCCTTGAAGTCTTCGTCCACAGGACCAACGTTCACGATGATGTCAGCGAACTTACCACGACCACCGGACTGCTTCTTGTAAACCTCGCGGAGGTTAACAGTCTTGGTGATGGCTTCCTTGTAGTTCACCTGGGGCTTACCCTGGTTACATTCTACCTTGAACTCACGCTTCAGACGGTCGATGATGATGTCGAGGTGAAGCTCACCCATACCTGAGATCACGGTCTGACCGCTCTGTTCGTCGGTCTTCACGGTGAAGGTGGGGTCTTCCTCAGCCAACTTAGCCAAGCCCTGCGACAGCTTGTCGAGGTCCTTCTGAGTCTTAGGTTCAACGGCGATACCGATCACGGGATCGGGGAAGTCCATTGATTCGAGTACGATGGGAGCGTCCTCATCGCAGAGTGTGTCACCCGTGTGGATATCCTTGAAACCTACACCTGCACCAATGTCACCGGCGGAGATCACCTCCACGGGGTTCTGGTGGTTAGAGTGCATCTGGAACAAGCGGCTCACACGTTCCTTCTTTCCCGAGCGAGTGTTGTATGTGTACGAACCGGCCTCAATCTTACCTGAGTAAACGCGGAAGAATGTCAGACGACCTACATAGGGGTCAGTGGCAATCTTGAATGCGAGTGCCGAAGTGTGTTCGTCTTCTGACGGCTTGCGGTCTTCCTCTTCGCCCGTTTCGGGATTCGTACCCACGATGTTGGGAGTGTCGAGGGGAGAGGGCAGGAACATACAAACGTAGTCGAGCAGCGTCTGAACGCCCTTGTTCTTGAACGAAGAACCCTGCGTCATGGGGACGATGCTCATCGAGAGCGTACCCTTGCGGATAGCGGCAACGATTTCCTCTTCGGTGATAGAAGAAGGATCTTCGAAGAACTTCTCCATCAAGGCCTCGTCGCACTCAGCGGCAGTCTCTACCATCTTGTCGTGCCACTCCTGTGCCTCTGCCTGAAGCTCTGCGGGGATGTCGTCAATCTCGTACTCAGCGCCCATTGTCTCATCGTGCCAGTAGATAGCCTTCATCTTGATGAGGTCAACGATACCCTTGAAGTTCTCCTCAGCACCGATGGGGATAGAGATCACACAGGGGTTTGCGCCGAGGATAGCCTTCATCTGGCGTACCACTTCGAAGAAGTCTGCACCCGAGCGGTCCATCTTGTTCACGTAGCCGATACGGGGCACGTTGTACTTGTCTGCCTGGCGCCACACCGTTTCTGACTGAGGTTCCACACCGCCCACTGCACAGTAAGTAGCCACTGCGCCGTCGAGCACGCGGAGCGAACGTTCCACCTCTGCGGTGAAGTCCACGTGTCCCGGAGTGTCAATCAGGTTGAGCTTGTACTGCTTGTCGTTCCAGTTCCAGAAGCAAGTAGTAGCAGCCGAAGTGATAGTGATACCGCGCTCCTGCTCCTGGGCCATCCAGTCCATGGTAGCGCCGCCGTCGTGCACCTCACCGATCTTGTGCGTCTTACCTGTGTAGAACAGGATACGCTCTGACGTAGTGGTTTTACCGGCATCGATGTGAGCCATGATACCGATATTACGCGTTAAATGTAAATCGACTTTTGCCATCGTTGTGTATTCTCAATAATTGATTAGAAACGGAAGTGAGCGAATGCACGGTTAGCCTCCGCCATGCGGTGCATGTCTTCTTTGCGCTTGAAGGCGCCGCCCTGCTCGTTGTAAGCATCCATGATTTCAGCGGCGAGCTTGTCGGCCATGGTCTTACCACCGCGCTTGCGAGCGTAGCCAATCATGTTCTTCATCGACACTGACTCTTTGCGGTCGGGACGAATCTCAGTAGGCACCTGGAATGTGGCACCACCAATGCGGCGGCTCTTCACTTCTACCTGCGGAGTGATCTTGTCGAGGGCTTCCTTCCAGATTTCGAGCGCGCTCTTTTCCTGGTCCTTCATCTTCTCGCCTACGATTTCGAGGCTCTTGTAGAAGATTTCGTACGAGATAGTCTTCTTACCGTCGTACATCAGGTGGTTCACGAACTTAGACACTTTCTGATCGCCGAACACGGGATCGGGAAGAATCACACGCTTCTTTGGTTTTGCTTTTCTCATTGTGAGTGTTGGTTTTGTTAAGGCTGCAATTGTTGTCTTCAACGCCGCGCTGGGCGTTTACTCAACCTTTGCTAACCAAGGTGTATAATATATATATAATGTGTATGCCCTTTGTCTCGGGCCGAGATTTCAAGCAAAAAAGCAAAGCAAACATGCAAAGGGGAGCATCCTCTGAAACAGCCTCTGCCTTGTGTTTGCGGCGTGCCTCACACGCCCTGGCAGCTCAAAAACATTTCACGAACGCTCGCTTTTGCACATTTGCTTCAAGCTTCATCTTTTACTTCTTAGCGGCCTTGGGTCGCTTTGCGCCGTACTTAGAGCGGCGCTGTGTGCGGTTAGCCACGCCAGCGGTATCAAGCGTACCGCGAACGATGTGGTAGCGCACACCAGGGAGGTCCTTCACACGACCGCCGCGAACCAGCACGATGCTGTGTTCCTGCAGGTTGTGACCTTCACCGGGGATGTAGGAGTTCACCTCCTTAGAGTTTGTCAAGCGCACACGAGCCACCTTACGCATTGCAGAGTTAGGCTTCTTCGGGGTTGTGGTGTAAACACGCACACAAACGCCACGGCGCTGAGGACATGAATCGAGTGCAGGAGACTTACTCTTGTCTGCTGCCACGTGTCTGCCCTTTCTTACCAATTGTGAAATAGTAGGCATTGCTTAAATTTTTATTGTTGTATTATTGTTTTGTTTTTCTATACCAAGAGCGAACGGCGCATACTACACCATTCGGGCTGCAAAGTTAGCCACTTTTTTCAACACAGCCAACAGTTCCAGCAATCGGCGGCTAAGTTTTTTCATCCTTCGGCGCGGCGGCTTGGGGGCAAAAACGGCGTTTTTTGCGCCTCGCGGGGCTCACGGGTGCACGAAAACGTAGAGAAAATGCAACTTTTCTGAAACAAAATGCAGATTTGTACTGTGTATCAACGAAATGTGTCTAACTTTGCAGCGCAAAAAGGTGCTAAGGATGCGCGGATGCGGTTCTTGCTTTCTATAATGAACCACGGCAGCCTGTGCGCATCCCTCTCATTAGCACCGCTCTCCTTCTCTCTGTCACTTATTACCGTAGGGGGGGGGTATTTTACTACGTCGTTTTACCTTTAAGAACATTTCAAGCATTTTCCTTGCGTCTTCTGCGCAAGGATTGGGCGGCGAGTCCGTTTAGGATGGGTCGGCACGGCCTTTCCGCGGCCGCTCGCACACATATAATATATAGGTCAAGGCGAACCACAGACAGAAGAGAAAAACTCACAAACACGATATCACAAACAAATCTACAATTATGAAGCATCAAGCTTTCCTTACTTTGGCTGCAACGGCACTGCTTGCAGCTGGCTGTTCCTCCGACGAACTTACGGCGGACGGCACATCTAATGGCTCAGACGCCGCAAAGGGCAAGGCCTATGTGGCTCTTAATCTGAGCCTCCCCACAACTTCGGGCGCTGGTACTCGTACTGACGTGGACTATAATCAGGGTACAGCCGACGAGTACAACGTGAAGAGCCTTACGGTTGTTTACTTCGACGACAAAGGCAACCTCTTGAAATCAGTTACCTACGATGCAAGCCAGCTCACTTGGAGCACGCCTCCCTCAACTGCTGACGGTATCACCACCCAGGCTACTCTTCCCGTTGAACAGGTTAGCGAGGGTGAGAAGCAGATTCTCGTTCTTGTGAACAACAAGGAGAATCAGGTAGTTGATTGCAACAGCAGCACTGGCGAAATATCTACAAGCATCACCACATGGGATGGCATCAAAGACAAGAAAGCAGAAGGCCTGACTAACGCAACTAAGTTCACAGGCGACAACAAAGACCAGTTCTTTATGTCTAACTCTCCGCTCTCTGACGGTACTTTGTTGGTAAAGGCTACTCCCCAATCCACGGTTGCAGAGGCTAAGGCAAAGGCTAAGACTGTTTATGTTGAACGCGCGGTGGCTAAGGTGACGCTTGAGAAGAACAACACTTTTAGCGCAAACAACGACTGGAAGACTACTGTTCCCGCTTCATCTTCTTACAGCACTGACGAAGTAACTATCTTGGACTGGGCACTGGACGTGACTAACAAGAGCGAATATGCTGTGCGTCACTATGACAAGACTTGGAACGACTACGAAAACACCGTAAACACCCAATCTGCCGGCATTCGTTTCAGAGACACGAACCACAAGCTCACGGGAAATACTACTTCCGACGCTTTCCGTACGCACTTCGCAGAAGACCCCAACTTCGACAAGAATACGAATGTAATAACTTACACTTCGGATGGTGTGGTTGACCTGACTAATACTTCCAACAACAGCACTTTCAACTACATTCAAGCAAACTT
>CAVKGN010000085.1:0-9151 GCA_963655595.1 uncultured Oscillospiraceae bacterium
ACGCTTTCTTTCCAAAATCTTTCATAGCCATAATTTACTTGTTGATGTACTCCAGAATCTGCTCTGCATGGATCTTGGTCTTGATTTCCTTGGGAGTGAAGATTTTCTCGATGATGCCTTCCTCGTTTACGAGATAGGTGGTGCGGAGAATGCCGATGGTTCTGCGACCGCATGCCACCTTTTCGCCCCAGCAACCGAGTTCCTGCAAGAGCATCGATTTATTATGTTTTGCACTTTATCCATAGCGGCTTGTTTTCTTTGATTATAGTTTATACTTTAACCAGTTCTCCATTTCTTGGCCTCAATCCTTGGCTTTAGCTCAATGCTTACGTCTTGTGGCAAATATAACCCTTTTCGTACTGGCAATAGGCAAACTGCTGAAAGAAACAATCTGGGAAATCATCCGTATCCCTGCCCTGGTGAAAGTCCTCCCTGGGAGGACTCGAATCCTCCCCCGGCGGACTCCAGTCCTCCCGCGGGGGACTGGAATTTGCTGGCGGGGGATTTTTTCTGGCGGGGAATTGCTGCTATCTGGGGGCGACGGTGAAAGGCTTATCGGACGGGCTGAATTTTGATGTCGGGCGAGCACAACGAGGGGCGCAAAGACGAGAACTGATGGTTGGTCTCTATCTTTGCGCCCCTTGGGTGTTTGGAGGGTGGGGAGGTTATCCGTTGCGCGACACTGTGTGAAGTTTTTCGAGGTCGATGATTTCAATGTTTTTTCCTTGCAGACTGACGAGGCCGTCGTCGGCAAAGGAGGAGAGCGTGCGGATGGCGTTGCTCGTGGTCATGTTCGACAGGTTGGCGATGTCTTCGCGCGTGATGCGGATGTTGAGCGTGCGTCCGTCGTCGTCGTATCCGTACACGTCGGCAAGGTCGAGCAGCGTTTCGGCCAGGCGGCCGCGGATGTGCTTCTGCGTGATGCTCACGATGCGGCGGTCTGACTTTCCCAAGTCCACCGCCAGTTCGTGCATGAAGAATTGTGCCAGCCGTGCGTTGCGCCCGGTGAGTTCCATCACCACCGCCATCGGTATGGCTGCCACGAGGCTCTCTTCGAGTGCTGAGGCGGTGGTCACGTAGTCCTCCCCAGCCATGTAGGCCCGGTAGCCGAAGTATTGCCCCTGCCGCAGAACGCGGTTGGTCAGCGTTCGGCCGCCAAGTCCCTCGCGGAATATCTTGGCTTTCCCTTCAATAAGGCAAAAGAGGAAACGGGGCGTTTCGCCCACTCTATATATAATGCCGTTCTTGGTGTATCTGTCCACCTGCATGTTGTGTAGGAGCAGGTTGCGATCGTCGTCGTTAAGAACGTCCCAAACCCCGTTGAGCTGCTGTGCGCAGCGAAGTTTGTCGTTGGTTTCAGTATCAAGCATGTTATCAAGGTAATTGTGCTCGTTCGCGCAATGCAGCGAACAAAACATAATCGGGGCAAATGTAGCAAAACAGCCCTGCTGGGGCAAACTTTTCGGCCTGTTTTGCTTACTCGGGTTGAAAAAATCGCGTCTAAATCGTTTTTTTCTTTTAATAAAATTCCATGTACGCATTTTTTCCTACATTTGAGAGCCAATAGAAAACCACAACGAAAACACAACCTCTGTCCGCCCCTGAAACACCTGCTTTATAGTACCTCACACGTTGGGCGGAAATCGTTATAACAAGTAAAACCTTCAAATCAATAGTGCCATGTGTTATCTGAGATTCGACAAAGCACAAATGACCAACCTGCAGGAGTCGCTCTACAAGGAAATGCTGATTACCAACAGGTCGGGTGCATATTGTTCCACAAGCTTGGTCGGATGCAACATTCGTAAATACGACGGGTTGCTCGTTATTCCCGTACCCGAAATAGACGATGAAAACCACGTTCTGCTGTCCTCGGTCGACGAGACGGTTGTGCAGCACGGCGCAGAGTTCAATCTTGGGCTGCACAAGTATCAGGGCGAGAACTATAGCCCCAAGGGACATAAGTATATCGTAAGTTTTGAGTGGGAGCAAGTACCTACGTGGACCTACCGTGTAGGCGGCGTGTTGCTCAAAAAGGAGATTGTCTTCGACACGTCCATTTATCGCATCTACATCCGTTACACCCTGCTCGATGCCCATTCCGAGACCACCCTGCGCCTACGCCCGTTCTTGGCCTTCCGCAGTGTGCGCCAGTGGACCCACGAAAACTCCGTGGCCAACCGCAGTTATGACGAGGTGGAGAACGGTGTGCGCATGTGCCTCTATCAGGGCTACCCCGACCTATATATGCAGATGAGCAAGAAGGGCACGTGGAACTACTGCCCCGACTGGTACCGCGGACTTGACTACCCCAAGGAGAGCGAGCGCGGCTACTACTCGTCGGAGGACCTCTTCGTGCCGGGCTACTTTGAGTTGCCCATCAAGAAGGGTGAGAGCATCACGTTCAGTGCTGGCATTGCACCCATCGAACCCGAGCAGATTGACACCTTCTTGCAGGACGAGGTAGACCACATTGACCACCGCGATAGCTTCTACCACTGCCTCGTGAACGCCGCCCACCAGTTCCGCGTGACGAAGGACGATGAGTCGTACATCCTGGCTGGTTATCCGTGGTTTAAGCCCCGTGCCCGCGACACGTTCATCGCTATGCCTGGCTTGACCCTCGCCATTGGTGAGACGGAGCAGTTTGAGGCCTATATGGAAACCGCCTCGAAGGCCATCTATAACTTTATCCGTAAGGAACCCATGTCGGTGGACATCTACGAGATGGAGCAGCCCGACACCTTGCTTTGGGCTACCTGGACCATCCAGCAATATGCCAAGAACGTGTCCGTAAAGGCTTGCCTCGAAAAGTACGGCGAACTCTACAAGGACATCCTTAGCTTTATCCTCAAAGGGCAGCACCCCAACCTGTTCCTGCATGAGAACGGCCTGCTCTATACCAACGGCCGCGACCGCGCCGTGACGTGGATGAACTCTCAGTCGGGCGGACGCCCCATCGTGCCGCGCTCGGGTTACATCGTGGAGTTCAACGCCCTGTGGTACAATGCACTCAAATTCTGCGAACGACTCATCGACGAGGACGGGAAGGCAGAGTGCGAGAACCAGCGCAACTTCATCGAGAAAGAGACGGAGAAGATGGCGCGTTCGTTCCGCGACGTGTTCCTCAACGAGTACGGCTACCTGCTCGACTATGTAGACGGGCAGATGATGGACTGGAGCGTTCGTCCGAACCAGCTCTTTGCCATCGCCTTCGACTATTCGCCGCTCGAAATGAAGGAGCGCAAGTCCGTGCTCGACATCTGCACGAAGGAACTCGTCACTCCCAAGGGCATACGTTCACTTTCGCCCAAGAGCGGCGGCTACAACCCCATGTATATAGGCTCGCAGGCACAGCGCGACCTGGCCTACCACCAAGGCACCGCCTGGCCCTGGCTCACGGGCTTCTACCTCGAAGCCTACCTGCGCGTTTACCGCATGAGCGGCGTGAACTACATTGAGCGACAACTCATTGGCTACGAGGAGGAACTCTTCTACCACTGCGTGGGCACAATCCCCGAACTCTTCGATGGGAACCCCTCGTTCCACGGCCGCGGTGCCATCTCGTTCGCCATGAACGTCAGCGGCATTCTCCGCGCGCTCCGCTTGCTTGAGAAATACAACAATACCATGGAATAAAGGACGGCTTACCTTACGTCCTTTCTAAATCTAAAACAACCTATGAAAGTACTCATGTTTGGCTGGGAGTTTCCTCCGCACATCCTTGGCGGATTGGGAACAGCCAGCTACGGCATAACCAAAGGGCTGTCCTTGCAGCCCGACATGCACATCACTTTCTGCCTGCCCAAGCCCTGGGGCGATGAGGACAAGAGCTTTATGAACATCATAGGCATGAGCCAGACGCCTATCGTGTGGCGCGACGTTGACTATGACCACGTGAAGCACCGCCTCGGCGACAAGATGTCCCCCGAGCTCTACTATCAGCTGCGCGACCACATCTATGCCGACTTCAACTACCGCCTCACCGACGACCTTGGCTGCATAGAGTTCTCGGGCCGCTATCCCGACAACTTGCAGGACGAGATAAACAACTACTCCATCGTGGCAGGCGTGATAGCCCGTCAGCAGGAGTACGACATTATCCATGCCCACGACTGGCTCACCTATCCAGCAGGCATCCACGCCAAGAGCGTGAGCGGCAAGCCGCTCGTTATCCACGTGCACGCCACAGACTTCGACCGTTCGCGCGGAAATGTCAACCCCACGGTGTACGGCATTGAGAAGGACGGTATGGATCACGCCGACTGCATCATGTGTGTGTCTGAACTCACGCGTCAGACGGTCATCAACCACTACCACCAGGATCCCGCCAAGGTGGTGACGATGCACAACGCCGTCTACCCGCTCTCGCAGGACATCCTCTCGATGGTGGAAGAGCGCCGACGTGCACACGAGGGACGCAAGGAGAAGGTGGTGACCTTCCTTGGCCGCATCACCATGCAGAAGGGGCCCGAATACTTCGTGGAGGCTGCCGCCCTTGTGTTGCAGCGCACGCACAACATACGCTTCTGCATGGCAGGTTCGGGCGACATGATGAACGACATGATCAACATGGCGGCCGCCCGAGGCATAGCCGACCGTTTCCACTTCCCGGGCTTCATGCGCGGCGGCCAAGTTTACGAGGCCTTTGCCGACTCCGACGTCTACGTAATGCCCTCGGTGAGCGAGCCCTTCGGCATATCGCCCCTCGAAGCCATGCAGTGCGGCGTGCCCTCCATCATCTCGAAGCAGAGCGGCTGCGCCGAAATCCTCGACAAGTGCATCAAGACGGACTATTGGGACATCAACGCCATGGCCGACGCTATGTACTCCATCTGCACCAACGAGTCGCTCCACGAGTACCTTAAAGTGGAAGGAAAGAAAGAGGTGGACCAAATCACGTGGGAGAAGGTGGGCAAACGCATCTACGACATTTACTCACGCCTCGTGAACTAACCCTCACCACAGACCGTACATACGCGACAACATCATACCTAAATCCTAACATCCCGCGAAAAATGAAAACAGTTTGTCTATACTTCGAAATACACCAGAACATTCACCTCAAGCGCTACCGCTTCTTCGACATCGGCACGGATCATTACTACTACGATGACTACGAGAACGCCCGTTCCATCACGGAGACGGCTGAGCGCTCGTACGTGCCGGCCTTGCAGGCCCTTATCGAAATGGCGCAGGCCAATCCCGGTGAGTTCAAGTGTGCCATATCGCTTTCGGGCTGCGCCATCGAACAGCTCGAAAACCATGCCCCGCAGTGCATCGAACTGCTGCAAAAGCTCAACGAAACGGGCTGCGTAGAGTTCCTCGCCGAACCCTATTCGCACGGCTTCTCCTCGCTCATCAACGAGGACACCTTCCGCGACGAGGTACAGCGCCTCTGCAAAAAGGTGAAACTCCTCTTCGGTCAGGAACCAAAGGTGTTCCGCAACTCATGCCTTGTCTATTCCGACGAGATAGGCGAGACGGTCGCTTCCATGGGCTTCAAGGGCATGCTTGCCGAGGGTGCAAAACACGTGCTCGGCTGGAAGAGTCCCCACTTCGTTTATAGCTGCTGCCGCGATCCGAGACTCAAACTCCTCCTGCGCGACCACTCCCTCTCCGAGGACATCTCCTTCCGCTTCAACGATTCCTCCTGGAGCGAATACCCCCTCTTTGCCGACACCTACGCCGACTGGATTGCGCAGCTGCCCGAGGAGGAACAGGTGGTCAACATCTTTATGGAACTTTGCGCACTGGGCATCTTCCAGCCGCTTTCGTCGAACATCCTTGAGTTTATGAAAGCCCTGCCGCAGCAGTTCAAGCAGCGCGGCATCACGTTCAGCACGCCCTCCGAGATATGCGGCCGCGTCAAGTCCGCTGGTGAGCTCACCGTGTCGTATCCCACGTCGTGGGTTGACGAGGAGCGCGATATGTCGCCCTGGCTTGGCAACGTCATGCAGCGCGAGGCATTCAATAAGCTCTACTCCATTGCCGACCGCGTGCGCATCTGCCGTGACCGTCGCCTTATGCAGGACTTCGACTACCTGCAAGCGTCGAACAACCTCCGCTTCATGAGCACCAAGTCCAACAGCTATGGCGGCTACCGCGGCATCTACGACTCGCCCTACGATGCTTTCACGAACTACATGAACATCCTCGGCGACTTCATCACCCGCGTGAACGACCGCTACCCGCTCGACATCGACAACGAGGAACTCAACTCCCTGCTCACCACTATTAAGAATCAGGGCGACGAGATTTCGCTGAAGAACAAGGAAATCTCCCGTTTGCAGAACATGTTGGCTCGTTTCGAGAAGAAGGAAGCAGCCGCCAGTGCCGACACCTCAGCCGACGTTCCCGCCGCCCCCAAAAAGCGCGCCCCCCGCAAAACGGCCGCCAAGAAGACGGAGAAATAACATCCAGCGGCTACGTTCCGCTTAGCTCCACAAAAAACATCCGCAATGCCTCTGATGTTGGCGTTGCGGATGTTTTTTGTGGGGTTGAGCTGCGGAAGACTATTTCCGCTGTTGCTTTCTGTACGCGGAGGGGGTGGTGCCTACGGCGGCGGCAAAGTAGCGGCGGAAACTGCTTTGGGAGTTGAAGCCCGACTTTGCTGCGACGGCGTCGAGGGGGAGGGAGGTTTGGGCGAGGAGGTCCTTGGCGCGGGCCACTCGCCAGTGGTTGACGTATTCGTAGAACGTGGTGTGGAGTTGTTGGTTCAGGTAGTTGGAGATGTACGTGCGATTTGTGCCGAGCTCGTGCGCCAGGTCGTTGATGTTGAGCGTGGGGTTGAGGAAAATCTCCTTTTCGCTGAACACGCGTTCAAGGTTGTCGGCGAAGTGGTAGTTTGTGGCGGCGGCTGGCGCGCTGTTCTCTTCCTCTTCATCAGGGGTGGGCTGGACGTCCTCCTCATTGCTGGCGAGCCCCGTCGTTTCTAGTGCCTCGAGCATGTCCTCCTGGCGGTACACAAAGTAGCAGAAGAGGCCGAAAGCCGGGATGATCGACACATTATAGATGGCCACGCAATACTCACTGGCTGCCACGGTGGCAAACGACCACACGGCGATGATGCCAACGTAGAGGCAGAGGATGTATTTCAGCCAGTAGAGCGAAAGGTCGTTGTCGGAGAAGTTGTCCGCCAGCAGCCGGTTGAACTTCCTGACCGCTACGAAGCCGTAAACAATGATGAAGACGGAATAGAGCTGCGTGAACAGCAGAAGCCCCTTGTAAACGTATTCGCTCCCCGTGAGTGCGAACGCTACCAGCCCCGCGCCGTAGAGTAGGGCGTTGGCCAGGGCAGTTAGGCGAAGCTTCGTCTTGGGATGCGTCAGGCGCTTGATGATCAGCAGTGCCCACGGCACGACGGTCATCTCCACGATGTCGGTGAGCCACGAAGTGAGCGTGCTTTCAGCCCCTGGGGCCAGGTAGAAGTAGAGCAGCTCAATCGTTGTGATGCCGAGCAGGTAGGCCATGAACCCGCACATCATTCGTTGCAGGCGGTGGCTGCGGCCTTTGTGGTACATGAGTGCGGTAAACATTACCAGCGACATGAAGAGCATACCGAAGGAGAAGTCGTTGAGCGATTTAGCGAGTTCGTTTGCCATGGGCGTTCGTGTACGTTTTAACTATTCCGCAATTTAGCCAAAAAGTGTCAGTCGCCAACCGCCCAAATGGTAAATTTCGCTCACTGCGTACAATTCAGCGCACCAATGGGTACGACTTTACGCCCTGACGGCTGCGAACTGTCCTGTCCCGGTAAATTCGCAGTGCAACAAATGTCAAACACCCAAACTCCATTACCATGAAAAAGTTAGCTATTGTATGCGCTCTGGCGCTCGGTATTGGTTCGCTCAACGCTCAGGCACAAGGCTTTGGCGGACTCTTGAAGAAAGTGAAGAAAGGCGTGGAAAGCGTTACGGGAAGCACCACGCAAACCACGCAGAAAGTGACGCAAAAGGGAACGGACGTGCCGCAGGAATGTGGCGGTACGCTGCGCAACCCCATTGCTGGCGTAGCCGACATAAAGCTTGTGGGCGCGTACGGCAAGAGCACGTCGAACAATTACGGCGTGGTACACCTCGTGTTCAAGGTGAATATGATTGCCAACCTCACGTCTATTGAATTTGGTTGCAATACAAATTATCCTGCGCTCATGATTGATCAGGACGGCAACTCCTACAAGTCGCGCGAGATCGCCGGTTGGTATCCCTATACCGTGACCGAGGGCGTGTACGTGACCATCCCGCTCAAAGATATGGCCGACTTTGTGGACGTGAAACGCACGGCAACGACCATTCAGCAGTTGCAGTATGGCGTAAGTGCTGGCAGCGGCAACACTGGTCTCATAGTGCTGAAAAACGTTCCCATCCAGTGGGACGTGGCTACGGAGTAACCTCTGCTCCCAACCGTTGACTTTCAAACAATAACTCCTCCCGCTCCAGATTGTTGGGGCGGGATTTTTTGAACCTGCGCACGCAGTGGCAGAGGCCGCGGGCTGGTAGAGATTAGCCCGCCATAGTGTTGCCGTCAGGCGTACGAGTGACGTGTGACTGTCGTACGACGGACATGTGTTCACCGTACGATGCACTTGTGTACAACGTACGATGGACGACGAAAAGCCCCGGGGTAGGAACAACTACCTCGGGGTATGTCGAATTTGGGGGAGGGTGGGGCTATTTGCCGTGTTTGGGCGAAGAGGAGAAACGGTATGCCACGTGGAGCATGACGTACTGGCGCAGGGTGTTGTACATGGTCTCCGTGCGGCCTTTGGCGTTGATTGTGCGACGTACCTGCGTCATCTGCCCCAGAAGGTCGAAGCCCTCAACGGCAACGGAGAGACGTTTTTTCAGGAACTGTCTGCTCAGGCGCGCGTTCCATACAAGGTCGTTGCCGTTCATCAGGTGGTCGGTGTAGCCCCGGCGGCTGTAAAGGGTCAAGCCAGTGGACAGTTGCACCTTGTACATCAGGGCTGTTTGCACGGACAGACCGCAGGTGAAGTCGGACGCCTTGATGTTGGTGAAGCACTCTGCCGAGCCGTTGGCGTGGAGCCAAGCACCGGTGGCACGCAGCGAAAGCAGGAGGTCGCTCGTAGCCTTATAGTCCAGGCGCACCGTTTGCGACCAGTTTGCCGTGCCAACCACGTTGCGCGCCA
>CAVKGN010000086.1:0-9004 GCA_963655595.1 uncultured Oscillospiraceae bacterium
GCCGTTAACGCCGATACGCATATCTGACGGGCTTTGCGACATCACTATCCTATTGCTTTCGTTAAGATTGAACATTGCTTTTTTTCTGCAAAGCTCGAAGTTTCAGGAGAGTGCTACAAGTCGGTCTATTTCGGATGGATACGGCTGACCAGCACTTCCATTCCCAAATTCCAGACAAAAAGAGCGGTGCCAACTTCCTTGGATAGAAGTTGGCACCGCCAAGCTGTTCTATATTATATATGTGTACCCTCGTTTACTTCACCTCCTTCACGAGGTAGAGCTGTGCGGGCAGGTGGTCAGAGTATCCGTCGAGCCAAACGCCGCCCGAGTGGGTGCGGAGGGGCGAACCTTTGTAGCGGCCTTCCTGTTGGAATAAGAAGTCGCGCATCAGGATGGCGTGCTGGTAGTATTTCAGCGAACTGCGGTCCTTGCCCACGAGATTGCCGCTCACTACGATTTGGTCGAAGTGGAACCACTTGCCGTTGTACATCATTGTGCCTTGGCCCGACTTGTAGAAGGAGTTGTACCAAGGGTTGTAGAGGTCGGTGGCCGACTTTACGTCCTCCTGCTCGCTACGGCAAGCCAACTGCTCCGTCATACTCTTGTTGCCCGGGTCGTCGTTCATGTCGCCCATGATAATCACCTTTGAGCCGGGTTCGCTCTTCTGCAAAGCGTCTTTGAGCTGGCGCACCTGCCAACCAGCACGCTGGCGCGTTTCGTCGCCTGCGGCACGCGAGGGCCAGTGGTTCACGATGAAGAACATCTTCTCGCCCGAGAGGCGTCCCTCCATTACGAGGAAACCGCGCGTGATGTAGGTTGTGTCGCCTTGCAGGTGGTCAATGGCCTGCACCTTGCCCTGTGCGTCAACGGTGAAGCCGAGCATGGGGTCGTCCACCTTGCCCGACGGGCCGTAGTTGTATTGCACGCAGAAGTAGCGTTCCAGTGTGAAGAGGTTGGGGTTGTAGAGGAATGCGCACTCCACGCCGCGGCGGTCGTAGCTGGGAATGTCCACGTATTTATACCCACGCTGAGCGAGGCAGGGCTGGCTGACGAGGTCGTTCAGCACGTTTACGTTCTCCACCTCGGCAAGGCCGATGACGGCTGCGCCAACCTTTGGGAGCTTGTCCGTGCAGAGCATTGAAAGCACCTTGCTAATGTTGTGCAACTTGTGCTCGTACTTCATCTTTCCCCAGCTGTAACCGCCCTTGGGCAGGAACTCGTAGTCGTTCTTCCCAGCGTCGTGAATGGTGTCAAAGAAGTTCTCGACATTGTAAAAGCCGATGCCGTAGAGGGCATAGCGTTTTTGCTGCGTGGCCTCGTTGCTTGTGCTGAACGAGGTGAGCGTAGTAAGAGCTAAAAGGATTAACGCAAATGTGAAAAGTGATTTCCGCATAACTTGTGTGTTCGTTGTTTGTGCGGCAAATTTCTGCATTTTTTCCGAGATAACGTTACGTTTTGCTTACTGCGCTTTAAAAATTCATAGAAACGTAATAGCCTTTCACGGGCTTTTCCTTACTTTTGCAACGCAATAAATTCACAAACAGTCTCATTTTCTCATTATGTTTCAGACGCTTGCCGCGAGGCAAACGGCGCGCGCAGGCATTTATTATATGTCTCCTTGGCGGGGAGATGCCAGCGGTGCGGAACATGAAAGCACGTATGCAATCAGGGGAAAATGACTCCACTACAAATCTTTATGAAAAAAGGTGTAAAACTTACGGCGGCGGCACTACTCCTTGCGGGCGGTGCTATGGCGCAAGCCCCTGTCGACACCCTCAACGTGGACAACTCCGACTTTACGTTTACGGAGTCGCAGCTCGATGAGGATAACGATGCCGCGCAGACAGTGTCGAACATCACAGGCCAGAAGAGCGACCCCTACAACTCCGAGGTGGGCTACCTGTTCAGCCCTATGCGTTTCCGCGTTCGCGCTTACGACGGCATGTACAGCAACTACTACATGAACGGCCTCCAGCTCAATGACCTCGAAATGGGACGTTTCAGCTACAGCATGGTGGGCGGCATGAACGACGCTACGCGTAACCAGGAGGGCGTCCTCTCCAACGACTTCAACCGCTTTGGTATTGCAGGCCTTGGCGGCGGTACGAACGTCAACACCCGTGCCAGCCAGTTTGCAAGCGGAAACAAGATAACCCTTTCGGGCTGCAACCGCAACTACGTGGCGCGCGGCATGTACAGCTACGCCACCGGCCTGAGCTCTAAGGGTTGGGCGTTTGCCGGCCTCGTAGGTTATCGTTGGGCAAACCAGGGTAACATCGAGGGTACGTTCTACAACTCTCTCTCCTACTTCCTTTCTGTTGAGAAGCGCTTTGGCGACAATCACGCCCTTTCGCTCGTCACCTTCGGCTCGCCCACAGAGCGCGGCCAGCAGGGTGCATCGACGGAGGAGGCTTATTGGCTTGCCAACTCCCACTACTACAACCCCAACTGGGGCTATCAGGACGGCAAGAAGCGCAACTCGCGCGTGGTGAACGACTACGAGCCTACCGCCATCCTTACTTGGGACTGGAAGATTGCCGACAACATGAAGCTCACCACGGCTGCTGGCTTTAAGTATTCGTTGTACAGCTCCACCGCCCTTGGTTGGAACGGCAACGCTTACGACCCGCGTCCCGACTACTACAAGAACCTGCCCAGCTCGGCCTACGACGTGTACGCTGGCACAACGCCTTCCGCTTGGGAATTGCAAGAGTGGAACGTGATGTACGACGCTTGGCAGAACAAGGCGCACCGCCAGATTGACTGGGATCGTATGTACGCCGTGAACCGCGCTGCCGCCGCACAGGGCGACGAGGCGCTCTACTACCAGGAACGCCGTCACAACGACCAGATGGTAGAGACGTTCAACACCATCTTCAACCACGAAATCAACCACAAGCAGAAGTACGCCATTGGCTTCCAGTACAACCACACCAAGGGTATGCACTACAAGACGATGGCCGACCTCCTTGGCGGAACAACCTATACTGACATCGACAAGTTTGCCGCTAACGACTACGGCATGAACAGCCAAGAGGCTCAGAACGACCTCCGCAACCCCAACCGCCAGATTGGCGTGGGCGACAAGTTTGGCTATAACTACAACATCTTTGTCAACAAGTCGCGCCTCTATGGTTTGTACCAGTACACCGAGGGCAAGTGGCAGTACAACCTGCAAGCCTTCGCCGACGAGACGATGATGCAGCGCGAGGGCCTGATGCAGAACGGCCGTGCCGCCGACAACTCGTATGGCAAGAGCGGCAAGGCAAACTTCCTCGGCGGTGGTGGTCGCTTTGGCTTGACCTTCCGTCCGACGGCGTCGCACGTCCTGGCCCTCAACTTCGGGGCTGAGAGCAACGCCCCCTTGGCTCGCAACTCGTTCGTAGCTCCGCGTATGCAGAACGACTACGTAAACAACCTGACGAACGAACAAATCTTCAACGCCGACCTATCTTATACGTTCCGTTTCGGTAACCTCACTGGTAAGGTGGCTGGTTACTACACGCGCTTCAACAGCGGCGTGGAGCAGACGGCATTCTACAACGACGACGAGTCGCGCTTCACCTACCTGACCATGTCGGGCGTAGACCGCGAACACTACGGCTTGGAGGCTGCGTTCAGCTACCAAATCACCTCGAACCTTGCCGTCAAGCTCGTTGGTACGTACAGCGAGGCCAAGTACGTCAACAACCCATTGGCGCAGATGGCGTATGAAGGCTCTAACGCTGTGACAATCGCCGACATCAACGTTTGGCAAAACCCCAACACGAAGAAGTCAATGCCCCTCAGCGTGCTGGCTAAGAACGCCCACGTGAGCGGTACGCCGCTTGCTGCCGTAAGCCTCGGCGTTGACTACAACGTCAACGGCTGGTTCTTCAGCGCAAACCTCAACTACTACGACCGCGTTTACATCGACTTCAGCGAATACCGCCGTCTGAGCAACATCAACACGTATGTTCGCACGGCTTCTACGCAGATTAACGAGAACGGCGACGCTACTACGACGTACCTCTATCACAAGTGCGACAAGGACGGTACGTTCAGTACTACCGACGAAACCAAGACTCCGCAGGAAATCAAGGACAATGGCGGCGGCGTGGTATTTGCCGATGGTGGTAACGGCAGCATTGTTGAGACCATCTACGCTGAACAGGAGAAGGCTAAGGGCGGCTTTATGCTCGACATCTCTATTGGTAAGTACATCCGCTTGAAGAAGGGCAAGAGCCTGAGCATTAACCTCACGGTGCAGAACGTGACGAACAACCGCAACCTCAAGACGGGCGGTTACGAGCAGAACCGTTCTGACTACTACAACACCGGTACGAAGCGCAGCTACAACTTCTCGCGTAACTCGAAGTACTACTACGCCAATCCCATCAACGGCTTCCTTAACATCGGCTTCAAGTTCTAAACACTCATCAGCATACAACAATGAAACTTAAGCAACTATCCATATTAGCTCTCTTTGCAGCGGGGTTGTGCGGCGTGCAGTCGTGTATGGACAACTTCGACGAACCCAAGACCGACAGCTACATCGTGACAAGCCCCACCGACATCGGCGAGGTGAACAGCAGCATCCTCGAGGTGAAGGAGAAATTCTGCGTGGACGGCAACAAGGCCGACTACAAGCGCAACGCCTCCAACTTCTACACCAAGGTGACGGAGGACATCATCATCGAGGGCGTAGTGTGTGCCAACGACATCAGCGGCAACCTCTACCAGACGGTACTCATCCGCCACATCGATCCGGCAAGTTCTACCGATACGCACGACCAGAGCATTATCCTCGGTATCAAGACGACGGCCATTTACCCCTACCTGCAAGTGGGCCAGCGCGTCAAGATTAACTTGAAGAACCTCTACGTAGGCATTTACAGCAAGGTGCCTCGCATTGGTCAGCCCGTGCTCTCGTCGTATGGCAACATCAACCTCGGCGCGATGGACTTTGAATATCTCAAATCGAACGTGCAGCTCGTGGGCACGCCCGACACCACTGCGCTCGAGTGCAAGCCTATCGACCTCACTGGCAAGACTGGCGACGCTTGGCTGCGCGCTTCTGCCAACAAGACGTACAAGAACTCGCCGATGCTGGCTACCGTGCGCGGACTTATCAAGGAAGTGCAGGGCGAGAACGCTGCCAAGTTCGACGTAGGTACGGAGGACGGCGTAGAAGGTCAGACGGAGACAGTTTCTGCCAATGGCCACAAGATCTTCGCTCCCTATGAACTTCACGACCAGGGCTACGGCGTGGACCGTACCATCCAGCTTGCAAGCAACACTTCGAGCGTAACGCTCCGCACCTCCACCAAGAACCGCATTTCCTACCTTGAACTGCCCACCGATACACGTTCCTACACGGGTATCGTGAGTTACTACGACACTTGGCAGGTGCAGCTGCGCGACACTACCGACATCTCTAAAAACTAATCTTCCCCCACCTACTTGTAAATACACACATACAACATGAAGAAATATCTCTCCCTGTTATTTGCAGCCGCCCTTACGCTGGGCTTCACTGCTTGCGAGGACGTTCCCGCTCCTTACCAGGTTATTTCAACCGATACTAACAACGACGACGCCACATCCACTGAACCCACGGGTGAGGGTACGCTCGAAAGTCCCTACAACTGTATCAAGGCCAACGAGGTAGGCGCCGCGCTCGCCTCTGGTGCAACTACCGATTCGATGGTTTACATCAAGGGTATCGTATCTACTATCAAAGAAGAGTACGGCACCCAATACGGCAACGCAACGTTCTATATCTCAGACGATGGTACTACTAAGAATCAGTTCTACGTTTACCACGCTAAGTACCTCGGCAATACCAAGTACACCGATGGACAGACCAACATCAAGGTGGGCGACGTTGTTTGGATTTGCGCAAAAATCACCAACTACTCGGGCACCAGTGGCAATACTGTCGAGACGGTTTCTAACGCCGGCTACCTCTACTCGCTCAACGGCAAGACGAGCGCAAGCGAAGAAACACCCAGCACGGGTACGGGCGACGGCACGGTGGACAACCCCTACAACTGCGTAGCGGCTAACAACTACACTTCTTCGCTCGCAGCGGATTCTGTTTCTTCGGATGTCGTTTACATCAAGGGTATCGTATCGGCTGTAACGAGCGAGTACAGCACCCAATACGGCACCGCAACGTTCTACATCTCAGACGATGGTACTACTAAGAATCAGTTCTGCGTATGGCGGGCGCTCTATCTGGGCAATGAGAAGTACACCGAAGGCAAGACCAATATCAAGGTCGGCGACGAAGTAGTCGTTTGCGGCAAGGTTGTTAACTATAAGGGCAACACGCCCGAGACCGCTCAGGGTCAAGCTTACCTCTATTCGCTCAAGAGCAGCGAGGTGACGCCCACGCCCGACACGCCTGCTACAACGCTGGAAGGAACAGTCTTTGAGGCTAAGGATTGGGGCGTAGCCAACGCTACGGAACTCGGAACGATCTCTTTGTCCGATGGCACTACGCTGACCTTCGATGCCGGCTCAAATAAGAATGCCCCCAAGTACTACGACAACGGCACGAACGTACGTATGTATCCCAAGAACTCCGTCACTGTGACGAGTACCTCGAAGAAGATCGTGAAAATCTCCTTCGCCTGCGATACGAACGCCGGCGACCTCTGCAATTCCAGCGGCGAGCTGACGGTTGACCCCGGTCTCGTATCCACGAACGACGACATCCTGGTAGTAAGCAATATCAACGCGCTGAGCACAAAGATTACTCTTACGCCCACAGCTACCAGCGGTGCAGCAAGTCAGTTGCGTTTCAAGAAGATTGCTATCAAATACGCCGATTAAGCGAAGAGCAAGACACTCAATCATAAACAAAACCGTTGTTGCCACCACCTGTTAGCGGCAACAACGGTTTCATTTCTCTCAATTCCTGTCTATGAAATATCTCAAATACCTCCTTCTCCTCCTGCTCCCCTTTGCTTTCGCTGCTTGCGGCGACGACAACGACGATGCGACACCTGCCAGCCCTACTCCCAGCAAGACCGACAAGCGCATAGTGAATCGCCTTGAAGTGCCTGCAATCCCCGAAAGCAATGCCATCATTGTGTCGCATTGGACGGTGGAGAACGGCGACAGCGTAATGACCTACTGCCTGCAATACGACGCGCAGAAATACCACTCCAAGTGGGTGGCGTTCCGTTTCGACGCCGTGACGTCAAAGGACGTGACTGGCCGCAGCAACACGTTCGCTGACGACCCCAGCATCTCCTCTTCCCTGTGGATAGGCAGTAACGGCTTCTGGTCGCCCACTTCCAGCTACGACCGCGGCCATCTCTGCGCCTCTGAGGACCGCGTCTATTCCTCCGCAGCCAATTCCAACACCTTCTACATGACGAATATGTCCCCGCAAATTTCCTCCTTTAACCAAGGCTACTGGGTGACGCTCGAAGGACAGATACAGAAGCTTGGCCGCGACCGCAACTTCTGCGATACGCTCTACGTGGTTAAGGGCGGTACAATCACTGACGGCAACATCCTCGGTTACGTGGAACGCACCAACGGCAAAAAGGTGGCCGTGCCTAAGTACTACTTCGTAGCCCTCCTGAAGGTGAAGAACAAGCAATACAGCTCCATCGCCTTCTGGCTCAAGCACGAGGAGAAGAGTTACAGCTACCAGAACAAGGCCCCCCTCTCCGAACTCAAGAAGGACATCGTCACCGTAGACCAACTCGAAGAATACACCGGCATAGACTTCTTCCACAACCTCCCCGATAAGGTAGAAACTGCGGTTGAAAAAATTAATGAACCCTCTACTTGGGGCTTCCAGTAATCCTTACGGTATAGAAAACGTCCCATCCCAAGTCTGACCTCTCGTTACGGGTAGACTTTGGATGGGGCGTTCTTATTTGTTCGGGCGGCGTGTTCGTTAAGCCCCTAATAGTTCATGCCGAAAGCCCAAAGGGGGATGATGTTACCCATACCTGTCTCAATGTCGTCCTTTACCACGTAGCCCTCCTCAGCATTAGCTATTTGCTTTTGTCCCTTCTTCTTCCCCCCCACCTCGAATGTCTTGCCGTCAATAAGGAAGTCGGAGATAGGCGAATTGAAAACGGCGTGATTCACCCGCATCTGGTTGAAGAAGAACGTCTCTCGCAAATTGCCAGTATCGGGGTCGGACGATGAAAGAGCGAAGGCAAGGTTCGTGTTGTCGAGGTACACCTTCTCCACCTTGCCAAGGCCGCGCACACCTTTGGTGGCCTCATGAAGCAAGGCTATTAAGCCAGCACGTTCCATATACTCAAAGTAATCGGGCAGGTTGTTGCGGTCCACTTTAATCGTGGTGGCAAGGTTCGTCATGTTGGGCTTGAAAGGCACGCTGTCGGCAATCACTTGCATCAGCTCTTTCAGCTTCCTTGACACCATCACCGAATAGTTGGCGTATTGGGGAATGTCCGTTTCCAGGGTCATGCTCGTCACCTGGTTCAGGCGCATGCTGAAGCCCTCGTCGCCTGAGAAGGGGTAATAGCCCTCACGCAGATAGTCATGGAATAGTGCCAGGGGCGTAGGCACTTCTGCCGGCAGCACCACCTCGTTGCTTGTGATTTGTTCCAGAGTATAGGTCGGGAGGTCGATGCCCAATTTAATCCCGATGTATTCTCGGAACGACAACCCCTGCATCTTATAGACCAATGCCCGCCTGCTGAGGTCGGCAGTCCCCTTGTAGATGTCGAGCACGGAGGAACCCGTGAAAACAACCTGCAAATCGGGCAGATTGTCGTAAATCATCTTCAGCTCAGTAGCCCATCCCTTGTATTTATGTATCTCGTCAATGAAGAGGTGTTTGCCCCCCATTTGGCTGAACGTCATAGCCGTCTTGAAGAGCGTGTGGTTGGCGAAATAGATGGACTCTGCGCTTACATAGAGCGTGTCCTTCAACTGCAAGTTTAGGCTGGCGTACTGCAAAAGGAGCGTTGTCTTGCCCACGCCACGAGGCCCAACAAGGGCTGTCATTCGGTTTGTCCAGGGAATC
>CAVKGN010000087.1:0-8703 GCA_963655595.1 uncultured Oscillospiraceae bacterium
CGGCCTACCCAGGGTGCCGCTCAGTCGCTTTGCTCCATCGCTCTGCCCTGGGCTATGGGGAGCTGCCCCTTCGGGGCGCGGTTCGTGGACATTGTCGGTGCCCGACATTCGCCAAAGCGCAATGGACATGCGCCGTATCTATCATCGAGAACGTAGGGGCAACGAATAGGTTGAGGCTTTGTCGATTGTTATACCCACAGAAAAAGGCTGAAAGCCTTGCAAGTTTCTAGCCCAGGGCAAAGTGAGCGAAGCGAACGACACCCTGGGTATTCGCAGACAAAAACGTTGACGCCCTGAAAGGGCAGAAGTAGGAATGAGGGAATACTTTTGCACTTTCAGCGCGACAACTTTGCTATCACGGGAACCCAGGGCGACGGCACTACGCTTACGTTTCGCGCCTCTGCCCTGGGCTAGAAACTTTAAGGCTTTCAGCCTATGCATTCCTGCTACGGTGTACCCAGGGCGACGGCACTACGCTTACGCTTCGCGCCTCTGCCCTGGGCTAGAAACTTTAAGGCTTTCAGCCTATTCATTTCTGCTACGGTGTACCCAGGGCGTCGTGCGGTCGCTTTGCGCCGCCCCTTTGCCCTGGGCTAGAGACTTGCAAGGCTTTCAGCCTTTTCCCGTGTAAAATCCTTATGACACGCCGAGAAACGTAATGTCCACAAACCGCGCCCCGAAGGGGCAGCTCCCCATAGCCCAAGGCAGAGTGAGGGGATGAAATCCCCGAACGGCACCTTGGGTATCCATGGCGCGAACGTTGGCGCCCCGACGGGGCAGCTCCCTTAACGAGGGGCAACGCCCCGCTAAGCCTACAACATATGCCCCGCAAAGCCTTCAACGTACAAACCGCCCCGACATACACCTTCGAACGCCCCCTCCCCCTCGTCACGCCCCGCGGGCTAATAAATCCTACCCCTGGCCTGGTGGATAAATACTTGCAAGTATTCACGTTACCGCTTGCCAAGTATTCACGTTACCACTTGGCAAGTATTCAATATGCTTCTTGCCAAGTATTTATCCACAACCCCCGATGTACGAACGACCAGCCCCGGGAAAAAGCCGCCCAAGGCCAGCACTAATCAGTAAAAATGAGTAACTTTGCTTGTTCTTATGCCGCCTAAGTGAAACCATCCCCCGGCATAGCCCAAAAAAGTACACACAAAACACATGGAAAACATAGAAAAGAAAGACGCCACCGCGTACAGCGCCAGTAACATCCAGGTGCTCGAAGGCCTGGAAGCTGTGCGTAAGCGTCCCGCCATGTATATTGGCGACATCAGCGAAAAAGGACTCCACCACCTCGTTTACGAAACCGTCGACAACTCTATCGACGAGGCCCTTGCCGGCTATTGTACTCACATTGAAGTAACTATCTGCGAGGACAACTCCATCCTCGTACAGGACAACGGTCGCGGTATCCCCGTCGACATGCACCCCAAGGAGCACCGTTCCGCCCTCGAGGTGGTGATGACCGTGCTCCACGCCGGTGGTAAGTTCGACAAAGGCTCCTACAAGGTGTCTGGCGGTCTGCACGGCGTCGGCGTGAGCTGCGTCAACGCCCTCTCTACGCGCATGGTGTCGGAGGTGTTCCGCGATGGCAAAATCTATCGCCAGGAATACGCCAAGGGTCACCCCCAAGCCCCCGTCGCCGTAGTGGGTGAGACCCAGCTGCGAGGCACGCGCCAGCACTTCTGGCCCGATGCCACCATCTTCACCACCACCACGTATAAGTACGACATCCTCGCCAACCGTATGCGCGAGCTTGCCTACCTCAACGCTGGTATCACCATCACCCTGACCGACCTCCGCCCGGACGAAGAGGGCAACACCCGTCAGGACGTGTTCCACTCCGAACTCGGTCTGCGCGAGTTCGTTCGCTACATCGACTCCTCGCGTCAGCACCTTTTCGACGACGTGATCTACCTCAGCACAGAGAAGAACAACATCCCCATCGAGGTGGCCGTGATGTACAACACGTCGTACAGCGAAAACATCCACTCCTACGTCAACAATATCAACACCATCGAGGGCGGTACGCACCTCGTGGGCTTCCGCCAAGCCGTAACCCGCGTGCTGAAAAAGTACGCCGAGGAAACGGCAGCCAAGCAGATAGAGAAAGCCAAGGTGGAGATCTCTGGCGAGGACTTCCGCGAAGGTCTCACCGCCGTCATCTCCGTAAAGGTGAGCGAGCCCCAGTTCGAGGGTCAGACCAAGACGAAGCTCGGCAACAGCGAGGTGGCAGGCGCCGTGAACCAAGCAGTGGGCGAAGCCCTTACCAACTACCTTGAAGAGCACCCCAAGGAGGCCAAGCTCATCGTGGACAAGGTGATCCTCGCCGCCACAGCGCGCATCGCAGCCCGCAAGGCTCGCGAGAGCGTACAGCGCAAGAGTCCTCTGTCGGGTGGTGGCTTGCCCGGCAAACTCGCTGACTGCTCCTCGAAGGATCCCGCCGAGAGCGAGATATTCCTCGTCGAGGGTGACTCCGCAGGCGGTTCAGCCAAGCAGGGCCGTAGCCGCGCCACGCAGGCCATCCTGCCCCTGCGCGGTAAGATTCTGAACGTGGAGAAAGCCATGTGGCACAAAGCCTTCGAGAGCGACGAGGTGAACAACATCATCCAGGCTCTGGGTATCCGCTTTGGTCTGGGCGAGGACTCCAAGGAGGCCAACCTCGACAAGCTCCGCTACCACAAGGTCATCATCATGGCCGATGCCGATGTCGACGGTCAGCACATCGCTACGCTCATCATGACCCTCTTCTACCGCTACATGCCGCAAATCATTCAGGACGGCTACCTCTACATAGCCATGCCGCCCCTCTACCGCTGCACCAAGGGCAACACGTCGGAGTATTGCTACACCGACCGCGACCGTCAGGCCTTCATGGACAAGTATGGCGACGGCACCGAGGGCAGCATCAAGACGCAGCGCTACAAAGGTCTGGGCGAGATGAACCCCGATCAGCTCTGGGAGACCACCATGTGCCCCGAGACGCGCCTGCTCAAGCAGGTGACGGTGGAGAACGCCGCCGAGGCCGACTACATCTTCTCCATGCTCATGGGCGACGACGTTGGTCCGCGCCGCGAGTTTATTGAGAAGAACGCTACCTACGCCACTGTCGACGCATAATGCGTCCCCGCTCCTATACTCACAACGCTTTGCCCTGCGCAAGGAAGACGGCCCGCCCCCAACCGGGCGCCCTCTCCCCCGCGCAGGGCAAAGTCGTAAACGGAGCTACCGCCACGGCCGTTCCGCCGACAAACGTTCAGCCTTTTTGTTCTGTTTTTCGCTTTCGTTGTAATATCGTTCGTGCGATATGGGGTTGTCTTAACTTCTTTTTCATAGCTTTGCCCCTGCAAATCAATGGGGCGACGCCCCGCACAGTTATAACCTAAAACATATTCAACGATGAAATTAAAGCATTTGATTGCATGCGCAGCTGTAGCATTCAGCGCGCTCACGGCTTCCGCTCAGGAAGGTTTCCGCTTCGGCGTTACCGCTGGCATGAACGTTAGCAACGTAACCAAATTGGAACAGGACTGCAAGCTTGGCTTCAACGCTGGCGTACGTGGTGAGTACAACTTCAACAAGAACTTCTACATGAACTTCGGCCTCCTCTGGTCAATGCAGGGTACTTATTTGAAGAAGGACTATACAAAGAACGTTTCCGCAACGTACAAGACCAACCCCAGCTATCTGCAAATCCCCATCCACGTGGGTGGCCGTATCTGCCTCGGCGACGGTGTGTCTATCTTCGGTGAAACCGGTCCTTACTTCGCAGTGGGCGTTTGCGGTAAGAGCAAGATAAGCTACAGCTCTCCCGTTTCAGAGGGTGATGTTGCTGACACTGATTACTTCGGCGACTACGGCGCTAAGCGCTTCGACGCAGGTTGGGGCTTACGTGCTGGTGTGGAAGTGAGCAACATCCAGATTCACCTCGGCTACGACCACGGCTTCGTGAAGGTTTTCGACTTTGAACACACTAAGCCCTACAACTGGAACTTCAGCGTAGGTCTGAGCTATATGTTCTAATAGGCCGCAGGGCCAATACTCTTTCCCTGCAAGGCGTTTCGCCCAATTTGTTACGGGCAACGCTTTGCAGGGAAAAAATATTCCCTTATCTTTGCACCGCTCAACCCCCAAGAGGGGCTAAGTCGCAAAGCAGCCCAGATGGCGGAATCGGTAGACGCGCTGGTCTCAAACACCAGTGGGGCAACCCGTGCCGGTTCGACCCCGGCTCTGGGTACGACGCTGCACAAAAGGCGTGAGAAAGTTCATTTCTCACGCCTTTTTTATTTGCGCCTATGTCGCCCATATAGATATTTGGCTCTACCTTTGCAGAAAGGGCGTTCAAACAGACTTAAACGCACGCCCTGACGTTCGAAAAACACGCTATTGGACTTGCCGGAAAGCGCTCCGCAAGTACCATGACAAGAGCATAACCCCAAAAACCTTTCTACACACTATGCGTAAGACAACAACGACCCTCCTCGCGGCCTTGCTTGCCATGCCCGCAGCGTGGGCGCAGGTAGCGCCCCTCGGCGGTTACTACTACGGGCAGATGCCCCAGCCCACAGGGTGGGAGTGGCAAAGCCCCGACTCCGTGGCCTACAACAAGCAGCAGCCGCACGCGTGGTTCTTCTCGTTTGCCAACACCGAACAGGCGCGTAAGGTACTCCCCGAAAACAGTACGCTCTGGCAGAGCCTCAACGGCCAGTGGCAGTTCCACTGGGCCAAATGCCCCGAGGAGCGCCCCAAGGACTTCTACCGCACCGACTTCGATGCCTCCGCCTGGGACCAGATAGCCGTGCCCCAAAGTTGGAACATGGCTGGAGCGCAGAGCGACGGCACCTTCAAGTATGGCGAACCGCTCTACTCCAATCAGCGCGTCATCTTCCAGCATGAGGTGAACGTGGGCGACTGGAAAGGCGGTGTGATGCGCGAGCCGCGCAAGGACTGGATGACCTATAAGAACCGCAACGAGGTGGGCTCGTACCGCCGCACGTTCACCATTCCCGCCGACTGGAAGGACAAGGAAATTTACATCAACTTCGACGGCGTAGACTCCTTCTTCTACCTCTACATCAACGGTCGCTACGTGGGCTTCTCCAAGAACTCGCGCAACCTGGCGCAGTTCGACATCACCCCCTACCTCAACGCAAAGGGCGAGAACGTGGTGGCTGTCGAGGTGTACCGCCACTCCGACGGTTCGTTCTTTGAGAGTCAGGACATGTTCCGCCTGCCCGGTATCATCCGCGACGTGGCCCTCACGGCCAAGCCAAAGGTGCAGGTGCGCGACCTCAAAGCCATCCCCGACTATGACGCCAGCTATACGCAGGCATCGCTCCACATCACGGCACAGGTGGCCAACCTCAGCGGAAAGGCCGCCAAGGGCTACTCGCTCCACTATTCGCTCTACGCCAACAAGCTTTACAGCGACGAGAATACCCTCGTTGAGGGCGTGACCGCCCAGGCCGACGTGACCGAGATGGGCAAGAACGGCGAGGTGACAAGCCTCGTGACGTTGCAGGCCGGCGACAAGGTGAAGCCCTGGAACGCTGAGGCTCCCTACCGCTACACCCTCGTGGGCGAACTGCGCGACAAGAAAGGACACACCGTGGAGACGTTCTCCACCATCGTAGGTTTCCGCAAGATCGAGATAAAGGACACGCCCGCCAGCGCCGATGAGTTCAACCTGGCCGGACGCTACTACTACCTCAACGGCCGCACCATCAAGATGAAGGGCGTGAACCGCCACGAAACGAACCCTGAGACGGGCCACTACATCACGCGTGAGCAGATGGAGAAGGAAGTGTTCCTGATGAAGCGCGGCAACATCAACCACGTGCGCAACTCGCACTACCCCGACGCCCCCTACTGGTACTACCTCTGCGACAAGTACGGCATCTACCTCGAAGACGAGGCCAACCTGGAAAGCCACGAGTACTACTACGGCAAGGCGAGCCTCTCGCACGTGCCGGAGATGAAGAATGCCCACGTGGCGCGCGAGATGGAAATGGTGCATGCCACCGTCAACCACCCCTCCGTGGTGATATGGAGCCTTGGCAACGAGGCTGGCCCCGGCGACAACTTCAAGGCAGGCTATGCCGCCATTAAGGCCTACGACGAAAGCCGCCCCGTGCAGTATGAGCGCAACAACGACATCGTCGACATGGGCTCGAACCAGTATCCCTCAGTGGCCTGGGTGCAGGGCGCCGTTAAGGGCAACTACGACATGAAGTATCCCTACCACATCTCGGAGTACGCTCACTCCATGGGTAACGCCGTGGGCAACCTGCAAGACTACTGGACAGCCATCGAAAGCACCAACTTCTTCATGGGCGGCGCCATCTGGGACTGGGTAGACCAGGCCATGATGGGCATCGACCCTGCCACAGGCGCGAAGTTCTGGGGCTACGGCGGCGATTTCGGTAAGGACAATAAGCCCAACGACGGTATGTTCTGCATGAACGGCGTGATGCGTCCCGACCTCGAACCCAAGGCGCAGTACTACGAGGTGAAGAAGGTATACCAGAACGTTGGTGTACGCGCCGTGAACCTCAAACTCGGTCAGATCGAGATCTTCAACAAAAACTACTTTGAGCCCCTCCGCGGCTACCAGATTGTGTGGTCGCTCTGGAAGGACGGCGTGTGCGTGGAGAAGGACAAACCCCTGCAAGGCGCAAAGAACATCCTCGGTCCGCGCGAACGTCAGGTATATGTGCTCCCCTACAACTACGCCTCGCTCGACAAGGGCAGCGAGTACTACGTGAAGGTGCAGTTCCTGCAAGGCAAGGACATGCCCTGGGCTAAGAAGGGCTACGTACAGATGGAGGAACAGCTCTTCCTGAAAGCCGCTCAAGAGAAGGCTCCCTCCGTGGCTCAGGCAGCCGCAGGCAAGGCTATCAAGGCCGACAAGTCGAAGACGGGCTACGTAACGCTCAGCGGCGACAACTTCTCCGCTACCTTCGACAACGCTACGGGCGCCATTTATTCGCTCTGCTACAACGGTCAGGACGTCCTCTCCGACGGCAATGGTCCGAAACTCGATGCCTACCGCGCCCCGACGGACAACGACGCCGGCATTGGCTACCCCAACGCTTGGTTTAAGGAAGGCCTCTACAACTTACAGCACAAGGTGATTGGTCAGCCCTCGCTGAGCGCAAAGGCCGACGGCTCCTACCAGCTCACCTACATGGTGGAGAGTCAGGGCAAGTACGGCTGTCAGCAGGTTTACTCCGACCGCGACCGCGACCCTGAAACTGTTTACACCTTCGAGAAGGGCAAGCGTGAGCTCGGTCCCGACGACATGAAGTTCACCACCAACCAGGTATACACCATCTATCCCGACGGCTCCATCGAACTGCAAAGCGCCATCTCAGCCAACCGTACGAGCGTGGTTCTGCCGCGCATCGGTTACAGCATGAAGCTCAATAAGGAGTACAACCACTTTGCCTACTACGGCCGCGGCCCTGTGAACAACTACGCCGACCGCAAGACGGGGCAGTTCGTGGAACTCCACGAGGGCGAAGTAGGTAAGCAGGACATCATGCTGCCTAAGCCCCAGAGCATGGGCAACCGCGAGGACGTGCGCTGGTGCGCCCTGTCCACGTCGAAGCCTGGCAGCACGGGCGTAGCCTTCGTGGCAGACAGCCTGATGTCAGTCTCTGCGCTCCCCTGGAGCCAGCAGCAGCTCACCACAGCAGCCCATCCCTACCAGTTGCCCGCCTCTGACGGCACTTACCTCCACCTCGACGCAAAGGTGACGGGCCTTGGCGGTGCAAGTTGCGGCCAGGGCGGTCCCTACGCAAGCGACCAGGCCATTAGCACGAACTACAACTTCGGCTTCATCATCCGTCCCGTGAGCGGCACAACCACTGCGGCTCAGGTGGCCAAGGTTTCCGCCGCTGGCGAACAGCCCATCAGCGTGGAGCACAGCCGCACAGGCAAGGTGACGCTCTCTACGCCGGCTAAGAACCGCACCATCATGTACGCTCTCAACGGCGCCAAGAAGGGCACTGCCTACACCAAGCCCATCGACCTGCGCAGCGGCGGCACCATCACCACGTGGTACAAGGAGAACCCCGGCATGAAGACGACCATGACCTATGCCAAGATTGAGAGTGTGCCTCTCCAAGTGGCCTTCGCCTCATCGCAAGAGCCCGGCAGCGGCGACGCAGCCAACCTTGTAGACGGCGATCCTTCCACTATTTGGCACACTATGTACTCCATCACGCAGGCCAAGTATCCCCACTGGATTGACTTCGACGCAGCCGAAACAAAGACCATGAAGGGCTTTACCTTCCTGCCGCGCCAGAGCGGTCAGAACGGCTGGGTGAAGGACTACGAGATCTATGTGAGTCAGGACGGCAAGACGTGGGGCAACCCCATCGTCAAGGGCTCGTTCCCCTGCAACGCCGAGCTCAAGAAGGTGATGTTCGATAAGCCCGTGAAGGCCCGTTACATCCGCCTGCGCGCCCTCAGCGAGCAGTTCGGTCAGGACTACGCCTCAGGAGCCGAATTCACCCTCATAGCCGACTAATCCCCTCTCATCAAACCCGGCCAGCGCGCCCCCCGCGCGCCTGCCCAACAACCACACAGGAGGCAAGTCCCCACCACTCGGGGAACTTGCCTCCTGCGCTTTTTTGCGGGTTGCTTTGCGGCATCATCCCCCGCCAGGGAACACCTCTTCCCCCCGATATC
>CAVKGN010000088.1:0-8584 GCA_963655595.1 uncultured Oscillospiraceae bacterium
GCTTTGTGTCATTTGCCGAAGTGTCAAAATATTTATTTCTTTTGACGCTTGGGCAGTCCTTCTAAATAATATGTCTACATTTCTCGTACCACGGCGGTCTTTGCCATTCAGTATCTGCGTTCGCTTGGCTTCCACGTGGACAACCGTATGTTTGCCCTCCACTCCTGGTATTTCCGCAACGCCTTGGTGCGTGCCAACTACCGTAACATCCAGAAGGATATCGATTACACGCCTATCTTTCTCGTGCGCTTCTTCCGCAACCTGCTCCTGGGCGAGAAGTGTGACTTGAAGAACCGCTATCTTCACATCAATGCTACGAAGGAGTGGGGGAGTCAGCCTTGCTTAGAGACAAGTGTTGGCGGTGTAAACGGGCATGATGGCGGTGTAAATAATGGAGGTGGCGGTGTAAATGGCGGTGTAATTACAGAAAGCCTGTTGCTAAAGACTATAACGGATAACCCTGGGCTCAATGCCCCTGCCTTGTCAAAGCAGTTGCATAAGAGTTTGCGTACAGTGCAGCGTTATCTGAAATCTCTTTCCGATATGGGCAAAATAGAGTTTCGTGGGGCTCCGAAGACAGGAGGATATTGGCCAAAGAGCGAAGAGCAGTCATAAACTTCATGGCCTTTTGGACGTTGGTAGTCCAAAAGGCTGAAAAGAAAAAGCGCTCGTAGTGAGCGCTTTAATTGTTGTATGTGAGATTTTGTGAGTGTTGTTAATCGGCAATCATTTGCCGATGCAAAAGTTCTTGAAGATATTTCCGAGCACGTCGTCAGTGGTTACTTCGCCCACGATGTCGCTGAGGTGGTGGATGCATTCGCGCAGGTCTTGGCTGATGAAGTCGCCTGAGAGGCCCGTGGTGAGTCCGTCGATGACGCGGTCGATGGCGGTGAGCGCGCTGCTGAGCGCCTCGTAGTGGCGCAGGTTGCTTACGATGGTGGCTGAGGGTGAGACGGCTTTCAGTTGGGCGAGCAGGGAGGTGAGGACGGGCGTGAGCGTATCGACGGCCTCGGTACTCTGGGCGCAGAGGGCTGAAAGCACTGCCCCTTGGGGCAACGAGCGGCTGATGGTTGTTTGTGCCTCGCTGAGGACTTCGGGCGTCACAAGGTCTTGTTTGTTGAGCATCACCACGAGTTGCTTCCCTTCGCACGGGGGGAGGATTTGCGTGGCAAGAGCCGAGAACTGTTCCAGCCACTGCGTGGCGTCGATGAGCCAGATGACGATGTCCGCTTCCTTCATCTTGGCGAAGGTGCGACTGATGCCCATCCGTTCCACCGTGTCGTTGGTGGTGCGAATGCCGGCCGTGTCAATGAAGCGTACGAGCGTTGAGCCAAGGGTAAAGGTCTCCTCGATAGTGTCGCGCGTGGTGCCTTTCACGTCCGACACCAGGGCGCGCTCCTCTCCCACGAGCGTGTTCAAGAGCGTGGACTTTCCCGCATTTGTTTCGCCCACGATGGCAATAGGTATGCCGTGCTTCAAAGCGTTGCCGAGCTTGAACGACTGGCAGAGCGAGCCGATGTGGCTTTGCACCTTTTGGGCGAGGGCGAGAAGCTTTGGGCGCGAGGCAAATTCCAGTTCCTCGTGGTCGGAAAAGTCGAGCTCGAGTTCAAGCAGCGAGGTGATGTGCAGCAGTTGGTCGCGCAGCGTGCGCAGTTCAGCGCTGAAGCCCCCGCGCATCTGCTGCATCGCCATGTGGTGGTTGGCCTCGGTGGTGGAGGCTATGAGGTCCGCCACAGCCTCGGCCTGGCTCAGGTCCATCTTGCCGTTGAGGAAAGCCCGTTCGGTGTATTCGCCAGGGCGCGCCAGCCGGCAGCCAGCTTGTAGCAACAAGTGCACCACGCGTTCGAGGATGTAGGCCGAACCGTGGCAGGAGATTTCACAACTATCCTCTCCCGTGTAGGAATGTGGCGAGCGGAAAAGGCTAACCAGCACCTCGTCCACCAGCTCGCCCGAGCCAGGGTCGACGATGTTGCCGAACGTGAGCGTGCCGCCCTTTTTGCTGTCAAGGTTTTGCGATCCTTTCGGTTTGAAAATGCTTGAAGTGGCTGATATGGCCTGGCTGCCCGACACGCGGACTATGCCGAGCGCGCCGCCCGGCGGAGTAGCTATGGCGCAGATTGTGTCCATTCGTTGTGTGCTTTGTTTGAGGCAAAGTTACGAGATTTCCAAATCTCCCGTCTGCAACTTCGCTTTTTATATGCTACCTTTGCTTCCCGACAACACACACAATTGTAATCAAACATTCCTATACATGAAAACACATTTCCCGGCCAGGAAACTGTTTGCCGTAGCCGTTTCCTGCCTCTTGTCGATGGGCTCGCTCTGGGCCGATGTTAATCCCAAGCCTTTCGTAATTCCCGAACTCAAAACCTGGACTGGCGCGGAGGGGCAGACTGCCCTTTCGGGGCGCATCGTAGTGAAAAGCGCCAAACTCAAAGCCGTGGCCAACGCCCTTGCAAGCGACTACGAGCAGCTGACGGGCGGCAAACTCACCGTGGTGACTGGCGCGGCCAAGGCTGGCGACATAGTCCTCTCTCTTAGCAAGGACAAGAAGCTCGGCAACGAGGGATACACGCTTAATATAGGCAACACCGTGGAACTGGCTGCCGCCACCAATCAAGGCGCGTTTTGGGCCACTCGTACGCTCTTGCAGATTAGCGAACAGCGCAAGGACGGCACACTGCCCAAGGGCAAAACCGTTGACGTTCCGGAGTATCAGTTGCGTGGCTTCATGATAGACTGCGGACGTAAGTTTATCCCCATGAGCTACCTCCGCAACTTGGCAAAGATTATGGGCTACTACAAGATGAATACCTTGCAGGTGCACCTCAACGACAACGGCTTCCGCCAGTATTTCGGTAACGACTGGGACAAAACCTCTGCGGCTTTCCGCCTTGAATGCGACACCTATCCTGGCCTCACTGCCAAGGACGGTTCATACACCAAGCAGGAGTTCATTGACTTCCAGAAACTCGCAGCCGAGAACGGCGTGGAGATCATCCCCGAGTTCGACGCCCCGGCTCACTCCCTCGCCTTCACGCACTACAAGCCCGAGATTGGCAGTAAGGAGTACGGCATGGACCACCTCGACCTCTTCAATCCCGAGACCTACGACTTTATGGACGGCCTGTGGAAGGAATACATCGGCGGCATGAACCCCGTGTTCATTGGCCCGCGCGTTCACGTTGGTACGGACGAGTATTCCAACGCAAAGAAGGACGTCGTAGAGAAGTTCCGCGAGTTCACCGACCACTACATTAAATATGTGGAGAGCTTTGGCAAGCAAGCCGTGCTCTGGGGCGCGCTCACTCATGCCAACGGCGAAACGCCCGTTAAGTCAAAGAACGTCATTATGGACATTTGGTACAACGGTTACGCTGACCCGGCTGAGATGAAGAAGCAGGGCTACAAACTTGTGAGCATCCCCGACGGACTGACGTACATTGTGCCCGCAGCCGGTTACTACTACGACTACCTCAACTGCCAGTATCTCTACGAACACTACACGCCGGCCGTTATCGGCAGCCAAACGTTTGAGGAAAACGACCCCGACATCCTCGGCGGTATGTTTGCCGTATGGAACGACCACGCCGGCAACGGCATCTCCACTAAGGATATTCACCACCGCGTGTACCCTGCGCTGCAAACGCTTGCCGTGAAGTGCTGGACCGGTAAGGAGACGAAGCTCCCCTACGCCGAGTTCGACCAGAAGCGTGCCGCACTCAGCGAGGCTCCGGGCGTGAACGAACTCGGCCGACTCGGACAGCCTGGCACCGTGGTGCTTGAAAAGGACGTGGTCAACCCTGGCGAAACGCTCAGCGCCGAAGAGGTGGGCTACAACTACGCAGTGACGTTCACCGTAGAGGGAGCCAGCGAGGACAAGGGCACGGAACTCTTCCGCTCCGCCAATGCTGTGGTCTACCTGGCCGATCCCGATCAGGGCAAGCTCGCTTTTGAGCGTGAGGGCTACCGCAATCTGTTCAACTACCGCGTACCTGCTGGCGAGAAGCACACAATCACCATCGAGGGCACCAACAAGGCTACGCGCCTGCTCGTAGATGGCCAGTTGAAGGAGGAACTCTCGCCCAAGACGCTCTACGTGATGCGCGATCAGGACCGCGCCCACTATCAGGTGAAGGGCACGTACACCTACGAACCTGTGGTGTACCAACCCACCGACCAGATTTACTATCAGCGCACCCTCGTGTTCCCCCTGCGCCACGCCGGGGCGTTCAAAAGCAAAGTGACCAACCTCAAAGTAGAGGCTAAGTAACAAGCACGCCACATATTCTGCGGCTGAAACCGCGGCATACTGAACGGCCGTGGTTTCAGCCGCATTGCGTAACGTACGTTTCCGTCAGAACAATGATAAAGTACAACAATTACGACATAGTCTTCCAAGAGTATCCTGACGAGGTTACGCTTGCCGTCAACCTCACGCTCTGCCCCAACCGCTGCCCAGGGTGCCACAGCGAGTACCTACGCGCTGACATCGGCGAGGAACTCACCGAAGAACGGCTTGCCGCCTTGGTCGACTCCTATGGCGACACCATAACCTGCGTAGGTTTTCAGGGGGGCGACAACGACCCGCAAACGCTCCTGCGACTTGCCGAGTTCGTACGCCGCCACTACGACGGGCGCATCCGTACGGGCTGGTATTCAGGGCGTATGTGGCTGCCCGAGTCCGACGAACTTGCCCGTTCGCTCGACTATGTAAAGCTGGGAGCGTATGTGTCGAAACTGGGGCCGCTATCAGCTCCAACAACCAACCAACGCTTCTACGCTGTGTCGAGAGCCGACGGTTCGCTAACCGACCGCACCACCCGCTTCCGCAAGAACCGCCCATTGGGCAGCGACGCAGCGGCAGGGGAGTGACAGCCTCTCCCCCCAAACCAAAACAGCAACGTTCCTGCTTGGCAAATCTGCTAGTCAGGAACGTTGCTGTTTCTGTTCATCCCGCTCTCCCGTTATGTCAGGTCGTTCGCCCGTACTATGAACATACTCATGTAGAGTGGCAGGTACACAACGCCGTCTTCATGCTCCAAGTTGTTGCCGCTCATCACGATTCGGCGGCCGATTTTGTCGGCAAAGAGCGTCTGCGCCATGTTGAGCGAGGCGTGCTTCTTATAGTCCTTTCCTGACTTCACCTCAATGATTGAGATTTTGTTCCCTTCGGGGAATACAAAGTCCAGTTCGTGCTTACTTTTCCTGTCGTAATAGTTTAGCGAGACGCCGTGCTTGGCTAATTCGCACGCCACGTAGTTCTCTGTCATGGCGCCTTCGTTCACATAGATGTCGCCCGTTAGCACCTTTGTCTGAATGCCGTTGAGCATCATGGCGCACATCAGTCCGCAGTCCACAAGGAAGAGCTTGTAGAGCCGGAGGTCTTCGTGGCAGGGGAAGGGCAATTCAAACGTGCCCACGTTGAAGGAGTAGTAAGCCATGCCTGCGTCCACCAGCCATTGGGTGGGTGCGCCGTACTTGCGGCGCGAGGCGTTCTTCTCTATTGAGGCGAGGATGAAACGCTTGTCCTGTTTGCTCAGCTGTCCGGGGATGGCGTCGAACACCGATTTCACCAGTAGTTTGTCCGTCCCGGCGTATTTCGAAATGTCGTTCCGGTAGCCCGACAATATGTCCCGTTGGTTGGCAATCGTCTTGTTGAAGTCTTCGTTCGTTAGGTAAGTGGCCACCACCTCGGGCATGCCGCCCACTATCAGGTACTGGCGATATCGCTCCATTATTTGCTGGTGAAGGAAGTCGGGCACAGGGCGCAGGTTGTCGTAGCAGTCACGTAGCAGCCCAATCACGTCGTCGCCGATGTGGCAGGCCCACAGAAATTCCTCGAAGTCGAGCGGAAACATTTCCAGCTCGCGCTCAAAGCCCACAGGGTAGGACGATACGTCCTTGTAGTTTATGCCGAGCAGCGAGCCAGACTCGATGTAGTCGTACAATCCGTCCTCCACCAGGAACTTGATGGCCGTCCGCGCATTGGGACATGACTGAATTTCGTCGAAGAAAATAAGCGTCTGGCCTGGTTCCAAAGGCCCGTACCCCATTGCGGAGAGGTTTATAAGGATGGAGCGGGCATCCAGGTTGCCTTCGAACGCCTGCTTGGCAGTAGGCGTTTGTTCGAAGTTGATTTCCACAAAGTTCTTGTAGTTAGCTTTGGCAAACTGGCGGACAACAGTAGTCTTCCCCACCTGACGCGCTCCTTTAATCAAGAGGGCCTTGTTCGCGGTGTTCTGTTTCCATGCCTCCAACTGCTTGACAATCTTCCTTTTAAGCATGTTCTGCAACTTTTTTCCAGGGTTTTAGTGCCTCTCGTGCAACTTTTTTCCAGGTTTTCGTGTGCAAATCTGCAACTTTTTTCCAGGTTTTTGGGGGCGCTTGTGCAACTTTTTTCCAGTTTGCCTGGGGTGATGGGCGTTGGCCGCGTGGTTGTGGATACGATTTTGGGGCTATTTGATGGACGTTGTACGATGGGTGTGTGTAGCTCGTACGACGGACACATGTCACTCGTACGGCGGACGTGTGTCTGTCGTACGGTGGACGGCAAATAGCTCGGGGGTAAGTTTGAGAAGTTTGGGGGTTGGAATGATTTTGACGGAGGGGATGGAAGTCTGCGCTGCGGCTATTCGTCCTCTTCGCCGAGGAGGCCCAGCTCATCGAGGAGGCTGAAGACGATGCCCGGCTCAAAACCGCGGTTGATGGCGGAGCGGGCTATCTTTTGTTTCAGGGCATAGGGGGAATCGGCTTTGCAGCTGCGGCTGCGTGAGCGGATGAAGGCGAGGAGTTCCTCGCGGTAGTCGTCCTCCGGGAGGAGAGAAAGAGCCTCGTTGGTGATATTCGAGTCTATTCCCTTAAGCTGGAGTGCGTAACGAATTTTGACGCGCCCCCAGTGGGCAAAGCGGAACTTATCCGCCGCGAAAGCCCGAGCGTATCGCTCCTCGTCGATGTACCGCTCCTTCTCGAGCCGACTGATAAGTGCGTCGGCCACGGTCACTGACGCCCCCTTTTGCAGCAATTTCTCCTTGATTTCGCTGCGGCAATACTCCTTTACGGCACAACGCGAGGTGGCCCAGAGGTAAAGGGATTCGGACGTGGGGGATTCAGCGGGATTTTTCATTTGAGGAGGGGTGGGGGAGGAGACGAGGAAGGCTATTTCTTCGTAAAGCTACGCACAACGAACCACAGGTGTTGCATAACGGTGGCAGCCAGGCCGTAGTGCTTCGCCATGATGCGGAAACGCTCAAAGAGCGAGGCCTTGTGGTGGCGCGTGGTGAGGCCTTCGCTCAGGTAGTCGGCCACCACGGTGTGGGCGTTGGTCAGGGGCAGGTGTTGCTCAGAGGCTTGGTGCATAATACGGATGCACCAGTCAAAGTCGGCGGAAAAACGGTAGCGAAGGTCGTAGGCGGTGTAGCGGGCAATGTCCGTGCGCGCAAAGAAGGCCTGGTGGCAAACCACCATTCCCTGCTTGAACGAACACCAGTCGAGCTGTTCGGGAGGGGTTAGCCGGCGGCGGCGCAGAAATTTGCCCTCGTTGTCCACAAGGTGCGTGTCGCCGTAGACAACAGCCGGCAGGACGGTTGTCCGTCGGGCAGCCTCGGCAATCTCCTCCAAGGTGTGGGGAGAGTGAAGCGCGTCGCCGGCGTTGAGGAAGAGGATGTAACGCCCCGTTGCCATGTGGAGTGCCTTGTTCATGGCATCGTAGAGGCCGTTGTCCGGCTCGCTGATGCAAACAATCTCGTGCGGAATGTCGGCCCGGCTGTTGCGCTCCTGATAGTGGTGCACGTGCTCGAGCGTATTGTCGTGCGAGTTGCCGTCAATGATGAGGTGTTCCACGTGAGGGTAGGTCTGTTCCTCAACGCTCTGTATGGTGCGCCCGATGAGGCTACCCGCGTTCCACGTAACGGTGGCTATGGTGATTTTCAGGTTGTTCTGTTTGCTCCCTGCCGTTGTTGTGTTTTCTGTGGCAGGGGAAGGAGGCACGCTTGTGTCTGTCGCTTCTGTTTCCATTGTATGTTGATGTAGTTTTATGTCGTTTCGTTTGTTTGCATTGCCGCGCTGTACACTTGCAGATACTGTTCCGCCACGGCACTTTCGGCGTAAGCCTTTACCGCCTTGGCCCGCGCATTGCGGCACAGGGCCGTGTAGCTCTGCGAAGAGAGTATGCGGCTGATACCCTGGGCGAAGTCGCGGCTGTCGCAATAGTTGGCCAGGTAGCCGTTCACGCCAGTCTCAATCATTTGCGGGAGTCCGCCCACGTTGAAGCCTACCACTGGCACGCCGCAGGCCATGGCTTCCACAATGGTGTTGGGAAGGTTGTCCATAAGCGTGGGCATGAGTAGGAGGTCGGCTGCCTGATAGCGGGCGCGCATTGCTTCTTCGCTGTTGTCGAAGGGGAGCGCCACGGTGGGTATGGGGAAGGAGCCTGCCATGGCTTCGGACTGCTGACCACCGAGTACGAGCACGAGTTTTTCGCGTAGTTCGGGATGTTCCTGAAGGAGGAGATTGAGACTTTCGCTGAGATAGTCGATGCCTTTCTTGGGGTCGGTCACCTTGAAGGCGGCGAAGAAGAGCACGG
>CAVKGN010000089.1:0-8547 GCA_963655595.1 uncultured Oscillospiraceae bacterium
TTTTAAAGTGCGATTTGTAACGAAGATTTCGTTCATTGACGCTTTTTTTGCTTCCATTTTTATAAAGAGATTTGGTTAATTAATTTATTTTCTAATGTAATCGTATGACGAGTTACCGATATAATTCTGCCTGCCTTGGTCTGTATTCAAGCTCCAAAACGATTTGCCACTATCTATTTCGACTTTATGTTCTTCATAGTTTTTCCCATACATAAGGATGATGTCTGCCAACATCAGCGTACAGGCATGCAAAAGATTTTTTGTACCAGTTATTTTAAGATATTCATTGACATCTTTCTTATTGGCTTTGACATTTGTGCTTTTGGTATGAGAGCCTCCATGACAAAAATCTAGTATCGTCAGTAAGTTTGACGCTGCAACCTTATCAAGGATTTCTTCCCTTAATGTATAAGTTTTGTAATTATGTTCTAAGCCTGACAAGATGCGACAATACCCCTTCAGATGAATTTCGCCACTAGGATTGCGGAGAGAGTTCGGATCACTATCTGGATCTGGTACCATCTTGTAATGTATCATCGACTTAACTAAACCTTCTATAATCTTCCTAAGATTGACGAAATTGCATCGGCTGCTATCTTTGTTCTCGTAAATGGAAATCATCAAGTCCTCCATAGTCGAAACGTCTTCCTTTGTAAAACCATCTTTAAAACCAGAAAGTTCATCGAGCTTTTCAAACATCTCTTTATGAATTCCCTCTCGAACCTTTGTGCGTTCTCTGTTTGACGTTTGTTTCTGGATATTTGTCAATAATTGCGTTCTGTCTTGGTCTATGACATAATATGGTTTTCTCCAGTCTCGGTCAAATTTTTCTCTATCCCTAATGACAATTTCTCGGAATTCTTCCGAAGATCGATTCGTAAAGATATACCAGGGGTAGATAATATCATTCTTTACGCTCAAGGCCGTTATGTCACAAAACACTTGCGGAAGGAATCTCTTAGGATTATTGGAGTCACCTCCTTCATCTAATTTGCATGCGGGGTCAATAACGATTGCTTCCCACATTTTTGGGTTTTGTTCGATACTTTTTTTCGCAGCTTCCCAACTTGTGAAGCGTATCACATCAAGTCCATAATCTTTAGCTTCTTCTATAAAGCCTTCTGCTACAAAGTCGTCTTCCTCCAACCACATCACCTTAGTCAACGTCCTATTCTCCATTTTCAACTTGATTATATTGTTTCACCAGTGTCCCATAAAAGAGACATGTTAATACTTGCCGCTAAATTACCCCCCCCCCTAACCGAATAAGCCTTCTCCAAACTTTTCCAATTTGAAAACAGAGCCGAAAAAATCGTCTGGAAAGCCTCAGAAGAGCCTTTTTGCCCAAGATAGGACTGCAAAAAGGGCTGACACCTTTGGAAAAGTGTCAGCCCAAATTCTGAGACATTGCTACCAAGTACAGATTCAAGGGATTAGCATTTCTGTGGTTATCCACAAAAGCTTAGCTGAGCGTTGCCCCTCGTTAAGCTGGTACTCTGTTTACTTTTGCACTTTCAGCGCGGCAACTATTGGGAACGTTAAACCCGGGGTGTCGTCACTTCGTGACTTTACCCCGGGCTGATGACTGTTGGGCTTTCAGCCCGCACCTGTTCGCTTTATGTCTATTGTTCGTCCAAAAGGAATTTGCTGACATTTTTCCCATTCATAGTCAATCAATGAACCGACGGGTCAATCCTTTGAACTCCTCTATGCGGCGGTCGCGGAGGAAGGGCCACCAGCGGCGGACGTTTTCGCTGCGCTGAAGGTCTACCTCGATTACGGTGTTCGTTTCCTCTGTCTTTGACGCGCGGAAGAGCATTTCTCCCTGCGGACCGGCTACGAAACTGCTGCCCCAGAAGTTGATGCCGTTTGTCTGGCCAGAGGGATCGTCCTCGTGCCCTACCCTATTCACTGCTATCACGGGCAAGCCGTTGGCTACGGCGTGGCCGCGCTGCACGGTGGTCCATGCCTCGCGCTGCCGTTCCTGTTCGTCGGGGGTGTCGCTACTTTCATAGCCGATGGCCGTGGGGTAGATAAGCAGTTCCGCCCCTTGCAGAGCCATGAGGCGCGCTCCCTCGGGATACCACTGATCCCAGCACACCTGCACGCCGAGGCGTCCTACGCTGGTGTCGATGGGACGGAAACCGAGGTCGCCGGGCGTGAAGTAGAACTTCTCGTAGTAGGCAGGATCGTCGGGGATGTGCATCTTGCGGTATGTGCCTGCTATGGAGCCGTCCTTCTCGAACACGACGGCCGTGTTGTGGTAGAGACCGGCTGCACGGCGTTCAAACAGGGAGGCAACAAGCACAATGCCGTGTTGCTTGGCAATTTCGCCGTAGAAAGTCGTGGAAGGGCCGGGGATGGGTTCTGCCAAGTCGAAGTTGTCCGTACTCTCCACTTGGCAGAAGTAGAGCGAATTGTGCAATTCCTGCAACACGACCAGTTCTGCGCCTTGTGCCGCCACATCGGCAATGTTGGCACGCAGTTTCTCTTTGTTTTCAGCCACACTCGCCGTGCAGCTCTGTTGTATGATTCCTACTTTCAGCATATTGCGTTTCAAGTTATGAGGGTTAAGGGGCGACGGGCAGCACGCCGCGGGGATACTGCATGGTGGCGCAGTGGAGCGAGCCGTGCTGCTTAATGAGCGGACGACAGTCGATGCCCACTATCTCGCGTGTGGGGAAAGCCTTTTGCAACACCTGGCGCGCCGCCTCGTCGTTGTCGCGTTGCGCATAGGTGGGGTAAAGCACGGCTTCGTTCATCACGAGGTAATTGGCGTACGTGGCCGGCAGTCGGCAGCCGTCCTCGTCGTAGATTGCTTCGGGCAGAGGCACGGGCAATAGGCGGTAAGGCTCGCCACCCGCCGTGCGGAACGCCTGCAACTCCTCCTCCATCCGTTGCAAGGCAGCATAGTGTTCGTCGCTTTCGTCGTTGCACTTCACGTAGACGATGCTGTTGTCGGGACAAAGTCGCGCCAGAGTGTCGACGTGTGAGTCGGTGTCGTCGCCAGCCAACGCCCCGTGTTCGAGCCACAGGAAGTGCGACACGCCGAGACGGTCGGCAAGCAGTTTCTCAATATGCGCCTTGTCCAGTTGGCTGTTGCGGTTGGGGTTGAGCAGGCAGGTTGAGGTGGTGAGGAGCGTGCCGAGTCCGTCGGTCTCGATGCTTCCGCCTTCGAGTTCAAAGTGGAGGCAGTCCACGTACTTGCCACGAAGGAGAGGCTCTTCGCCCTCCACAAGGTGGCAGTTGATGGCGTTGTCGAGCGAGGCCTCGAACTTACCTCCCCAGCCATTGAAACGGAAGTCGAGCAACTCAATGCCCGTACTGGACGTTACGGAGAGGAACGCATGGTCGCGCGCCCAGGTGTCGTTGGTGGGACACTCTTTGAAAAGCACATTGCGCAGTACACTCTGCGGCAAACGAGTTTGGAGCAACGAGCGCACCTGATCCACGTTGGGGCAAACGATGAGGAGCGTTTCGCGCCGGGCTATCTCGTAAGCCAGGCTGAGGTAGCACTCGGTCACCTCGTTGAGCATGTAAGCCCAGTCGGTGGCGGCATGAGGCCAGGTGAGTTGCACGCCGCTTTGCACCGCCCATTCGGGGGCAAGCGTGCGTTTGGCCACTGCCGTAGACGGAGCTGCGCCGCCAAAGAAACCGCTAAGGTTTAAGTCGGCCTTTTGCGAAGAAGGGGGAAGGGAAAATAGTGCCACGAGAGAGAGTACCTATATATTATATATGTGTAGTTTAACGGAGAAATCAGAACGAGCCACCGCGCAGGTAGTCGACAAAGGCGTCGGTGGTGAACGGCATACCGTCCGCCTTCACCTCCTGACTGTCGGGGAAGAACGAGGGCGCATAGCCGTCGCCTCCGTGCGTCATGAAGTCGTCGGCCGCAAGGTAGTACTTGCCCTTAGGCTTCACCGCTATGCGCGTTCCCTGAGGACTAACATAGGTGAGCGACTTGACGTGCGTGTCGGCATCCTGTACGATTTCGAGGTTGCCCGTCTGAATACGTCCGAAACGCTGGTTGTGCAAGCCAAACTCCACGAGTTCCGTCAGTTGCTTTCCCGTCAGGCGGAATACACGGATGGCGTTGGAGAAAGGCAGAACCTCGCCCACGTCGAGCACACTGACAGAACCCTTTGTGAAGCCGGCACGAATGCTGCCAAAATGGCTGCATCCTATAATTGGTGCGGCATCACCGAGCTTGGCCGCCTTGCGGAAAGCCTCCGCGTAAGCCTTGCACACGAGCGTGCCCATCTCCGTCTGTTTCTGGTTGTCCTCGCGTTCGTGCACCATGTTGTGCGACACGTCGGCCAACTTGGTGCCGATGGACGTTCCGCCAGCGGTGCAGGTATGCTGCAACAGCGAGTCAATCTTCGCCTGCAAACGGGCGGCACGAGGTTCAAAAGTGTCCTTAGGCGTGACGCGTACAAGCCGCGGCTCTACCTTGACAACCTGCATCGTGGCGTTGTCGAGCGTGCAGAGGAGCATGCCGATGTAGTCGCCGTGCCAGCGTCCCTGCTCTATGGGGTATTGGCGTTTGCCAATTGTGCCGCAAACCGGCATGTGGCTGTGCGAGGAGATGATGCCGTGCCACAGCGGGCTGTCGATAGCGTAGAGTTTGGCTGCGTCCTTGTCGTCCCACTGGGGTTTGCCTTCTGCATTCATCGAGCTGCCGATGTGCGTGAGCAGGATGCGCAGATTGGCATCCGTCACGAGCGAGGCCTCGGGCAGACGCAGGACGGAGTCGATCACGGCGTTGTACTTGCCGTCGAAGTCGAGCCCTTGCAACTTGCGCACGCTGGCCTGTTGGGGTGTGGACGAGGCGATAAGTCCCACAAAAGCCACGCGGAACGTTTTGCCGTCGGGCAACTGCACGGGCACGGACACCACGGGAGAGGCAAACTGCGGCACTGCTCCCGTAGTCGTGCTGCGAACATTGGCGCAAACATAGGTAATGTCCCAGTCCTTGGGACGTTCAGCCAGGTTCGTCCACTTCTCCGCCAACGAACGCTGACCGTCGTCGAACTCGTGGTTGCCCACGGCGGAGATGCGTATGCCCATCTCGTTGTAGAATTCGGGGAGCAGCACACCGTGCGTAGCGTTGTAGAAGTAGCTACCACCGAAGTTGTCGCCCGCCGAAACGGTGACGTTGCACGGGTACACGCGTTTGAGCGAGTCGAGTGTTTGGAGTATGGAGGGTGCGCCTACAATACCTTTGTCATCGTTGCGGACAAAGGCGGCGTGGAAATCATTCAACGTAAATACGGCAACCTGTTGCTGGGCGGCTGCTGTGAGCATACCGGCGTTCATTGCCACGAGGAGCAACAGTTTGCGCCACAATTTGTTCATGGTTCTTGTGCTATTTATATAGAGTTAACTTCTGTTTACTTGCAAGCCCTTTGCCGACACGCTCATGTCCACGAAGCGTGAGTTGGGCATCAGGGGACTATCATTGAGCAACGTGCGGATGCGCTGCGCCGCCTCTCGGTCCTTGGCTATCATGTAGAGGAAGCCGCCACCGCCGGCACCGGGGAGTTTGTAGCCGTAGCAAAGGTCGTCGATGCGGCGGCAGAGCTCGTCGATGACGGGCGGATTGGTACCTGCGTCGAGCGCTTTGTTCTGCTCCCACGTGGCCCGCACCATGCGCCCATAGCTTTCGAGGTCGTTGGTCTGCATGGTGTCGAACATGGCAAGGGCGTGCTGCTTCATGCGGTCGAGCAGGTGGTAGTGGCGCGTGTTGTTGAGGAACATTCCGCGCACAATCTCCGCCAGGATATTCTTTGCCGTCCGCGTCACGCCAGTGTAGTAGAGCAAGTGGCACGGGGCCGTATCGGGACTGTCGAAAAGCGTGTTGGGCAACCAGCGCGCCACGGCGTTCTGGTCGAAACCGATGGACGTTTGCAGGAGTTTTACGCCGGGAAGCACACCGCCATACTGGTCCTGCCAACCGCCACCCGTGGTGAGTAGCTGTTCGAGAACGAGGGTGCGGTTGCACACCTCGTTGTTGTCCCAGCCCAGTCCGCAGAAGTTGCTCAGAGCAGCAAGCACCGTCGAGGCGAGCACGCTGCTCGTGCCAAGACCCGACCCTGCTGGGATGGCAGCCAAGAGGGTTATTTCGATGCCGCAGCCAAAACTCTGCAACTGCTCGCGGAGCGTGGCGAACGTTTCTTCGCCAAAGCCTGGCAGGAAGCCAGCCAACGTCAGGGCGGCTTTGGGGATGGAGAACGGCGAGCCCACCTTGTTGTACTGGCGCAGTTCGTCGTAGGTCTCGATGCGTTCCATGGCGCCCAAGTCGATGGAGCGACATATCACCACGGGATCCTTGCAGGGCTTCACATACACCTGCAAGGGGGGCTGCCCGTTGAGGTTGACGGCAAGGTTCACCACGTTGCCGCCCGTTGTGAGACTGTAAGGAGGGGTGTCGGTCCAGCCGCCTGCCACGTCGATGCGCACGCTGCTCCTTGCCCAAACGATTTGGTCGGAATAGGTGGTCATGCGGGGCAAGACCTTTCGGCGCAGGGCGTTCGCCACGAGTCCCTCGCGCAACAAAGCGAATGCCTGTCGCTCGTAGTGTGAGGACTGCGCTTCATCGGTCGGCCTCAACACTTCGGCACGGAACATGGCATCGTGAATGCGCGTCATGAGGGGAGCATCGGCGGTCAGCTGTTCGGGCAATGTCCATTTGCCAGCCACGTATTTCGCCGCCATGTCTTTCAGGTTTGTCTGGTAGAACACGCTGCGCTGCCAGTTGGCGGCAATCTGCGGCAGTGCCTTTGCTTGTATAGCCTTGCGCTGGGCAAAGAGCCTCACGAGATTTGCCTGTTCGGAAAGTTCGTCGGCCGAAAGCCTCGGAAGGCTACGCCACACCGTAGTGAGTTCGTTGTCAGGTCGCTCGGCAATAAACCACTCGAGCAAGCGGCCCATGAGCGACACGTCGTCCATGACGGGGAAGAGCCGCGCAGCTTGCAGGTCGTCCGTCCGTATAAGTTCTTCGGCAGGGATGCTGCGGGCGGCAAGCCAACCTGCGATGGGTTTGCCCATGAATAGCGTGCTGCTGTCAGTCACGTCGCCCCGAAAGGCATCGTCGAAGCCGTAGGGGCGCAGGGCGTATTGCTCCTCGCCTATGGGTACCACGTCGACGCACACGCCCTCGGGCAGAGAGATGTGCCAATCGTTCTGCGGTACGCCCGTAATGATGTGGTTGCTTTCGTAGTGCCAACCTTTGCCCACGTAGGCGTTCTCAATCCACACGTTGCGCGTGGACGGTGCAGGACGACTTTCCAGCACGGTGTTCTGCGTAACGACGGACGACTGCGGCTTCACGCCCTTTTGCAGGATGAGCCGCTGGTCCTTCACGAGGTTCTGCACGGCCACGGTGGAACTGATCATGTCGCTCCCCGTACCATAGTGGTAGAACTCACCGCCGGGAAGCGGCAGGATGGCCACTTTCAGTCCGGCAAGCTTTGCGTCGGGGCGCGAGGGGTTGTTGCCGAGGGCGCAACCGAAGTCGCTGTACAGGTCGTATGTGTTAGGGAAAATTTCGGCTTGTTGTCCGTCCGACAGTGCAGACGTTTTGTCCATGAGCCTCATCACCGCCTTGTCCGACAAGAGCCACACGCCGATGTCCATCAGCATGAGGTGGGTCTGCCTTAGCTGCGACTGCTGCTCAATGGAGGGCTTCTGCAACATAAAGTCGAGCTCCGCGGGGTTCTGCCTGTTCATCAAGAACACGCCGTGGTGCGAGGCCTGTTCGGGTTCTGCCCAAAGCCCGTAGCACACTACGTCGGCCTCGGGAATATCCTGCAAGGGGTCAGTGGCACGCAGGTACACGTCGCCGCTCACCACCATGGTGCGCAAGGCGGCGGGTGCTTTCTGCATTATGTCTTGGTAGAGGGGGAGTTGCAAGTCGAGCAACGACTGATCGACTGCCTGGGCCCGCGCCCAGCGAAAAACGGGTATGGGGGTGAGTATCTTGCCGCTCGGGGCGTACGCCGGCAAACGACGGCTCTGCCCGCCAGCATGGAGCAAGATGCGCTTTTCACGAGCCAACCATTCGGCAAAAGGCTCGGAAGGACTTTCCGCCCGGTGTGCCGACTGGAGAAGCCACGCCGTGCCACCTCCCGAACCGAGCTTGTGCCCCTTGGGGTCGGACGTGACGTAATATTCTTCGTGTGAAAGCCCCGTAACAGCGTGAAACACGTTGACCACATGGGGCGGCAAAGACAGTAAGTTTTTCATGTGCAAGCGTGTGCTTTTCCTGCCGCAAAGATACTTCAATAAGGAATAACGGCAAAACCGACCGTCAATGCGCCGCCCTTTGCATCACCTGCGTCATGCAATGGGCAGCACCGTATCCGTCGATAAGGTTTTCCAGGGGAACCCATTCCACTGTCACTCCGTGTTTCTTCAATTCGTTGCGCAGTTCGTCAGACTGTCCGCCGACCATCATGACGTGCCTGGGGGCGATTGTCAGGTAATTGTTGGCATAGTGCATCTCGTCGGCTTCGTTGATGGGGATGATAGAGAAGCCGCGCTTTTGAA
>CAVKGN010000090.1:0-8442 GCA_963655595.1 uncultured Oscillospiraceae bacterium
TGCCCAAGCGTCAAAAGAAATAAATATTTTGACACTTCGGCAAATGACACAAAGCCGCAGCACTGTGAGTGAGCACAAAAAGAAAGGGGAACGGGCTATTCCCAGAAAGTTTTTATAATTTTGCCTTGCAATCAGGGCGTTGCCGCGACGGCGGCGAGGAAGCCCATGAAAAGCGCAAACACACGAAATACATGAAGAAGATCAAACTCCTCTTGGCCCTTGTGCTTGGCATGGCATGGGGCACCGCTCAGGCGCAGTCGTTCAGCTATGGTATTGTGGGCGGCCTGAACCTTACCAAGCTTAAATATTCAGGATCGGCCAAGGACAATTTCTCCTCCGACAACCGCGCAGGTTGGTACATTGGCCCGAAGGTAGAATTCAACACCGCGCTGGGCATCGGCATTGACGCCGCGCTTGAATTCTCGCAGCGCAGCCTCAACATCACCAGCGACGACGCCAGCAACTTGACGAACGACGTTTACGGCGTGCAGCCGAGCCAATCCGTCACGGAGAAGTATCGTACTATCGAAATCCCTATCAACATTCGCTACAACATCGGTCTTGGCAGCAAGGCCGGCATCTATGTCAGCACGGGTCCGCAGTTTGGCTTTGCCCTGCAAAACATGAAGTGGAAGAACCTCGGTTCTGGCACTAATTTCAGCAAGCAGAACATGAACACCACGTGGAACATTGGTGCGGGCGTACGCCTCCTGAGCCACCTCGAAGTGGGCATAGGCTACAACTTCGCGCTTGGCAAAGCCGGCAAGGCCATCATTGGCGAGAAGTACAGCGGCACAAACCAGGACTACGAGCTGAAGTACAAGACGAACACGTTCCAGGTTCAGGTAGCTTATTTGTTCTAACGGCAACTCCCCCCATACACAATATATCTATGATCAGACTGAACTGCTTTTTCCAGGCCAACGAGGGCAAGTATTCCGAAGCCCTCGAAGCTGCTATCGCCCTGACCGCTGCGTCGAGGGCCGATGAGGGCAACGTGGCCTACGACACGTTTGAGAGCGCCACGCGTCCCGACGTGTTCATGATTTGCGAAACGTGGCAGGACGAAGCCTCGCTCCAGAAGCACATGGCAGCCCCGCACTTCAAGCAATACGTAGGCATCATTGAGGCCTGCGGCACGCTCAAACTCGAACAATTCACCTTTGCAGGCAAGTAAGCCCGCACGGTGCAAAAACAGCAACACACACATACACAATTTATAGCAAAACTATTGTTATGGCATTTCTTACTAACGACAAACTTGTCATTGTCGGTGCAGCCGGCATGATTGGCTCTAACATGGCCCAGACGGCTGCCATGCTTCGCCTCACTCCCAACATCTGCCTCTACGACGTTTACGAACCCGGTCTCGAAGGTGTGACCGAGGAAATGCGCCACTGCGGTTTCGAGGGCGTAAACTTCACCTACACTACCGATGTGAAGGAAGCCTTCACCGGTGCTAAGTACATCATCTCCTCAGGTGGTGCTCCCCGTAAGCAGGGTATGACTCGCGAGGACCTTCTCAAGGGCAACGCTGGCGTAGCTGAGCAGCTCGGTAAGGACATCAAGAGCTACTGCCCCGACGTGAAGCACGTGGTTATCATCTTCAACCCCGCCGACGTAACGGGTCTCGTAACCCTCATCTGGTCTGGCTTGAAGCCTTCTCAGGTTTCTACTCTCGCAGCTCTCGACTCTATCCGTTTGCAGAGCGAGTTGGCTAAGCACTTCGGCGTAGCTCAGAGCGAGGTAACGGGTTGCCGCACTTACGGTGGTCACGGCGAAGCCATGGCTCCCTTTGCCAGCAGCGTAAAGGTGCAGGGCACTCCCCTCACCAGCCTCATCGGCACCGACAAGCTCTCTGCCGAAGCTTGGGAAGACATTAAGCAGAAGACCATCCAGGGCGGTTCGAACATCATCAAGCTCCGCGGTCGTTCCTCGTTCCAGAGCCCGGCTTACGTGTCGGTTCGTATGATCGAGGCTGCCATGGGCGGCGAAGAGTTCCAGTGGCCTGCTGGTCGCTACGTGTCGTTCGCTGGCATTGACCACATCATGATGGCCATGGAGGTGACTATCTCCGAGAAGGGTTCCGCTTACGAGGAAGTTGTAGGCTCAGCCGAGGAAATGGCTGCCCTCAAGGAGAGCTACAAGCACGTAGCTGCCATGCGCGACGAGTGCATTGAGCTCGGCATCATTCCCGCCATCGACAAGTGGGGCGACATCAACCCCAACTTGAAGTAAAGAGTCTACCGGCGCAAAGCCATCCCCTGCCAACGAACCGAGGTTTCATAGCACGGCTCACGCGGCGGCGGAGAGGCAAATGCGCAGGCTGAGACAACGGAACGTTTCCCCTTGCTGATAACATCAACGGCAAGCGGAACAACCACAAAAAAGGCTGAAAGCCCTGCCCACATTGTTGGGCGCGGCTTTCAGCCTTTTTCGTTTACTCCGTTTGTTTACTCGTTGCCCCAGATGGGAGCATCGTCGTTGTGCCAGATGCGCTGTGCGGAGAGGGATTCGGACGCTCCGCCAGCGTCACTTGCTTCGCCCATATTGAGGGAATCTTTGTTGCCCGACTCAAGCAACAGGTGCGCCTCGGGGGCAAAATGCAACTGTTCCAACTGTGGGGCTATGTATGTCTTTTTCATTGCTAAGTAGCTTAATCTGTGTGACTTCTATTTACTTGATGAAAACCTTTTCGCCGCGGCTGTTTACGTAAACGCCGTGCGAGGGGAACAGCGTGCGGCGGCCGTTGAGGTCGTAGTAGCTCTCGGTTGTGTCGATGCCCGTTTTAGCTGCGTGAATACCCGTTGTACTACCGCCTTCAAAGTCGAAGACCAGCATTGCTGCGGAGGCACTGACGTTGAGCGAACCGTAGTACGCCTTGTTGGCTGGGATGGTGCGGTCAGACGCGTCGGTTACTTTGTACAGTCCCACGCCCTTGCTCGTGCTGTTGCGCAGCGTGTAGGCCGTAGCATCGGCGGCAATGGCAGCGGGAGCGAGTGTGCCGCTGAGGTCATTGGTGGGAGCTGCGTCGGCATTGTCGTAGGCGATGGGGAATGTGTAAGTGCCCTGTGTAGCGGTGAGGATGACGGGAGTATTGGCGGGGATGACGTTGCTCAGAGCCGAGAGTTTCATCACGCCTTCCGTAGTGTTGGCCGTACCCGTGTAGGCAGTCACACCCGTGGGGATAGTGACGGCGCAGGGCAGGTTGACCGTGGCGTAACCCGTGGCACCAATGGTGACGGGTATGCTGGTTACTTCCACAATGTTCCAGTTATTGAGCCCTTCTTTCGTGTCGTTCCAGGACGCAAGCTTGGTGTCGGACGAGTAGCACAGCGTGCCGCGATGGTCGGTGCTTCTGTCGGCTTGCGTGTAGTGTACGAGCGTTGCGCTGCCAGAGGCTGTCACGCGCGTCTTGTCGAAAAGGTCGTACACGCCAATGAGTTCGTCGCTCACGTTGTTCACCACGTGTACGCCGCCCACGCCGCTGGCTCCGTCAATGTGTTCCCACTCCGTCAGGCCAAAGAATGCGCCGCTGTTGGCCGCCTGAATGTAGAACAGGTCCGTGCTACCCTCTGTGGTGCACGGCACAAATTTCCAAAGGGCGGGCATCTGGTTGGCTGCCAGCTCGGTGCAAGCGAGCTTGTCGTTTCCGGCAGTGATTTTGTCGGTGTAGCTCTCCTGCACATACTTGGTTGTGTTTGCCGCATTGGCAATGGTGTAGTAGTGGCCGCTAACGGGGAGGTTGCGCGTGGCTTTGTAAAAGTCGGCATACGTAGCATCGTAGGTTTGCAACGCCTTATAGGCGTCGGGCAGGCTATTAGCCACGTACGTGCCCACCTGCGTGCCTACGTACGATGTATTGTTGAGGGCTGAGGTCAGTGCGCTGAGCTTCGTGGCCGGGCCACCGATGTTGTCCTCCGTTGTTTCGATGAATGCGAAGTGCATACCAGGATTGGTATGATTCCCGCTGTAGCTCAGGTAATCCGCCGTGCCGCTCGTCATATTGGCTATCTTGATGCCTTCTATGCCGTTGTACGTATTGGCAGACATTATCCACTCAGAACCATCGGTGGTCCAGTCGCCAAAACCGTCCCACAAGTTGCTCGTGGCGAGGTTGTGTATCTTCACATCGAGCTCGCCGTCAGTGGCTGCGTCAGAGCCAGCAGTAAAATAGAATACGTTGGCCTTTTCACTGCCCGAGCCTTGGGCGTTCGTCCATACCGAAGGGCCGTCGCCTGTCCAAGTGACGTAACCGCCCGTATACGAAGAGCGGAGCAGATAGTAATGCTTCTCGCTGTCGGTGCTTAGCTTGGGCAGATTGTCCGCCCAAGCCGATACCCTGCCCGCCACAAGGAGCAGCAGGGTGAGGATAAAGGTTAGATGCTTCATAGCTATATTATTATTGATTTGTTGTTGTTGCGAATACACTTGATACCTGGTTTGGCATGTAGGGATGGCAAAAGTATCAATTCTTCCGTTTTACCCCCCCCGATTAGGGTTAATATTTACTAATACCTAAAAATTTTATCATTAGGGGATACTGTTCTCCCCCGCGGGGCGATTGATATCAGCCCCAATGTAGTTGTCGTCCGTCGTACGATGGACACACGGCTGCCGTACAAGTGACACATGTCCATCGTACGAGTGACACACGTTCATCGTACGATGAACGACAACATCCTCAGGGAGTAAAAATGACTCCGTGGCGGACGAGCTGAACGACCTCCCGTCGGGGGGCATTTTTGCGGCTCGGAGGAGCTGAAATATGCAATCTGTTTGGTTCTCAATACATAAGCGCGAGGCAGGTAAAGTAAAGCAACAAACGGACAACTTTGTTCGAAGAAAGTTGTCCGAAAGTTTTCCGAAAAATCCTTTTTGTTTTCTTGTTATCTCTGAAAGTTTGCCGTACTTTTGCCAACGGTTGAGGGCGAAACCGGCAGCCAATCATTCTCCCCCAAGAGGGGAATCGAATACGCCCCAACCAGCCTTCTATGAGGCCAAAGCAATGCGCACAAAGCATTGACATTCAACGAGTTAGCCATTTACTGCGGTCTACTCTAACCATCGAAGAATTTTAGTTTACCCACGTTTTTGAACAGTCGTCTGACGCATTTCGCCCTACGAGGTGCGCAAGGGAAGCTTGCTCTCTTCCGCTTTGCCCAAACGGACAACTTTTGACGAGCGAAAAACGAAAAAGTTTTCCAAAACGGACAACTTTCGTCCGCTACGACCGTCGCAAAAACGCCTTACAAAACCATAAAAACAACACTTAGAAATATGTGTACGGACAACTTCATCATCACCAAGCGCAACGGCACCACAGAGCCGCTTAGCATCGACAAAATAAAGTCTGCAATCATCAAAGCTTTCCAGTCGCGCAACAAGGCTGTTGACGCGGAACAGCTCAACCGCATCATGCAGCGTCTGCGATTTTGCAACGGCATGAACGTGGAGGACGTGCAGAACCAGGTGGAGGTTGCCCTTATGGCCGAAAAGCACTTCGAGGTGGCTAAGGCCTTTATGCTCTACCGTAAGCGCCACGAGGACGACCGCGAAACGGCCGACAAGCTGCGCTTCCTCATCAACTACTGCAACTCGGCCAACCCCGCCACGGGTTCGAAGTACGACTCCAACGCCAACGTGGAGAACAAGAACATCGCTACGCTCATCGGCGAACTGCCTAAGCAGGGCTTCATACGCCTGAACCGCCGTTTGCTCTGCGACCGCATCAAGGAGATGTATGGCAAGGAGCTTGCCGACCGCTACATCTACCTGCTCAAGAACCACTTTATCTACAAGAACGACGAAACGTCGCTCGCCAACTACTGCGCCTCCATCACCATGTATCCTTGGTTGCTCAACGGCACTAAGGACATTGGCGGCAATTCCACGGCACCGAGCAACCTGAAAAGCTTCTGTGGCGGCTTTGTCAATATGGTGTTCATCGTTAGCTCTATGCTCTCAGGGGCATGCGCCACGCCGGAGTTCCTTATGTATATGAGCCACTTCCTGGAACAGGAGTACGGCGCCGACTACTACGAACACGCCGACAAGGTGGTGGACCTCTCCACCCGTCAGCGCACCATCGACAAGGTGATTACCGACAGCTTTGAGCAGATTGTCTACTCCATCAACCAGCCCACGGGCGCAAGGAACTTCCAGTCGGTGTTCTGGAACATAAGCTACTACGACAAGTACTACTTTGAGAGCATCTTCGGTGAGTTCCGTTTCCCCGATGGCTCACGTCCCTCATGGCCCGCGCTCGACTGGTTGCAGCGCCGCTTCATGAAGTGGTTCAACCAGGAGCGTACGAAGGCCGTGCTCACCTTCCCCGTTGAGACGATGGCGCTGCTCTCAAAGGACGGCGACGTAGTGGACAAGGAATACGGCGACTTCACTGCCGAGATGTACGCCGAGGGCCACAGCTTTTTCACCTACATGAGCGACAACGCTGACTCGCTGGCATCATGCTGCCGTCTGCGCAACGAGATACAGGACAACGGTTTCAGCTACACGCTTGGTGCCGGCGGTGTGTCGACGGGTTCGAAGTCGGTGCTGACGGTGAACCTCAACCGCTGCGTACAGCAGGCCACGCGCGAGGGACGCTCCTACGTGGAATACCTCGACGACATCATCGACCTCATGCATAAGGTGCAGCTCGCCTACAACGCTAACCTCAAGCACCTCATGGACAAGGGCATGCTCCCGCTCTTCGACGCCGGATATATCAACATCAAGCGTCAGTACCTCACCATCGGCGTAAACGGTATGGTGGAGGCTGCCGAGAGCCTGGGCATCACCATCAGCGACAACAAGGAATACGAGGAATTCGTGGGCAACATCCTGGGGCTCGTCGAGGGCTATAATCGCCAGTACCGCACGAAGGACGTAATGTTCAACTGCGAAATGATTCCGGCCGAGAACGTGGGCGTGAAGCACGCTCGCTGGGACCGCGAGGCGGGCTACTACGTGCCGCGCGACTGCTACAACTCCTACTTCTACGTGGTGGAGGATCCCAACACCGACATCATCGAGAAGTTCCGCCTGCACGGCCGCCGCTTCATTGAGCACCTTACGGGAGGCTCTGCCCTGCACATGAACCTCGACGAGCACCTCTCTGCTCCGCAGTACCGTCAGCTGCTCCGCGTAGCTGCTAAGGAGGGATGCAACTACTTCACGTTCAACATCCCCAACACGCTCTGCAACGACTGCGGCAACATCGACAAGCACCACCTGCACAAGTGCCCCAAGTGCGGCAGTACGAACCTCGACTACCTCACCCGCATCATCGGCTACCTCAAGCGCGTCTCAAACTTCTCGCTCGACCGCCAAAAGGAGGCCAGCCGCCGCTACTACCAAAAGGTGGAGGCATAACTCCCTTCCCACTCTATAACATCCAAGTCCGGGCTTTGCTACTTTCGGCAAGACCCGGACTTGCGCCGTTATGGACGGAAGAGGGTGTAATAGCGCAAAAACGTTACCTTTGCAGCAAGAGGCACTAACAAGCCCCTGACAACAGGTATGGAGTACAGCGTAAAAGACAAAATAGAATGGACGGTGGTTTTCCTTTACGAGTTTGGAAAACGCCACGGACTAACGCTCAAGCAAGCGTTCAACTACCTGTTTCGCTACAAAGGCATCAACTTCATTGAGCGACACTACGACTACCTGCATACACAGTCGTTCACGTCGGTAGTAGACGACATGACAGAATATTGCAGCAAAATGGGAGGAGGGATACAATGAAACTTTACCACGGAACTAACCAAGCATTCGACACAATAGACCTGCAAAAGTCAAAGCCGAACAAAGACTTCGGGAAAGGCTTCTACCTATCGCCCGACTACGACCAAGCCCTCAACATGGCTCACATCAAAGTGGAGCAACAACAGGGTTCCCCTGTGGTCATGGAGTATGAAATCGACAAGGCTGCAATGGAGACTCTCCACCTACTTCGATTTGAAAACTACAGCGAAGAATGGGCGGAGTTCATCTTAGCTAATCGGAACAATAGCACAGGAAAGCCCATACACAACTACGACATAGTTATCGGTCCGATAGCAAACGACCGTGTAGGCCTGCAACTATGGAAATACGAGAACCAGCTGATTGACCTGCCTACACTTGTAAGCAAACTCAAATACATGAAAGGTATGACCATTCAGTATTTCTTCGGCACAGCAAAAGCATTGTCACTCCTTAAATGCGTAAAAAGATGATTAACGAAAAGGAACTCATGAAAAACGACATGGTAACGAAACTTGCCATACTGCTTACAGAAGACGGCAAAGCGAAAACCATGTCGGAGGCCATTTGGACAGTCGTCAACTCCGAAACCTACCAAAAGGCCATAGACGACAAAGCTGCCCTCTACTATCAAAGTCCACGCTACGTATACGATTTCCTAAAAAACGAGTTGGCTACTGGGAAAATGCAATA
>CAVKGN010000091.1:0-8302 GCA_963655595.1 uncultured Oscillospiraceae bacterium
GCTTTACCGACTCTGTGTCGGAGCGCGAAACCATCAAGAAGCACTATTTCTACGACAACGGCATTCTTAACCTGTTCCTTTTCCAGCCGGAGACAAAGTTGCTGGAAAACCTCGTGGCCATTCAGCTCTATAAGCGTTACGGGGAAGACCTATATTATTATAATAAGAACGTGGAGGTTGACTTTTGCGTTCCCAGTGAAGGGCTGCTCGTTCAAGCGTCCTACCACATTGCTGGCGAGACTACCCGAAACCGTGAGGTGACAGCCTTGCAGAAAGTCGGCAAGTTCCTGCAAGCAAAAAGGTGCATCATCGTCACTTACGACCAGGAGGAAACTATTCCTTTAGACGAGTTGGGCTTGAACATTGAGGTTGTTCCTCTTTATAAGTTTTTGTTGGCACAGGCCTAATACCCCTCACTTTCCCTTACAGCTTTTGAGCATGTCGGAGGGGGAAATGCCGTATTGGGCTTTGAACGTGCGGGAGAAATGCGAGAAGCTTTCAAAGCCTATCTCATAGATGAACGAGGAGGGAGAGGAGTGGTTGTCCTTGATGAGGGCATAGGCTGCTTCGAGGCGTTTCTGCAAAAGCCATTTGCTGGGCGTAGTACCAAATTCTGCCATGAAGTCGCGGCGGAAGGTTGAGAGGCTGCGCCCGCTGGCGGCAGCCATTTGTTCGAGCGGCTCGTTATTCTTCCAATAAACCTCCATAAACTCGCGTAGGTTTATCTTGTCCTCCACATTCTTCTGTCTGAGCCACTGGTACAGGGAGGGCTGAACCAGCGCCACAGCGTTCAGGCATTCTTGCAGTTTCAGGTAGAGCAGAGGCATCGTGGCGCGGTAGTCGTTGTCGATGCTATCGTTCAGCCCCTGCATCAGTCCGCGCAGGATGATATGAGCCGGCAACCGCTGCACGTTAGCATTGTCCGCACGCTCAGGGGCTGCAACCTTTTTCGTACGGAGGAGGAACTCCCGCACCTCGTCCACCCCGATGCGGATGGCAAAGAGCTGCAACGTATCCGCGCCGCCTGAGAACTCCATCTTCGTCTTGCGGCAGACCATAAACGTGTCGTCCTTTTTCAGTTCATACGTCACGCCGTTGGCTTTCAGTGCGCCCTCGCCTCCCGTCACGCTGAAAAAGAGGTATTCGTCAAAGTTCTGGTCCAAGCGTTTTCCCTGCGGCACGCTTTGTTTGAACATCACCTTGTAGTCTGGCAATGGTTTTTCTTTCACTCGATTTCCCATACGCTTGCGAAGATAGTACGATTTCAGCCACTTTCCGCACGGCGCAGGGAAAAGTTGGCAAAACGCCCGCGGCGGTGAGGGAATTTTGCAGGATAAGCGTTTTGACACTTTAAGGCAAATTCAGGGCATTGCGCCTTTCTACTTTTGCACTGTGAATTTGTTGCAAGCCGCACGTTCCACTCTTGCGGAGCTGCGGTAGCTGTCATCGAATTGTTTTAGGTGCCTCTCCAGCGGGAGAGGGTTTGCATAAAATGTTTTCTTTCATCATTTTCTTTATGTGAAGTGCCCCTGTTGCTCCCTGCCGTGGATGCAACGGGGGCTTTTGCGTGTCAGGGGCGGAACAGAGGGGCTATGACGTTTTGAGGCAAATGCCATTGAATATTCCGTGCAAATTTGCTCGCGCGGCAATGGGGAACTTTGCAGCGGTTTTCAATGAGGAATTATATTCAGAACACAAACACTCTATGCAAAGAAGAAAGAAACATTTCCCGCTGGGCGCAGCTGCGCTCATGGCTGTTGCTTTGCTCCTGACCAGTTCGTGTGGCAAGAAGCAGCAGGAAGCCGCTCCCTCGCAGGAGCACTTTGAGACAACGAAGATTGCCCGTCAGACCATCCACCTCGATCAGCGCTACTCCGCTTCGCTGAAAGGCGTACACGACGTGGAAATCCGTCCGCAGGTGTCGGGCACTATCACTAAGATTTGCGTGAAGGAAGGCGCCATGGTGAAGAAGGGTCAAACGCTCTTCATCATTGACCAAGTGCCCTACGAGGCCGCCCTCGAAACGGCCGAGGCAAGCGTTCGCGTGGCAGAGGCCAACGTAGCCACCGCCCGCGTAACGTCGAAGAGCAAGGACAACCTCTACGACAAGAACATCATCTCGAACCTTGACCGCCAAACCGCCGCCAACACGCTCAGCGGCAACGTGGCGCAGCTCTCCCTGGCGCGTGCCGAGCTAAAAAATGCGCGCAACAACCTGTCGTACACAGTGGTAAAGAGTCCGGCCGACGGAAAGATAGGCATGATTCCCTACAAGGTGGGCGCGCTCGTCAGTCCGCAGATTGAGACGGCGCTGACCACGGTGTCGGACAACAGTCAGGTGTACGCCTACTTCTCCATGACGGAGGCCGAGGTGCTGAACCTTGTCAAGAAGTCGGGCTCGCTCGAACGCGCCATCCAGCAAATGCCCTCCGTGCAGCTGCTCCTGAGCGACGGGTCGACCTATGCGCAGAAGGGCAAGATTGACGCCGTGAGCAATGTGGTCGACGGCACAACGGGTGCAGTGAGTCTGCGCGCCACGTTCCCCAACACGGGCCACGTGCTGTCGAGCGGCGGTAGTGCGTCCGTGGTGTTCCCCTACGACATGGCCAATGTCATTGTCATTCCCCAAACTGCCACCTACGAGGTGCAGGACCAGGTGTACGTCTACAAGGTGGTTAACGGCAAGGCCGTGGCCACGCTCATCCGCATTCTGCCCCTCGACGACGGCAAACGCTACGTAGTGAGCGGCGGTCTGAACGAGGGCGACGTGATTGTTAGTGCCGGCGCAGCCAACGTGAAGGAAGGTCAAACCATTAAGTAGGAGGCGAGCCATGAACATCAAACGATTTATTGACCGCCCCATCCTCTCGGTCATGATATCCGCAGCCATTCTGCTTGTGGGTATTATCGGCCTTGTCACGCTGCCTATTGAGCAGTACCCCGACATTGCGCCGCCTACGGTCATGGTGTCGGCCACGTACACGGGTGCCAACGCCAGTAGTGTGCAGAAGAGCGTCATCGTGCCGCTCGAGGAGAGTATCAACGGCGTGGAGAACATGACCTACATGGTGTCCACCGCCACCAACTCGGGCGATGCCACCATCAACATCTACTTTAAGCAAGGCACCGACCCCGACATGGCGGCCGTCAACGTGCAAAACCGCGTGAGCAAGGCGCAGGGGCAATTGCCAGCCGAGGTTACCAAGGTGGGCGTAACCACCATCAAGCGCCAGAACAGCTTGCTGAAAATCTTCGGCCTGTACAGCGAGGACGACACCTACGACGAGACGTTCCTCACCAACTACATGAAGATCAACATTCAGCCAGCGCTGCTGCGTATCGCGGGTATCAGCGAGATTGTGAACATGGGTGCTAACTACTCCATGCGTATCTGGCTCAAGCCCGAGGTAATGGCGCAGTACCACCTTGTTCCAGCCGACGTTGAACAGGTGCTTGGCGAGCAGAACCTTGAAGCCGCTACGGGTTCTTTGGGGGAGAACTCTCAGAACGTGCACAAGTACACCATGAAGTACCGCGGCCGTTTGGAGAAGCCTGAGGAGTTTGGCAACATCGTGGTGAAGGCGCTCCCCGACGGTAAGGTGCTGCGCTTGAAGGACGTGGCCAACATTGAACTCGGTGCGCTCGAATACACCAAGCACGCCACCATCGACGGCCACCCTGGTGCCACAGCCCTGGTGTTCCAAACGGCAGGCTCGAACGCTAACGAGGTGATTGGCGAGATTGACGACTACCTCAAAAGCATTGAGAAGGATCTGCCCAAGGGCGTGAAGGTGGCTCACCTGATGAGTACGAAGGACTTCCTCAACGCAAGTATCCACGAGATATTCAAGACGCTCATCGAGGCCATTCTGCTCGTAATCCTCGTCACATTCATCTTCCTTCAGAACCTGCGCTCTACGCTCATCTCGAGCATCTCTATCATTGTGTCGCTCGTGGGTACGTTTGCCGCGCTCTCCATAGCGGGATTTAGTATCAACCTGCTTACGCTCTTCGCCCTTGTGCTTGCCATCGGTATTGTGGTGGACGACGCCATCATCGTGGTCGAGGCGGTGCAGGCCAACTTCGACCAAGGCTACCGCTCGCCCTACCTTGCCACGGTGGACGCAATGAACAACATCACCACCGCCATCCTCACCTGTACGTTCGTGTTCATGGCCGTGTTCATCCCCGTTGCCTTCATGGGCGGCACGAGCGGTACGTTCTACACGCAGTTCGGTGTAACAATGGCCGTCGCCGTGGGTATCTCGGCTATCAACGCCCTTACGCTCAGTCCGGCGCTGTGTTCGCTCATTCTGCGGCCAGCCAAGGAGCGCAGGGGAAAGAAGAAGCCTACCTTTATGGAACGCTTCCATACTGCCTTTGAGGCTTCCTACCTGCACCTTCGCGACCGCTACGCCAAGGGCATCCGCTTCTTCATCAAGCACAAGTGGCTCATCTGGGGCGCACTGGGCTGCTTCCTTGTGTTACTCGGCGTGCTGATGACTACCACGAAGACGGGTCTTGTGCCTCAGGAGGACGTGGGTTCGGCCTACATCGACGTAGTTACGGCTCCGGGTAGCTCTGTGGAGGAGACTGGAAAGGTGATGACGAAGATTGAGGAACGCATCAAGGACATCCCGCAGATTGAGCACTACTCAAAGATTTCTGGTACGGGTATGACCTCGGGCGACGGTGCATCGTACGGTATGTTCATCCTCAAACTGCGCCACTGGGACGAGCGCAAGGGCAAGGAGAACAGCGTGGAGGCACTGAGCGAGAACATTTACAAACTCACGGCCGATGTGAAGGACGCTCAGGTGTTCGTGTTCACGCCGCCTATGATCCCTGGTTACGGACAGAGCAGCGGTTTCGAATGCTACATTCAGGACAAGAAGGGCGGCTCGGAGAAGGACCTCTACGAGGCTTGCCAACGCTTCCTCACCGAACTGAAAAAGCGGCCTGAGATTGGTGCGGCGCAGACTTCGTTCAACATCAACTTCCCGCAGTACATGGTCGACGTCGACGCTGTAAAGTGTAAGAAGATGGGCGTGTCGCCCAACGACGTGCTGAGCGCAATGGCTGGCTACTACGGCGGTGTGTACGCCTCGAACTTCAACCGCTTCACGAAGCTCTACCGCGTGATGATTCAGGCTTCGCCGGAGTACCGCCTCGACATGGAGTCGCTCAAGAACATCTTTGTGCGCACCGAAAAGGGCGAGATGGCACCGCTCAACCAGTTCGTCACACTCACCAAGGTGTACGGCTCTGAGAGTATGACGCGTTTCAACCTATTCTCAAGCATCGCCGTCAACGGTACGGCTGCCGACGGCTACTCCTCGGGCGACGCCCTGAAAGCCATCCGCGAGGTGGCGGAGCAGTCACTCCCCAACGGCTACGGCTACGACTTTGCCGGCATCACGCGTGAGGAAGCGCAGTCAACGAACAACACAGTGATTATCTTCGGCATCTGTATCCTGCTTATCTACATGATCCTTTGCGCGCTCTACGAGAGTCTGTTCGTGCCCTTCGCCGTCATCCTCTCCGTACCGTTCGGCTTGGCGGGCAGCTTCATCTTTGCCAAGTGGATGGGACTTGAGAACAACATCTACCTGCAAACGGGCTTGATCATGCTCATTGGCTTGCTCTCGAAGACGGCTATCCTTATGACGGAGTACGCCATGGAGCGGCGCAACAACGGTATGGGCTTGGGAGGCTCGGCCATGACAGCCGCCATGGTACGTTTCCGTCCCATCCTGATGACGGTGCTCTGTATGATCTTCGGCTTGCTGCCGCTGATGTTTGCCCACGGCGTGGGTGCAAAGGGCAACAACTCGCTCGGTACGGGCGTGGTGGGCGGTATGCTCATCGGTTCGCTCGCCCTGTTGTTCGTGGTGCCTGTGTTCTTCATCGTGTTCAAATGGATTGACGAGAAGGTGATGGGCAAGAACAGACTTCAAACTCTTTACGACAATGAAAAGTAACATCCGCATATCCCTACCCATACTCGCCCTTGCGGCAGCCTCGCTTACGTTCCACAGCTGCCGACTCTACAAGGAGTACGAACGTCCTGAGGTGAAAACCGACAGCCTTTACCGCTCCGCAGCCGACAGCACGGGTGCGGCGGTCAGCACCGAAACCGCCGACACGGCGGCGTGCATGGCCAACCGCTCTTGGCGCGAGGTGTTCACCGACAGCCACCTGCAGCGGCTCATTGAAGAGGGGCTTTCCAGCAACACCGACCTGCGCATAGCCCGCCTGCGCATCACCGAGGCCGAGGCTTCGCTGCGGGCTGCCCGGTTGGCTTTCTACCCGAGCGTAAACTTCTCGCCGCAGGTGGGCATCACGAGTTTCGGCAGCAACGTGGTGAGCAAGACGTACTCCGTGCCAGTTGTGGCAAGCTGGGAGACGGGCGTTTTCGGTAGCCTGGCCAACGCCAAGCGAAAGGCCAAGGCCGCCGTGGAACAGAGCGAGGCTTACCGCCAAGCCGTGCAGACGCAGCTCGTTGCCACCATTGCCAACAGCTACTACACGCTGCTCATGCTCGACCGCCAGCTGGCCATCAGCGAACAGACAGCAGAAAACTGGAAAGAGAGCGTGCAGACCATGCGCGACATGAAGGAGGACGGCATGACGAACGAGGCGGCCGTAACGCAGTCGGAGGCCAACTACCGTTCGGTGCTCGCCAATATTCCCGACCTCAAACGCAGCATCTGTGAGGCGGAGAACAGCCTCTGCACCGTGCTGGGGTGCAGCCCTCGCAGCATTGAGCGCGGCTCGTTGGAGGAGGCAGCCCTTACCACCGACATGCAGACGGGCGTACCCTTGCAACTGCTGAGCAACCGCCCCGACGTGCGCCAGGCTGAGCGCAACGTGGCAGTAGCCTACTACGCCACGCAGGTGGCACGTTCGGCACTGTACCCGAACGTCAGCATCGACGTAACGCTGGGCTGGACAAACAGTGCCGGGGCAGTGATTGCCAATCCGGGCAAGTTCCTCGTGTCGGCCATCGGCTCGGTGGTGCAGCCCATCTTCAACCGCGGCAAACTGAAAGCGAACCTCAAAATAGCCCAGGCTCAACAGGAGGAGGCTTTGCTCTCGTTCCAGCAGAGTTTGCTCAACGCCGGGGCAGAGGTCAGCAATGCGCTCTACCTGTACAAGGCGGCCTCCGACAAGGCCGAGCAGCGAACCTTGCAGGTGGCGGCTCTGGAAAGTTCGGTGGAGTCGACCGACATGCTCTTCCACGACGGTAGTTCCACCTACCTCGAAGTGCTCACGGCGCAGCAGAACCTTTTCAGCGCACAGCTCACGCAGGTGAACGACCGCTACGAACAGCTGCAAGCCACCATCAACCTCTACCACGCGCTGGGCGGAGGCTGGAAATAGCCGCTCAATCGCTTTTGTCATCATAAACGGAGAATATCCGCCGCAACCGTACCCCCTATACGGCACGCGGCGGATATTCGTGCGTTTGAGGGGAAACGTTCGTGTGTCTCAACGGAATTTTGCAATTTTGCTCCACAAACAAACACACATTACAGACAATGGCTCAGAAACCAAGCATACCTAAGGGCACGCGCGACTTTGGCGCAGTGGAAATGGCCCGCCGCAACTACATATTCAACACCATCCGCGAAGTGTACGCACTCTACGGCTTCCGACAGATTGAAACGCCTGCCATGGAGAACCTGTCCACGCTGATGGGCAAGTATGGCGAGGAGGGCGACAAGCTGCTCTTCAAAATTCTGAACTCAGGAAACTTCCGCGGCGAAGTGACCAGCGAGGAATACAGCGAGAAGAACTCGGCGCAGCTGGCGGCACGCTTCTGCGAGAAGGGGCTTCGCTACGACCTCACCGTGCCCTTTGCACGCTACGTGGTGCAGCACCGCGATGAGCTGCAAATGCCCTTCAAACGCTACCAGATACAACCCGTTTGGCGCGCCGACCGTCCGCAAAAGGGACGCTACCGCGAGTTTTACCAGTGCGACGCCGACGTGGTGGGCTCGGACTCGCTGCTCAACGAGGTGGAACTGATGCAGATTGTCGACGAGGTGTTCAGCCGCTTCGGCATACGCGTGTGCATCAAGATCAACAACCGCAAAATCCTTAGCGGCATTGCCGAGATAATCGGTGCGGCAGACAAGATTGTGGACATCACCGTGGCCATCGACAAACTCGACAAAATTGGCCTTGACAAGGTGAACGAGGAACTCCGCGAGGTGGGCCTCAGCGAGGAAGCCGTGCAGAAGTTGCAACCCATCATTGCGCTCTCAGGGACTAACGAGGAGAAGCTCGCCACTATGCG
>CAVKGN010000092.1:0-664 GCA_963655595.1 uncultured Oscillospiraceae bacterium
TAAATGTGTCTACCTATTTCAGTATAAGACAGTAGACACTTTCCCCGTCATAAACTATTTTCGTAGACAGATTGTTTGTACTACACAGCGTGTCGCAAGCCGAAACCGCAAATGCGCTGTATAACAAGGAAAACGACTAATAAGGTGTCAAGCTTGGGCTAAGACGAAGAAAGTTGTATGTTTGCAGAGTCATCGTCGATGACGAAAGTTTTCGTGGAATAAAAGAGAGTGCCTTATTTCTTGTGAAATCGCCAAATCTCAACTAAGAATATACAAGGCACGGAGCAGCTCATATACGTGGGCTGCCTATCCGTGTTGTATATTCAGGTGTTTGGCGATACCTACAAGAGAATACGGAGGGCAGTCCACTTTCTTTAACAACAAACAATGTAAATCCTCCAAGCTGGCTGTCTGAGGAGAACTCTTGTAAAATTCGCCATTATGAGTAACACATTTCTTACATTGGGACTACCTTTTATGATAGCCCTATTTATGGGGATAGGCGGTTGCAGCCTTGCCAACAAGAAAAACCGAAATTCAGTGCTTTGGTTCTTCATTTGTTTCTGCTGCGGTTTGTTAGGTTTAATACCGCTTGCTTGTGCAAAAACACTTGAATACGATGAATATTTAGACTTCAAAGAAAGTGATACGCTTTCTTATGTCA
>CAVKGN010000092.1:674-8230 GCA_963655595.1 uncultured Oscillospiraceae bacterium
AAAAATATCCAACTGGCTCTTATGATATACTGCCAGTGTAGTCACTTTTGCGACTATTTCAAATGTTGCCATCTTGCCTTCAATTAACAACGAATGAAGACACTGGTAAATGTGTATTTGTTGGGATTTGAGAATAGATATGTACATCGGCATCACCTATGGTGACGATGGTTGATATGAATAACGCTCTTTCGCACGGTGCCGTGATTGGCACGGTTACGAAAGAGCGTTGGTAATTTCTGAATGAAGTTGCATGTCAAGGGGGATGTACCTTGACACTGCACGGGGGAGAGACGTCGGGGAGGCGGAGTCTTAGTCTTCGAGCTTGCGGTAGCGGATGCGCTTGGGCTCTTCGAGGCCGAGGCGCTTGGCTTTGTTCACCTCATAGTCGGTATAAGAGCCTTCGAAGAAGAAGACTTGGCCGTTGCCCTCGAAAGCGAGGATGTGCGTACAGATGCGGTCGAGGAACCAACGGTCGTGACTGATGACTACGGCGCAGCCGGCAAAGGCTTCAAGACCTTCTTCGAGGGCGCGGAGCGTATTGACATCGATGTCGTTGGTAGGTTCGTCGAGCAACAGGACGTTGCCTTCTTGCTTCAGGGCAAGAGCCAGCTGAAGACGGTTGCGCTCACCGCCCGAAAGCACGCCGCACTTCTTCTCCTGGTCGGCACCGGCAAAGTTGAAGCGGCTGAGGTAGGCGCGTGCGTTGATGTCGCGGCCACCCATGCGCATGAGTTCGCTGCCGCCGCTGATTACTTCGTAGACGGACTTTTCGGGGTCGATGTCGGTGTGCTGCTGGTCTACGTAAGCCAGTTTGACCGTCTCGCCCGTTTCGAACGTGCCAGAGTCGGGCGTATCGAGCCCCATGATTAGGCGGAAAAGCGTTGTCTTGCCTGCGCCATTTGGACCTATCACGCCCACAATGCCAGCGGGCGGAAGGGTGAAGTCGAGATCCTGATAGAGTACCTTGTCGCCAAAGGACTTCGACACGTGGTGCGCCTCAATCACCTTGTTGCCGAGGCGCGGGCCGTTGGGGATGTATATTTCGAGTTTCTGCTCCTTCTCCTTTTGATCCTCGCAGAGGAGTTTGTCGTAGGAGTTAAGGCGGGCTTTACCCTTGGCCTGACGAGCCTTCGGTGCCATACGCACCCATTCGAGCTCGCGCTCCAACGTTTTGCGGCGCTTGCTTGCCACCTTCTCCTCCTGCTCCATGCGCTTACTCTTCTGTTCGAGCCACGAGGAGTAGTTGCCCTTCCAGGGGATGCCCTCGCCGCGGTCGAGTTCGAGTATCCAGCCAGCCACGTCGTCGAGGAAATAGCGGTCGTGCGTCACGGCAATGACCGTGCCTTCGTACTGGTTGAGGTGCTGTTCGAGCCAGTCTATGCTCTCGGCATCAAGGTGGTTGGTGGGCTCATCGAGGAGCAATACGTCGGGCTTTTGCAACAGGAGGCGGCACAGGGCTACGCGGCGGCGTTCGCCCCCCGAGAGGTGCTGAGCCAGGCTGTCGGCTGGCGGCAGACGGAGGGCATCCATGGCCCGCTCCAAGCGGCTGTCGAGATTCCATGCGTCGGTGGCGTCGAGAATGTCTTGCAGTTCGCCCTGACGAGCGAAGAGGGCGTTCATCTTGTCCTCGTTCTCGTAGTATTCAGGCAAGCCGAACTTCTGGTTTATCTCCTCATACTCCGCCAGAGCGTCCACTACGTTCTGCACGCCCTCCTGCACAATCTCCTTCACCGTCTTTGAGTCGTCGAGGTGAGGGTCCTGAGGGAGGTAGCCCACGGAGTAGCCGGGCGAAAAGACCACCTCGCCCTGATAGTCGTTGTCGAGGCCAGCGATAATCTTCATCAGCGTGGACTTTCCCGCGCCGTTGAGACCGATGATGCCTATCTTAGCCCCGTAGAAGAAGCTGAGGTAGATGTTTTTGAGTACCTGCTTGTTGTTTTGCTTGATGGTCTTTGACAGACCCACCATGGAGAAAATGATTTTCTTGTCGTCAGTGGTCGTGGCCATTATTTCTTTTTCTTTAATGTGATGAGTGTTTTCCCTGATGCGGATTTGAGGCAGAGCGTGCCGTCGGCAGATAGCTCGACGAGCGCAACCCGGTTGAGCGCGCTGACAAAGGGTGCTTCGTAAGCGGCGTGCGGACAGAGCATCTGCGTCATGCCGAGCTGCGAGAGGTCGAGCCGACCTGCGCGGAACTTGTCCTTGTTGAGCGATGCGGTCAGGCGGTTGCAGCCGGTGAAGCCGTAGAGGTTGCCCCCAGCTGTGTCGAAACCGAGGAAGGGGGTATCGCCATCGGCGGCAGCAACGGGGCTGCCCTCAATGGTCGTCACGCTCCATTCGCCGTCTACGCCCGTGAGGGGCGAGGCGGACGTGAGGCCTTTCGAGGCACAGGAGGCGAACACAAGAACGGAGGAAAGGAGAAGGGTGAGTGAGTGTAGTTTCATGCTTTACGCTTCGTTAGCGTGTGACTTCGTGAATGGACGTGGAGGTGCGGATTATCTCGGGCGTGCCGCAGTTGTAGAAGGCGTTGGCGTCGATGTAGGTAACGCTCTCGGGCACGTAGACGCGCTCGAGATTTTTACAACCTTCCACGGCGTAGGCTTCGATGCGCTCTGTGCCATCGGCCACAACGAGCTCTTCGAGGTTGTCGAGCCACGTGACGACGTTCTTATCGATGGTTTTCATGGGACGCAGTTCCAGACGAGTGATGCCGCCGGGGATGAAGTAGGGCGACGTGCCGTCAGTGCCTTGATAGACTACGCCCTTGTACGAACTGAGTTTCTTGCTGGCCGGGTCAACGTTCACCTCGGTGAGCGAGGAGGTGAAACGGCCCAGCGTGGAGGTGGCGTCGTCGTTGCCAAAAGTGGAGATGTTCGCACCCAGATAGAGCGACTGCACGCAGGAGGGGAGAGCCTGCGTGGGGTGGAACGACGTAATGCAGATGCCGCCCACGCTCCAAGGTACTACCACGTAGGAGGCCGTGACCGTGGGCTTTACGCTCTCCACATTGAGGTGGTTGTCCTGATAATTATAGGTGAACTGGTCGTCCTCGAAGAGGGTGAGGTCCAGACGTTGGGGGATGAGTGTGGAGAGGTACGTCGAAGTTTTGCTTGCCTCAAATTCCTGATTGTTCGTGGGGTCGGAAACGTACCACTTGCCGTCGGCGCAGACGTAGTTCCAGGCGTGACCGCCAATGGTGCTAAGCCAGCCGTTGGCTATGAAGCAGGGGATGCCCTGCGTGAGGCACATCGTCTTGAGCAGGTTGGCGTAGCCCTGGCAAATGCAGCTCTTCTTCTTGAACACATCGTAGGGAGCGAGGTAGGAGGCCGTGCCGGTGTTGTCGTACTTTAAGTTTTTCGTGATCCATTCAAAGATGGCGCGGTAGGTCTTGTACTGGTTCTCGCCTTGGAGGTTGGCGTCGACGTACTGCTTTATCTCCTCGTATTGAGCATCGGTTATCTCCGTCTCGCCCATTGAGAGGGCGCGCTGGGAGTCGAACTTTTCGAGGATTTTCCATACGCTCCATGCCGTACCATTGACGTTGAGCGACACGCACTTTTCCTTTTGCGGATATTCTATGGTTACGGTCGTCTCAGACAGAGTTTGCGACGAGGGTGCTGTGACAGTGGAGGGAAGTTCGTCAAGGCTGTCGGATGTACAGGCCGCAAAGGCAAGCGCTGCCGGCAGGGCGAGGTAAAATAGTTTCATGGTATTGGGTTTGTATATATTAATATATGGGATGAACCAAAAGGCTGTCTGCTGCGAAGTTCCTAAAAATAAACGAATTGGCGGCTACGTGTGTGCGCAAAAAAGGGAACGGGCGTTCCCAGCGGCCCGATAAGCCTTGGGGAACGTCCGTTCCGTTTGTTGTTTCCGCCTTATAGAAAGCGGTGCTTAATGCTTAGCGCACAACCTTCTGACCGTTGACGATGAACACGCCCTTAGTGGCCTTGTTCACGCGACGACCGCTGAGGTCGTAGATGGTCTTCGTAGCCACGGGGATCGTTACGTTAGCACGCTTGATGCCTGTGGGGAGTGAGCCGCTGGTGCAGTCGAGGTTGAGTGTGCCGTTGGCTTCGATGTTATAGGTCTCAACCTTCTTGTTCAGACGTACAGAAACGGTACGATCGGTGTCGAGGTTGTTGTAGATGGTGACTGCGGTGGGTTTGCTGTCTGCCCAAGTTTCATCGACGATGAAGTTGCCCTGAGCCTTCAAGCCCGTCACAGAACCCGTTGTCCAAGCAGAGGGCAGAGCGGGGAGGATGGTGATAACATCGTCGTAGCTCTGGAGCAACATTTCAGCCACACCGCTGGTGCAACCATAGTTACCGTCGATCTGGAAGGGTGAGTGAGAGTCGAAGAGGTTGTAGTAGCAACCACCGTAGTTGCTCATCTGGATGACGTAAGAACCTGAGTGGCGAAGTGCCAACGAGAGGTTGCGACGAGCATTGTCGCCGTCGAGGCAGCGAGCGTAGGTATTGGTTTGCCAACCCATTGACCAGCCTGTTACGTCGCCGTTGCGGGCAACCTGTCCGTTATAGGCAGCCTGGAAATTGTTGATGCCAACCGCCGTGGTGTCGAATGCGCTTACCTGCGAGTAGGGGAAGAGGCACATGAGGTGAGAGAGGTGACGGTGAGTCTGATCGGTGAGAGCGGTGTTCTTCCACTCAGAGATGCAGGTCTTGCCGCCGTAGGTCTCTGTCCAAATACCCTTGTCGTAGTTGTCGTAGAGGTCTTGGAGGTTAGCAATCTGAGCTGTGGTAAGGGGAGACTCGCTACCGAGTTCCTCGTGAGCCTTGAACACTTCGTCGAGCAGCTCGTAGGTGTTCTGCTGCGTGAAGGCGGTCACCTGGTTGTAGCTTCCGTGTTCGGGACTCCATTCGCCAGTGATTTCGTAGAGACCGTTGCTATCCTTCGTGGCGAGGCTCTTCACGAAGAGGGCTGCATCGTACATCACGGGAAGGGCTTTCTGCAAGAATTCGCGCTCGAGAGTGTACTTGTAGTAGCGCCACAGGTGGGTGCAGTACCAAGCGCCGAGACTCTTGATGTTGCTGTTCTCCCAAGTAGACGAACCACCAAAGATGTTGCCTTCGCAAGCTACGGTCCAACCCTGTGCGCCCGTCTTAATGCTCTGTGCCAGGGCCTTCCAGGGGGAGTTAGTGGCAGAAGCAATGTCGATGATGTTGGCGAGGAAGGGACGGTGCATCTCGCTGAGGTTGGTGGGGTCAGCGGGCCAGTAGTTCATCTCCACATTGATGTCGTTGTGGATGTCGCAGTGCCAGAAGTTGGTGTTGGAACGGTCGTTCCAGATACCCTGCAAGTTGCTGGGTGCGTGGATGCTGGTGTCGTAGTTTGCACCAATAGTGAGGTAGCGACCATACTGGAAGTAGAGGCTCTCGAGGTAGAGGCCTTCGGGAGTGGTCTTGTTAGCATCGGTAGCGTAGTACTTGATAAGGTCCTCTGTGGTCTTGTCAGACACTGTGCCGAGTTGCAAGCTTACGCGGTTCATGTAGCTGCGCCATTCTGTGGTGTGGTTGGTGAGCAGTACTTCGAAGTCGCTCTTTGCTGCATTGTCAATGCGGTCAGTCACCTTGGTGGCGAGCTGTGCAGCCGTTTCACCAGAAACGGAGGTGGACTTAGATACGTCGAAGTCGGTAGCGGCAGCCATGATGAGGTTAGCCCATTCAGCACCCTCAACGAGGATACCGGCGTCGGTCTTGGTGATGGTTGCGCCTTCGCTTGCGTATACCTTAAAGGCGGTGTTGTACTTCACCGTGGTGAGTTTGCCGTAGAAGGAAGCGCCATTGTCGGTGTAGGTCACGCTGCTGGCGTTGATCTTCGTGTCGGGATCGTAAGCGAAGTTGAGGGAGAGTTTGTCTGTACCCTTTGCTTCGTAGTGAGCAACGAGCACTTGCTCGGTAGTCGAGGTGAAGTAGCGGCGAGCGTAAGTGGTGGCTTCGTCGCTGCTCTTGTAGTTCACACCTGCCACACCGTCGATGAGGTCGAGGTAGCGGTTGTAAGCCTTCACGGGCTTGCTGTCGTCGCGGAGCGAGAAGGAGCCGCTCTTGTCGGTTACGATGATTGAACCAAAGTTCTGGTAGTAGCCCTGGTTGCTGTTGGCGGTAGAGCCTTCGAAGAGGGTCTTTTCGTTGAACTGGATCTCGTCCTTGAAGAGGCCACCGCGGATAGTAGCACCAATCTGGCCGTTACCGATGGGGAGGGCATATTCCATCCAAGTGTCAGTTACGCCAGTGTGGGCTACGGGCACGTTGTACCAGAGCGAGAAGTCGCTGATGTCGTTGGGACGTGTGCCAGCTTCCACGGTGTTGAACTCCGCAAAGAAGTCATCGCTGTTGGGGTCTACTTCAGTGATGTAGAACATAGAACCTGTGTCGCCACTCGAAGCAGCAGCGTCGTTCCAGAGGGCGAGGTAGTCGCCACGCTTGTTCCAATAGTTGTTGGCAGAGCTGGGCAACTTGATGTAGCTGGCGCTGGTAGAGCCGATGTTGAACGTACCGTTGAACTCGGTAGTTGCTTCGTCGTCGTCAGCGGTGGGGCTTACGAGCGTGGCGCGAGCCGAAGCCTCAGAGCCTGTCATGCTGATGATGGTACCCTTGCCAGCGTTGATGAACTGGTAGTTGTTGCTGGCCGTTTTGAGCAAGTGCCAGAGGCCGTTGCGGCTGGTGGGCGACTTGCTGTTGCTCAAGAGCAAGTTGTTGCTGCTGGTGTAGCCGTCTTCGGCGCTGACATAGCCGCCTGTGCCGTTCTTGATGGTGTAGTAAGCTGAATTGATCACCGTTTCGGCATCAGTGGCGTCAATGAGCAGGAACTGGCTGGCGTCGGCAGTCTTGCTCCAACGTACTACGCCGTTCCAATTAACCATGTGCAGTGTTTCGAGGTCGGCAGTGCCGGTCTTGCTGTAGATGATGCAGTGGCCGTTAGTGGCAGCAGCCTCTACGGTGTAAACGCCTGCGTCGTCGGTGCTTTCAACCAAGGTGACGGGGGTGTTGTTCGATGTAGGAATTGTGCCTACATAGAGACCCGTACCAACGTTCTTAAGGTAGTATTCGCCTTCGTTGTCGGTGGCTACAAATTCCCAAATGTTATTGTTGGTGTAGTAAGAGGTGCTCGAACCCATCTTTGTGCCATTGGCATAGGCAAAGAGGGTAGTGTGGAGCTTGTTGGCCAAGATAACGTGCTTGCCAGCAATGTCGGTGCCCTGCACGTCGCCCGTAGTTCCGATGGCGTTGTAGGCTTCTGTCAGGGTAGTGATAGCAGCGTTCAGGTCGTCGGTTGTAGTAGGCGTGGTGGAAGGAATGGCTGCCACGGCTGCCGATGCATCGTGGTAGAAGAACTGGTAGGCAGCAGCGGCCTTGATCTTCTTCACCAGGTCGTTGTAGTCCTCAGTGAGGGCTTCAACACCGCCTGTAGCTCCTTCAAAGTAAAGCTGATTGTTGGGGTCGGCAGCAGTCCATTCGCCAAGCGTCTTTCCTATACCTGAACCGCCCCATTGATTCATACACTGGGTTTGACTGGTACGCTTGATCTCATAA
>CAVKGN010000093.1:0-8206 GCA_963655595.1 uncultured Oscillospiraceae bacterium
GGTTCAGCAGCGGTTTATCCACAGAGGCTTTGCGGGCTTTGCCCTCGCCTACCCTTCTTGATCGGCAAAGAACACGTTGTCGAGCTCGGGGCAGGGCGACAGCTTGCCATTGATCACGCACACTGCCTCGACCGTGCTTTTGAGCACCGGACGCATGTCGGGCAGGCGGAAGATGTCCTGCACGAAGACGTACTTAATACCGTCCTTGCGCAGGGCGAGTTTCGACACGAACTCGTCGCCGCTGCGCAGAGGCGTCTTGAAGCGCATCTGCAAGCCTGCCACCACGGCGTCGATGCCGCGGTCGTGCAGTTCGGCGAAGCTCACGCCCCGAGAACGGAGAAACTCGTGGCGCGTGTGTTCCGTATAATGTTGGTAGTTTGCGTTGTTGACGATGCCTTGAAGGTCGCACTCGTAGTCGCGTACCTTGAAGGTGAGGGAATATATGTATTGCATCTTGTTCGTTTTATTCTGTTCGTGTGCAGTGCGCCGCTTTCAGGTAGGCAGCGCCGAAGCGGCAACGCAGGCAGTCCTTGCGGTCGCAATAGTTCTGCCGCAGTTGGATGAGTGCTTGGCTGTCGGCGGCGTGCCCCACGGACAAGCCGGCACGTTCCCAGCAGCGGGTGATGTAGTTGCGCTCGGCAGGCAGACCTTCAAGAATGGTGAAGGCTCGTTCCGCCAAATCCTCGTCCATAATGCGCCGCCCATAGGCAAAGAGCAGGGGCGACACGGTGTTGATGAGCAGGAGGTTGAGCGAGGAGGACTGCAACACCTTGTCGGCCTTACGACTCTCGCCGCCAAAGGTGTAGTGCGTCTGCCAGTAGTCCGTGACACCCACCTTGAAGAGCGCACGGAGCGTCTTCATGTCCGCCGTTTCGAGCAGGCGCGAGAAGTCTACCTTGTGCTCCGAATAGAGCCGCGCCAACTGCGAAAGCCTAACGTGGGGGAAGTTTTGCGGACGTAGCCGCCCAAAACGCCAAACGGCGGGACGGATAGGAGTAAGGTTGAATTTGTTTTGAAGGAAATGGTATTCCTCCTTCATGCGCATATAATAACTGTCGCGCTGCTCGGGCTTGACGAGTTCGTCGCTGAGCAGCCCTGCCTGGCCCATGAAGAAGGCTTCTACCTGAAACACGTCGTCGCGGTGCTTACCGATTTGCTGCGGATGAATGGTGAAAGCCCATTGCTCGAAGGCTTGCGCATTCGTGCCAAACCCAAAGTTGCGCGCAAGGGTGACGAAGAAAGCCTGTTCCCAATCGTCGGAGGTTCGACGGAGGTAGTCCCCCACCCTCTTTGTCTTCTCCTCCAAGCGTTCCACCGTCAGGCGACTCATCCAGGAATGGACCTCGAGGAGCGGCACATTGGGAATGATGCGATAGCAAGGGGGATAGGTCTCTTCGTTGAGCAGGTCAGCGTAGTTTTGCCGCAGTTGCTCGGGAACGGCTATGCTCACCTGCGGCAGGAGTTTGCCGCCCTTCGTACGCACCTCGCCGTCGACGGCCTCTACAACGTGAAGCACCACGTTGTTGTAGGCTGCGTCGGTGTCGTGGTGGTGGCGATACCAGTCGGTTGAGCGTTGGTGAATCTCCACATTGCCCGCCCAAAGCACGCCGTCTATCTTTACCTTGGCATTAAAAAAGTCAGGCCCGGCGTTGAGCAGGTTGTGCACGCCGGGGTCTATCACCTCGACAGTCTGCCCTTGGTCGGTCACCAGGGGCTTTGTGCCGTAAAGGCGGTGTTGCCACACGTAATGGATGAGGTATTCCATATACTTTTGCTTTGGTGGGTTAAAGCAAGCAAAAGTACTCCTTTTTCATTGGCCTACAAAGCCGGCCACGTCCTTTTGCCCTGTTTTTCACGCTTTTTCGGCATGCCGCGGAGGTATGCAAGGGCTTGCGAACTTGCCGTACATGCAAAAACTTGTACTTTTGCAACACAAATCAACACACATGACAGACACTGTTTTTCACTACGACGTTCTTGTAGTGGGCGCGGGGCATGCGGGCTGCGAGGCAGCCAGTGCAGCGGCGCGCATGGGGGCAAAGACGTGCCTCCTGACGATGGACATGAACAAAATAGCCCAGATGAGCTGCAACCCCGCAGTGGGGGGCATTGCCAAGGGACAGATTGTCCGCGAAATCGACGCGCTGGGCGGACAGATGGGCGAGGTGACAGACGCCACCGCCATCCAGTTCCGTATGCTCAACCGCTCGAAAGGTCCTGCCATGTGGAGTCCGCGCGCCCAGTGCGACCGTGCCCGTTTTATTACGGAGTGGCGCCACCGCCTCGAAAGCACCGACAACCTGCACATCTGGCAGGACGAGGCGGTAGAGATACTCACCGAAGGCAACCGCGTGAACGGAGTGCGCACCCTATGGGGAGCCACCTTTACGGCACGCGCCGTAGTTATCACTGCGGGCACCTTCCTCCGCGGCCTGATGCATATTGGTTGCAAACAGGTGAGCGGTGGACGCTGCGCCGAACCTGCCGCTGCTTTCCTCACCGAAAGCATCAACAAACTGGGCATTGAGTCGCAACGAATGAAGACAGGTACCCCCGTGCGCATAGATAAGCGGTCGGTTCACCTCGACGAGATGGAGTTGCAGCCGGGCGAGAACGACTTTCACCGTTTCTCGTTCGTAAGCGAGAGTCGCCCCTTGGCGCAGTTGCCGTGCTGGACTACCAACACGAATGCCGAGGCACATGCCGTGCTTCGTTCGGGCTTGACAGACTCTCCTCTTTATAATGGACAGATACAAAGCATCGGCCCGCGCTATTGTCCGAGCATCGAGACGAAGCTCGTAACATTCCCCGACCGCGACCAGCATCCGCTCTTCCTTGAACCAGAGGGCGTAGATACGAACGAACTTTACCTGAACGGCTTTTCATCGAGTTTACCGATGAACGTGCAGATAGAAGCTTTGAAGAAAATCCCTTGTTTCCGCGACATCGTGGTTTACCGTCCAGGCTACGCCATTGAATACGACTTCTTCCCTCCCACCCAACTGCATCACTCGTTGGAAACAAAGAAAATCGACGGATTATTCTTCGCTGGACAGGTAAATGGCACGACGGGATACGAGGAGGCTGCGGGACAAGGACTCATAGCCGGCATCAACGCCGCCTTGAAATGCCAAGGCAAAGAACCGTTCACGCTGAAACGCGACGAAGCATATATAGGCGTTCTCATCGACGACTTAGTAACAAAAGGCGTAGACGAACCTTATCGTATGTTTACGTCGCGTGCGGAATACCGCATTCTTCTTCGCAACGACAACGCCGACGTACGACTCACGCCGTATGCGGAAAAATTCGGTTTAGCCACGGAAAAACGAAAACAACTCTTTCATGAGAAGAAGGCTTTCATGGATGAAGTCATCCGTTTCTGCAAGGACTACGCCATCAAGCCGAATACAATCAATGATTTCTTAGAGAGCGTAGGTACTACCCCGCTTCAACGCGGTTGCAAACTGTTCGACCTCATCAACCGCCCGCAACTAAGTCTCGACAACCTTGCTACAGCTATCCCAGAGTTCGGGAATTTTCTTGCTGCATCGCACATAAGCCACAAAGAAGAAGCTATTGAAGCAGCGGAAATAGAAATGAAGTATCACGGATACATTGCGAGGGAACGCGCATTGGCCGACAAAATGCAGCGGTTGGAGAATATCAAGATCCGCGGCCATTTCAATTACAACGAAATCACGCAGCTCAGCACCGAGGCGCGTCAAAAGCTCACGGCCATCGACCCCGAGACGTTGGCACAAGCGGAACGCATTCCCGGCGTGTCGCCAAGCGACATCAGCGTATTACTCGTTTTAATGGGAAGATAGCCCCCTTTCCTGCGCACCACACAGTTACGCACATTATATAAAGTCTTACTTTAAGGAGAAAACGCCAAAACACGCTCAAACGGGATAAAAGTGCGCTTTTCACGGCGATTTCGTTTGCGTTCCACGTGAAACAACATACCGTAAAGAAACTAATAATCAATAAGTTCATGAATACAAAACTGTTACTTGACAACCTGAGGAACGTCCCCGACTTTCCAAAGCCAGGCATCCACTTCAAAGACGTCAGCACGTTGTTCAAAAATCCTTCTTGTATAGCTGAAATGGCCGATGAGTTGGTTAAGCTTTACAAGGACAAGGGTATTACAAAGGTAGTAGGCATTGAGAGCCGCGGCTTCGTAATGGGTGCTATTTTGGCCGCACGACTCGGCGCAGGATTCGTCATGGCACGCAAACCGGGCAAATTGCCCGCAGAAACGCGTAAGGCTACATACCTTAAAGAATACGGCTACGACACCATAGAAATACACACGGACGCTATCACCGCAGACGACGTAGTGCTGATACACGACGATCTGCTCGCCACGGGCGGCTCCATGCAAGCTGTATATGACCTTGTTCAGGCCTTTACGCCGAAGAAAACGTACATAAACTTCCTTATTGAATTGCAGATGGAAGGTCTTGAAGGTCGTACGTTCTTAGGAAGCGACTTGGACATAACTACGCTTTTGACCATCAAAGAATGAGCGACGTTTCCGACTACCTGAAAGGAATAGTTCTGAACTTGCCCGAAGCACCGGGGTGTTACCAATACCTCGATGCTTCGGGCAATATTATCTATGTGGGGAAGGCGAAAAACCTAAAAAGGAGGGTTTCATCGTACTTCAACAAAGACCAACAGACCCGCAAGACGCAGATGCTCGTGAAGCATATACGCGACATTAGGTATATTGTGGTAAAAACGGAGGAGGATGCACTTCTGCTCGAAAACAACCTTATCAAGCGATACAAGCCGCACTACAACGTGTTGCTCAAAGACGATAAGACGTACCCCTCAATCGTCGTTTCGAACGAGTATCTGCCACGCATCTTCAAGACTAGACTACGGGGCAAAAAGGGAGCTACTTACTTCGGTCCGTATAGCCATGTGCCTACCCTCTATGCTTTGCTCGACCTCTGCCGTGAACTTTACCAGCCGCGGCCATGCCATACGCTCCTGACCAAGGAAGGCGTTGAAAACGGCAAATACAACGTCTGTTTGGACTATCACATCCACCGTTGCAAGGCTCCCTGCGTAGGCAAACAGACTCACGAGGACTATTTGCAAAGCATTGAGGCCTGCAAAGAGATACTTCGAGGAAACACCACGGCGGTGGCAAAGGCTATGCGCGAACAGATGGTTAAATTGGCCGAAGAACTGCGGTTCGAGGAGGCACAAGAACTAAAACGTCGTTATCTGCTGATCGAGAACTACCGAGCCAAGAGCGAGGTGGTGTCGAGCGTGCTGCACAATATCGACGTTTTCAACATCGAAAGCGAGGAACGAGTAGCCTACATCAACTATTTGCACGTGACAAACGGGTGCATCAACCAGGCCTTCACCTTTGAGTACAAGAAAAAGTTGGACGAGACGGACGAGGAACTGCTTACGCTGGGCATTGTAGAGATGCGCGAACGCTACGAGAGTCATTCCAAGGAGATAGTCGTGCCTTTTCACGTCGACCTGCCCGACTGCATGGTGGAACAGACAATCCCTGTGAAGGGCGACAAGAAGAAGTTGCTCGACCTATCACGTCTGAACGTTAAGCAGTATAAGTTTGACCGCCTTAAACAGGCTGAGAAACTCAATCCCGAACAAAAGCAGACGCGGCTCATGAAGGAGCTGCAAAACGACCTTGGTCTGCCGAAATTGCCCCTACGCATCGAGCTTTTCGACAATTCTAACATCAGCGGAGAGGATGCTGTGGCGGCGTGCGTGGTATTCGACCGCCTCAAACCCGCCAAAAAGGAGTACCGTAAGTACATTATCCGCACGGTAGCCGGACCCGACGACTACGCCTCGATGAAGGAGGTGGTACGGCGCCGCTATTCACGGTTGAAAGAAGAGGGAAAGCCGCTCCCCGACCTCATTATAGCCGACGGCGGTGCGGGCCAGATGGCCATGATACGGCAGATTGTGGAGGACGAACTGCATCTGGACATCCCCATAGCCGGCCTGGCGAAAGACGATCGCCACCGCACGCGAGAGATGCTCTACGGCTTCCCACCTGCTACAATAGGTATTAAGCCCGACAGCCAGCTTTTCCGTACGCTCACGTTTATGCAGGACGAGGTGCACCGCTTCGCCATCAGTTTCCACCGAGACAAGCGTTCGAAACGGCAGACAGCCTCCGAACTGGACGGCATAGCGGGCATTGGACCAGCCACAAAGGCCCTTTTGCTGAAACATTTCAAGAGCGTAAAGCGCACGAAAGAGGCCAGCCTCACGGAGCTGCAGACGCTGCTCGGGGCTGCTCGAGGCGAAAAAATATACCGCGGCTTACAGGGCAGCGAGGAATAAATCGTACTTTTGCTTACACTATGAGAGCAGTTATTCAGCGTGTGTCGCACGCCTCCGTCACAATCAGCGGCAAGGTGAAAAGCCGCATAGACCAAGGTTTTTTGGTACTTCTCGGCATTGAAGAGTCCGACAACCGCGAGGATGCCGACTGGCTATGCCGCAAAATATCGGGTCTACGCGTGTTTGACGACGAGAACGGCGTTATGAACCGCAGCATACACGATGTGGGCGGAAATATCCTCGTAGTGAGCCAGTTTACCCTTATGGCCTCGTACAAGAAAGGCAACCGCCCGTCGTACATCCGTGCGGCTGGTCACGCTCACGCCATTCCCCTCTACGAGTACTTCTGCCAGGCGATTGAGAAGGAGCTGGGGCGCCCCATTGGAACGGGAGAATTTGGCGCTGACATGAAGGTAGAACTCCTCAACGACGGCCCCGTAACCATCTGCATGGACACGAAGAACAAAGAATAACTGGCACGCATGGAAAACACTCCAAACCCCGACCTTTCAGCTACGTCCTCGCCTACCCTGCGCGAGGTGCAGCACGCGGTAGACCAATGGATAAAGACCTACGGCGTGCGCTATTTCAGCGAACTTACCAACATGGCGTGCCTCACCGAGGAGGTGGGCGAACTGGCCCGCGTTATGGCACGGCGATACGGCGACCAATCATTCAAAACTGGCGAGAAAGCCAACCTGAGCGAGGAGATTGCGGACGTTATGTGGGTATTGGTGTGCATTGCCAACCAAACGGGCGTTGACCTCACCGAGGCTCTGGCAGAGAGTTTCCGAAAGAAGACCACACGCGACAAAGACCGTCACAAGAACAACCCTAAGCTCAAAGACTGAGTATCAGTTTGCGAGCTAACACAGTAATATTCAAGAAATAAAGACCAATAAGAAAATGACTGAACAAGCAGAAAAGAGCCGTTACGAACAGGCTCTGGCAAAATTCAACCTTAACCTTTCCGACGAGACCGTAAGCCAAGAAGTACACAAGCTTGTGGCTGAAAACCGCGAGAAGTACAACACCCCAGAGGTGCTTCGTCAACTCCTTGGCACGGTAGAGCTTACCACGCTCAAGTGTACTGATTCTCAGGAGAGTGTACTTCGTTTTACGGAGAACGTTAACCGCTTCTCGAACGAGCATCCTGACCTTCCCCCTCTCGCAACTATCTGCGTGTACCCCAATTATGCAAAGATCGTGAGCGAATCTCTCGAGGCCGACGGCGTAAAGGTGGCGTGCGTAGTGGGTGGTTTCCCCTCAGCACAGACTTTCTTGGAAATCAAGACGACAGAAACAGCCCTCGCCGTACACGACGGCGCAGACGAAGTAGACTGCGTGCTGTCGGTGGGCGCATTCCTCAGCGGCGACTACGAAACCTGCTCTACGGAGATCGAGGAGATGAAAGCCGCCACTGGTGGTAAACCGCTTAAAGTGATACTCGAAACAGGTGCACTCAAATCGGCTGAAAACATCAAGAAGGCCTCCATCCTCTCCATCTATTCTGGTGCAGACTTCATAAAGACCTCTACGGGCAAAATAGAGCCCGCTGCCACGCTCGAAGCAGCCTACGTGATGTGTCAGACGATCAAGGAATATAAAGAGCTCACAGGGACAGAAATCGGTTTCAAGGCAGCCGGCGGCATAAAGACCACCGCCGAAGCAATTGACTTCTACACCGTTGTAGCTGAAATGCTCGGAACAGACTATATAAAGAGCGGCCTCTTCCGCATCGGCACAAGCCGTCTTGCCAACCTCCTGGTTAGCGATATTCTGGGCGAAGAGACAAAGCCTTTCTAACCAATCCTGCAAACACATAGTCGCAAGAAACTATCTGCGACCTATTCATTAC
>CAVKGN010000094.1:0-8184 GCA_963655595.1 uncultured Oscillospiraceae bacterium
GAGGATTTGCCTGGCCGTGGACTGCGCGCCAAGGTCGGAAAACTTGAAGTGCTGGTCGGGAATGCGCGATTGCTCAGCGAGGAGGGAATTTTTCCCAACTCGGAGGCGGACGACGAGGCCTTTACTGTAATCCACTGCGCCGTGGACGGAATGTACGCCGGTTCGATTTCTCTTGCCGACCAGCCGCGCGAGGGAGCCGTTCAGGCGGTGGAGGAACTGCGGCGGATGGGGGTGCGAAAGCTGACCGTACTCTCGGGCGATCGCAAGGCGGTGGTCGAACGTTTGGCCCAGAGGCTGCACATGGACAACTGGTATGCCGACCTTATGCCCGAGGGCAAGGTGGAACGGCTCAAAGAGATAAAACAGACGGCCGAGGGGAACGTGGCCTTTGTGGGCGACGGTGTGAACGATGCGCCGGTGCTGGCCCTGAGCGACGTAGGGTTTGCCATGGGGGGCGCAGGTGCCGACGCCGCAGTGGAAACGGCTGACGTTGTCATCCCGCAGGACAATCCCCAGCTCGTGGCAGATGCCATACGCATTGGACGTAGCACGCGGCGACTCGTACGTGCAAACATCGCCCTCGCCCTGGGCGTGAAGGCGGCCGTGATGCTCGCCGGCGCACTGGGCATGACGAGCCTTTGGGCTGCCGTACTGGCCGACACGGGCGTGGCCTTGCTCTGCGTGGCCAACACTTACTTCATCCGAAAACCCTGACATTCTCTATGCCAACCGACGACGAACTCTTCACCCTGCGACACATCAAACCCACCTCGGTGCGCGTGCTTGTGCTCAACGAACTTGAACGGGCGGAATGCGCCCTGTCGCTCACCGACCTTGAAGCTCGCCTGGGCACAGTGGACAAGTCGAGCATCTTCCGCACACTCTCGCTCTTCCTCTCGCACCACATGGTGCACAGCATCGATGACGGTACGGGCATGATGAAATATGCGCTGTGCGAACCCTCGTGCCACTGCGGCGAGGAGGGACACGAGGGCACGGACGACTTTCATACGCATTTTCGCTGCGAACGTTGCGGACGCACCTTCTGCCTGCGCGGACTGCCCGTGCCGGCCGTGACGCTCCCCAAGGGATTTTCGCTCAAATCAGCCAATTATGTAATCGTGGGTCTGTGTGCTGAATGTTCGCACAAGGCTCATTGACAACCTTAGCCCGCGGGTAAGTTCCCCTTACCCCGGGCCTTTTTGTCGTTCATCGTACGGTGGACACATGTCTGTCGTACGAGTGACACATGTGCGTCGTACGAGTGACACACGTCCGCCGTACGATGGACGTCACCAACCCCAAGGGTAGGAACAACCTGCTCCCCTGCAAAACTGACTCTATGCAACAGATTTCTACACGCGTGAGGGAACTCCTCGCGTTTCTCCAACAAGGCATTTACGAAAAGGACACCGAAACGGCCCTGTCGCTGCTGGCGGCGGTGGCGGGCGAGAGTGTGCTGCTACTGGGCCCGCCGGGCGTGGCCAAATCGATGGTGGCGCGAAGGCTGAAACTGGCCTTCGCCGGCGCACGTTCGTTTGAGTACCTTATGTCGCGCTTCTCCACGCCCGATGAAATCTTTGGCCCCGTAAGCATTGCCCGCCTAAAAGAGGCAGACAAGTATGAACGAGCTACGGAGGGCTACCTGCCCACGGCGCACGTGGTGTTTCTCGACGAGATATGGAAGGCTGGACCTGCCATACAGAACACGCTGCTCACGGTGATGAATGAACGCCTCTTCCGCAACGGCGAGCAGGAGGTGAAGTTGCCGCTTAGGTTGCTCGTGGCGGCATCGAACGAACTGCCTGCCAAGGGCGAGGGACTCGAGGCCTTGTGGGACCGTTTCTTAGTGCGCATTGTTTGCCGCAACATCCGCGACGAACAGACGTTCCGCACCATGCTCTGCGACGACGATACTGCCCAACAGCCCCAGGATACGCCGCTCGCCCTCACTCCTGAGGAGTACGACGAGTGGCAACAGGGGGCACGCCGCGTAGGCCTTGCCCCGAAACTGCTCGATGCTATTGGCCGCTTGCGCCTTTTGCTGCAAAAGGTGAACATTGAGGGCAACGAACTACCGCGCCGCATCTACGTGAGCGACCGCCGATGGAAACACGTAGCTACCCTGCTCCGCGCCTCAGCCTATCTGCAAGACCGCCAAGAGGCCACGGTGGCCGACCTCCTGCCTATGTACCACTGCCTGTGGAATGAGCCGGACGAGGTGGCGAGTGTGCAGCGGCTCGTGCTGCAGTCCCTGCTGCTGCCCTACGAGGAGCGGCTCACGCAGACAGCTCTGCGGATTAAGAACGACCTACGGACGTCACGGACAGCACAGCCCGCAGCCCAAGGCAGTCCTAACGGGGAGGACTTTGCGCACTACGAGGGGGACATCGATGCCCTTTGCAACGAACTCGAACAACTGGAACGTGCTTTGCAGGACAACCTATTCGTCAACGATGAGGACAAACAGGCGGTGACCCAGCAGATGCAGGGCCTTTACCGACAGGTGGCTCTGGCGAGGGTGGACGTGCGGAAACTCCTCTACAATGAATAGCGCAGCCTTCTACCACGACCTGCTGGCGCGCTTTGCGGAGAACGGAACAATGCCCGAGCCTGCCGACGAAGAGAACGGCGACGAGCTGACCCTCTGCCTTTGCCAAGCCATGCGTCTGCCGGGGATGCGCGCCCTAGTGACGGACAGCCCCGTGGCGGCAAGGGTGTTTGCGGACACGATGGGCGTGTTCGTGGCGCAGTGCCAGCAGAAGTCGGAGTTCAACGCCCGGCGCGCGCAGCACGAGCGGCTACAGCTGGACCAGGCAGCGGCGTGGAGCGAGGAGAAACGGCGGCTTGACGGGCTTATCCTTGCGAGGCAAATTGCCGAAAAGTATGGCACGGGGCGCTTTGACGGAGCTTTTTACGAGCGTGAGTTGGGCAGCAACGACGGTCCCAAGGACGACGTGTGGCAGGCCTTGCTCAACGACTGGCAGGAGTGCATCGATGCCGACCTTCGCCGCAAGCAGGACGAGTACATTGCGACCCACAAGGAGCAACAAGCGAAGTTTTTGCAAAACAACGTGAGGAACGCCACCGAATATGCCCGCTCGCACGGCATAAGCGCGGAGGCGTTTTTGCAAGCCTGGAACCTGATGGGCGGCTGTTGGAACACGGTGAACTTTGAACGCCTACGAAAAACGGCTGGCCTGCAACAGCAATACCCCGTGTTGCAGACCATTCTGCGAAAAATGGGGCGCGTGGCCGACACACAAGGCACGCAGCGCATTGGCTACACCTCAGGGCGGAGCGAAAACGTGGAACACGCTACCAGAAGCGACATTACGGGCGTGGGCCTGGGGCGCGATCTATCCTCATTGCTCCCCGCAGAGTGGGCACAGTATGCCGACGCCGACATGGAGGACCTATTTTTCCGCAAGTTTGTGACCGGTCGGCTGCAAACGTTCTCATACCAAAGTAACCAGGCGAACGCAGCCCGCAGTCTGCACACGAAAGCCGCACGCCCGAAGGGCCCCGTCGTGGTGTGCGTAGACCAGTCGGGCAGTATGGCGGGCGAGCCGCACCGCATAGCCTTGTCGCTCGTGATGGGGCTACTCGAAACGTGCCTACGCGAACATCGCAACTGCTACCTCGTGGCTTTCAGCACCGATGCACGGCCCGTCGACGCCCGTGCCGATCGCCCTGGCGTGCTAAACTTTTTCCGCACCAAGGCCGACGGGGGTACGGACGCACGCCCAATGTTAAAAACGGTCTTCTCACTACTCCGCAACAACAGCCAGTATGCTGGCGCCGACGTATTGTGGGTGACGGACTTCCGCATCCCACTGCCGCAGGAGCACACGTGCATCCTCGACATGGAACGCCTGAGCCAAGGCGGCACAAAATTCTACGGCTTGCAAATAGGTGTGGCTGAAAACCACTGGACACCCTTCTTTCACAAGATATACCGCATAGAGGACGTAAAAATGCTCATCCGCTAACCCTCTCCCCCGCTCCAATCCGCCCCGAATATGCCCCCGCACGCCCAAACTCGTGCCCAAAATGTGATGAAGCGCATAAAAACTCGTGCCGAAAATGTGTAAGAACTGCCGAAAAGTCGTGCCGAAAATGTGATTACCGTTGCGTAAAATGCTGAATGTCACGTATTTTCTTACACCCACATAATTATACAGCAAAAGCGGCATAAAAATTCCCCGCAAATGAACATTCAAAAATGGTGGTTTCAGGTTTTCTATGCATACCTTTACCAACGAAACAGAACGGACGGGTACGAAAATGCCGAGACTGGCATCCTCATCTGCCCCAAAGGGTATAAATCCCACAAACCTTGCCTAACAACAATATGAAACGACTAAAAATATCCACCTCGGCGGAACTCTTCAGAGTTCCTACGGAGGACATCGCCTTCATAAAGGCCCAAGGCAACTACTCAGACATCAACCTCTTCAACGGTAAGGTACTCACAATGACCTTTCAGCTGCACTTCTTCGCAGATGCCCTGGAAAAGCTCCAGGAACGGATGTTCGTGCGAGTGGGCAAGAGTCTGATAGTAAACAAAAACTTCATCTACTCCGTGAACGTGAGCAACCAGGAACTGCTGCTCATGGGGTACCGACTGGAAAAAGGCATCAAGCTGAAAGCCTCGAAGGAGGCGCTGAAGGAACTGAAAGCAAATCTTGAACAGGAAGTAGAGAACTTATGACACACACGGATAAAAACAACTGGGACGAGAAGCCCATCATTGTAATAGAGGACGACGACGTTGACACGACGGCGCAGGACTGCCAGGAGGTGCCCGTCATTACTATTGAGACGGACGAGCCCGAAGAGACGACGCCACAGCCGTCGAAGCTGAGACGGTGGATGAAATACACCCTATGCACCATTGCCGCCCTCGCAGTGCTGGTCGTGGGGTACGTAGGTGTGCGCCTTTACAACTATTACTATAATATAGGAGTGAGCATTTCGGTATCGCCCAAGGAGAACATTGCGAAGTTGATGTCCAAGGAGACGGCGCACGAGCAAGCCGGCATTACGCTAAAACGCGACTCTGTATTGGGCGTGGCGCTCGACATGTACGAACTTCACAACGTACGCGGCGAACTTACGCTTGCTGAACCCGACACGACAGATGCGAACGTGCTGCTCTGTACACGCACCGCTGACTACACAGCTACGGGAGCCTACATTGGTTCGCTCGTGGTGGACGGCAAGGAACTGCGAAGCGATGCGTCGAGGCTGGGCTACTGCGCCATGGCCGACGGACGCATGGTGGTAGGCATATCGCGCAGCGACAAGGTGAAGAGCTACGTGGAGGAACGCGGGGGCGCCTTCTTCCGACAGTTTATATTGGTGTCGAACGGTGAACTGCCCCGAAAGTTTTTCCTGCACGGTAAGGTGCCACGCAAGGCCTTGGCCCGCACAACCGACGACAAGCTCTGCGTAGTGACCACGCGCCATGCCGAAACGCTTTGGGACTTTGCCGATGCTCTGCGCGAATACGGCTTTGTTGATGCCATCTATCTGACGGGCGGCAACGACTTGGGCTATTGGCGCGACAACGAGGGGCAGGTACACACAACGGACACGGCGGAACAATACCGCCACGAGAAGCACCACGGAAAAGCCCCCTGGCTGGTGCTGAAACAGCCAGCGGCAAAGTAGCGATAGCAGGACAACGAACACATAGAAGAACGGATAGTGTGGCTTTCATCGTACAGTTTGTACAATGAAAGCCACACTTCGTACAATGCGCCTCCGAACATTTCGCCACGGGAAAAGGGCCGCTTACTTTTGCATCGTCAAAAGAACAAATAACACAAAACCCGTAACAATTATGAAGAAAGCATTGTTTCTGCTGATGTGGGCTGTAGCAGCGCACACGGCTTGTTTCGCAAACGTGAACGACGACAAGGGCACCGAGGCCGCACGCGAAGTGGCTACCCGCGTGAAGAACGCGCCGTCAGGCACGACGTACGGAATTGTGGAAAACACGAAGACGCACGTCACCGTGTCGACTCCCCTCGGGCGTTACAAGATTGAGAAGAAGGACGACGGCAGCGTGAGCTTCATGGGCTTAACGGCAAAGATCGTCTCCGTGAAAAACGGCATTTACAAAGTGAAGACCTCCCTTGGAACGTTCAACGTGAACACCACGAAGGGTACTATTACCAAAGTGTAATGCCCCGTCCCGACGAGGCATATTGTCAGGCACCTCGCAGGACTTATATCCTGTCCAAACCGTCCGCCCGTGCGCTCCACCCGTCTTCTGTGAGAGTCACGCCGCAGGGCGGTTTGGCTTTTGATGACCATCCATCCGACAAAGACGAAGAAAGAGGCAAGCGCTCCGCAATGGAATGCTTGCCTCTTGTACTTTTTAGCGGTTAAGCCGCAGCTTGCTTAGCAGAGCTTGCGAGAGCCGTCGCCGATAACCACGTCGATAACGATGGGCTCCTTGCCATACTTTTCCTTATAGGCCTTCTTGGCCGTTTCGATGAAGTTGGCGTAGAGGTCCTCGCTTACGAGGTTGATGGTGCAGCCGCCGAAGCCGCCACCCATGATGCGCGAACCGGTCACGCCGCAGCTGTGAGCCACGTCGTTGAGGAAGTCGAGCTCGGGGCAGGATACTTCGTATTCCTTGCTCAGGCCGTAGTGAGTCTCGTACATCTTCTTACCTACTTCCTCGTAGTCGCCTTCTTCGAGAGCTACGCATACTTCAAGCACGCGGTACTTCTCACCGATGACATACTTGGCGCGGAGTGCGTCCTCCTCGCTCACTTCGGGGCGAACCTCATCGAGCATGTCGTAAGTGGCGTCGCGGAGAGACTCCACTTCGGGGTGGTGCTTCTTCATGGCAGCTACTACGTTCTCGCAGCTCTTGCGGCGGTCGTTGTAAGCGGAAGAGGCGAGTTCATGCTTCACCTGAGAGTTGAGCAGAACGAGTTTGTAGCCCTTCGGATCGAAGGGGAAGTACTTGTACTCCAAGGAGCGGCAGTCGAGACGCATGAGGCTGCCAGCCTTACCGAATACGGAGGCGAACTGGTCCATGATACCGCAGTTGCAACCGATGTAGTTGTGCTCAGTAGCCTGACCCACCTTAGCGAGTGTGAACTTGTCGATTTTGTTACCGCCGAACAGGTCGTTCAAGGCAAAGGCATAGGTGCTTTCAAGAGCGGCCGAAGAGGACATACCTGCGCCGAGGGGCACGTCGCCAGCGAAAGCAGTGTTGAAACCTTCCACAGGCACGCCAAGCTTCATCATCTCGCGGCATACACCGAAGATAAAGCGGAAGTGAGTGGCGGTGGGGCCCTTCTCATCGTCGAGGCTGAACTCTACATAGTCCTTCAAGTCGATGGAGTAAGCGCGCACCTTGCGTGTGCCGTTGGGCTTGATTTCGGCAATCACGCCCTGAGTAACTGCGCCGGGGAACACGAAGCCGCCGTTGTAGTCGGTGTGCTCGCCAATGAGGTTGATACGGCCCGGAGAGGCATATACGGAACCAGTAGCTCCGTCAAAATGTTCGATGAATCGACTTCTAACGTCTTCAACAGTAAGTTTCATGGGATAGATGTATTTTTATAGTTAGATTAACCAATTCAAGCAAACCCGAACGCCAAAGCCGGGTTTGCTTGAACTGAATGAGATTGTTGATTATTCCTTAGTAACGGAAGCGTTGTCGGAACGCTTTGAAACGCGGCTGCCGACAAGCGCATAGAAGAGCAGGTAAGCAGCGCAGAAGACTACTACCCAATAGCTATTGATGTAGCCCACAGCGTCAGCAACAGCTGCCTGAATAGCCATCATCACTGCGCAACCGAATACCATTGTCATGAAGATACCAGAGGCGATGGCCGTGTATTTGCCAAGACCTTCCACAGCCATATTGAATATGCCGCCCCACATTACAGAAGTGAAGAGACCTACGAGGAGGAAGGAGAAAATGCCTACGGGTACGTCCTGCCAAACAACTTCAAGCTTACCCCAGTCAACGCCCGGGAAGCTAACGAGGATATCAGTAGGAGCAAACATACCGAAGAGCACGAGAAGGAGCGTAACGGTTGACACCGTAGTAATCATCACGCGGCTGCTAACCTTACCGCCAATCACGGCACCTACCAGACGGCCGATAAGCATCATGAACCAGTAAACAGCCACGAGCATACCTACCGTACC
>CAVKGN010000095.1:0-8125 GCA_963655595.1 uncultured Oscillospiraceae bacterium
TTTCAGGTACTAGTGTCAGCAATGACGTGCAGGTTCGAGTCCTGTTCTGGGCACAGCCCAAACAGCGGCGGCGCGGATTACGGCAAGAAAACAGCAATTATGAATGGAGAGGTGGCGGAATTGGTAGACGCGCTACTTTGAGGGGGTAGTGACAATTGTGTCGTGGGAGTTCGAGTCTCCTCCTCTTCACTTTTTTTGTTTTATTTTTTTTGTTGCGGAAATAGCTCAGTTGGTAGAGCACAACCTTGCCAAGGTTGGGGTCGCGAGTTCGAGTCTCGTTTTCCGCTCAAAAGCAAAAACCACTACGGAGGGCAGCTACGCTTAAAGCTTAGCTGCTTTTTCTTTCTCATCACGCCGTGTAGAACGTTCCATAACGCGGCTCTTTCGCTGCCCACCCGAGTCTGCGTTTTTGCCGCCAAACAAGGAAAACGGCACGTTGCCTACCTTATGCTTTAAGTCAGTCTATGAATATCTACGCACGCTATTTCGACCAAGACGCCTTGGTACACAGCTATGACGAATTGATGGCCTTTCTCTCGTCGATAGGCGAAATCCCCATTACCCAGCACCTTGAAGAGGACGTAAGGACTTACGTGGAGAGCGACATGCCCTACCCTAAGCGCTACAAGATACGCCCGCGCGTCTACTTCATTCTGATAAAGACGTCGGCAGCGACCATGGAACAGTTCAAGGCTAACCGCAAGGATCAGGACGCAAAGCCGAAGGAGCGCGAGACAGAGAAGCCCGCTAAACCTCAGCCCCAGCTCAACAAGAAGGAGGCCAAGATGGCCCGCCTGGCGGAGACGCGCGAGGGTTGGTACTTGGCGACGATAGAGTTTAAGAGGGTGTTGCCCATAACTGGCACGTCGAAGTTTCGCTATCAGGACACGTCGTTCCAAGCCTACGTGAAAGCCTCATCGGGCAACGAGTGCTACAACCGCATTGTAGAGCACTTGAAGAATCGCCCCGAGATTGACCTGCGAAGCCAGTTCCCCTCAGCCCGTGGCAGCAACTTCACCTTTGAATACGTGGGCCACGAACTCCCCACCGAGTAAGCGCACCGCGCAGGCCGCACAAACGCAAACATACAAGCCATCCCCTTTGGCGCAGCACCGACAAGGCGCACGCCAAAGGGGATGACTCGTTTTCGGGAAGCCGCCCAATCGTTGCGGGATCGCAAGGCGAACCTTCCAAATAAGACAAAAAGAAAGAGACTAAGGAAAAACCTTAGTCTCGAACTTAGTTGCGGAGGCTCGACTCGAACGAACGACCTCCAGGTTATGAGCCTGGCGAGCTACCAACTGCTCCACTCCGCGTCCTCAAGAGCTTTGTTTTAACAACCGTTGTTGTTATCTCTTGTTTGCGAGTGCAAAGGTAGAGCATTTAGCCATTCAGCCCAAACGTTCTGCGGAATTTTTATGCAGAAAATTGCATTTCTTCTTATTTACCGCCGCTTTTGCTATCCGCTATTTGCAAAACAACCGCTCCATAGGCAGGTATTTCCACGAAAGCCGGCTTTGATTCGTTGAGTTCTACGGTCTGCAAATTTCCCGTCATGAGGTCGGTGGCAGAGATCAGCCCCTGGCGAATGCCCAAGAACGAGAAAGCGTGAGCCGGCACGTTGACGCCCACATGAACCGGCGCATCGGCAAAGTTTACTACGATGAGCAACGTCTGTCCACTCTCCGCCTTGCGCAGGAATGCGTACTGGCGGTCGCAATCGTAGCCGTTCTCCCGACCGTAGTTGGCATACTGCAAATCGTAGAAGGCTCCGTCGGTGAGGGCCGGCTGCTTCTTGCAAAGCGTGAGCACCTGTTTGTAGTAAGCATAGAGCCGCTTTTCGTCATCGGTCATCTCCTTTTCAGGATCGGATGCGGTGAGTTTGTTGAGCGAGGAAACAGACCAGTAATCGAAGATGGTGGTGCGACCGTCGCTGCCGCTAAATCCCTCTACGTCCATTCCAGGTTCGCCAATCTCCTGGCCCGCGTAAACCATGAACGGGTTAGTGCCCATCATTGCGCTGACCACCAATGCCGGCAGAGCCTTGAAGGCGTTTCCAGCAAAGAAGGCAGAGGCTATACGCTGCTCGTCGTGGTTTTCGAGGAAGTTGAGCATGTGGTCGCGGATGTCGTCAACGCTTTGCCAGCAGCCCGTGATGCACGAGGCCGAAGCTTGGCAGGCCACCACGGCGCGCAAGGTGTCGTAAAGCCCTACCTTGTCGTAGAGGTAGTCGAAGCCGGCGGCTATGTAACGGCGGTATTCCGCAGGGTTGTACACCTCGGCAATGAATTGCACCTCAGGGTATTTCTCCCTTACCTTCCCCGTGGCGTAGGTCCAGAACTCCGCGGGCACCATCTCGGCCATGTCGCAACGGAATGCGTCAACGCCCTTCGAAGCCCAGAAGAGGAGAATGTCGGTCATCTTCTTCCACGTGGAAGGTACGGGGCTGAAGTGTGCTGTCCGTCCGTTCATATAGTCCACGCCGTAGTTCAGCTTCACCGTCTCGTACCAGTCGTTCCGCCCTGGCCATGCGCTAAAACAGTCGTTGCCCGTAGCCTTGGCAGGATACTCTTTGTAGGGTTGCGGAGCGGTACGCTCGTTGTCGAAGTCGGTATGGAGGGTTTGTCCCCCCAGGTAGTAGAAGTTGTTCTCGGGGGAGAAGTCCTTCGACGTGTCGTCGTCCTGCCCCAAAGCGCGCACTCCCTTCGGTGCGGCGTCGCTGTGGTACTGGCGAGCCACATGGTTGGGCACAAAGTCGAGGACGAATTTCAGCCCTGCGCGGTGTGTGCGTTTCAGCAAAGCCTCGAACTCCTTCATTCTCCGAGCCACGTTCTCTGCCAAGTCGGGATCGATGTCGTAATAGTCCTTGATGGCGTAGGGCGAACCAGCGTTGCCCTTCACCACTGCGGGGTGGTCGGGGTGTATGCCCTTGTCGGAATAGTCGGTTTTGGTGGCGTGCTCAATAAGTCCGGTGAACCACACGTGGGTAAAGCCGTAGCCTGCGATGCGCCGCAGCTGCTCGTCGGTAATATGGTTGAGTTTGGCACAACCGTTCACCTGAATGGAACCGTTGCGCTTGTTGACGGGGTTCGAGTTGTGACCGTAAAGACGGGTAAAGATCTGGTAGATTAAAGGTTTCATGTTTTTCGAGTTATGTCGGGATTGAGAAAAAGAGAAGAGCTACGTCTGTGCGAAAATCAGTCACGACGTAGCTCTTTGTTATGGTTTTTGTGTGCGCCGGAACGTTAGTCGTTCACGCCGTGCGCCTTCACGCTGTCATTGCCCTTGCATATCTTGGCAATCATGCCTTGGAGGGTCTTGCCAGGGCCACATTCGGTAAAGTCCGTTGCGCCGTCAGCCACCATGGCGTTTACCTCCTTTGTCCACAGCACCGATGCGGTGAGCTGGGCAATGAGGTTGGCCTTGATTTCCTCAGGGTCGGTGTGGGGCATGCCGTCCACGTTCTGGTAAACGGGGCAGATGGGCTTGTGGAACTCCGTGGTAGCAATGGCTGCCTCGAGCTCGTCCTTTGCCGGCTTCATGAGGGGAGAGTGGAACGCGCCGCTAACGGGGAGGATGAGGGCACGCTTTGCACCAGCCTCTTTCAGACGAGCGCACGCAGCCTCAACAGCCTCAGCTTCGCCGGAGATAACGAGCTGACCCGGGCAGTTGTAGTTGGCGGGAATAACCACCTTGCCTGTTTCCTCGCTCACCTGCTTGCACACCTCTTCAACCTTATCGTCGGGGAGGGCGATGATGGCTGCCATTGTGCCGGGCTGTGCCTCGCAAGCCTTTTGCATGGCTTTGGCACGGGCGGCCACGAGCTTCAGGCCGTCTTCGAAGCTCAAGCAACGGGCGGCAGTGAGGGCGGAGAGTTCACCCAGTGAGTGACCAGCTACCATTGCGGGCTGGAAGTCGCTGCCCAGGCAGAGCGCGCTGACAACGCTATGAAGGAATACGGCGGGTTGAGTAACCTTAGTCTGCTTCAACTGCTCGTCGGTGCCTTCGAACATGATGTCCGTGATACGGAAACCTAAGATATCATTGGCTTTTTCAAAAAACTGCTTAGCGATTGGATGCTTCTCGTACAGGTCCTTGCCCATACCTACGAATTGCGCCCCTTGACCCGGGAAAACGAATGCGTTCATTTATGTTCTATAGTTTATTATGTGTGTGCTTTGTGTTTCGGCCTTGCTTGTACAAACGGCAAGGCTTGCTATAAACGCCCTGAGGCGTGTGCTTTCATGCAGTGCAAAGTTACTAAAAACGAGCGTATTAGAGCCCGCGGCCGTCGCTTTTGGTTAAAAATCGACCAATGTTCTTCCCCGCCAACGAGATTTACTCTTTTACGGGTTCAAGCAACATCACCAATTCAGTCTCGGCTATGTCGCACTTCTCAAAAAGGAAACGCAAGCAACGAAGTTTGTTCTGATTGCTCAAAGTTGTATTCAGATATTTTCCTGGAGCAATTTGAGCATAACAAGCAGTATCAGACAGCTCTTTCGTCACAAGATATCTCACTGTATCATATAGGGAGTCCACTTTGTCAGTACATCTCTCAGACACAACCTTAACCACATGCAGGAGCATATTCTTCCAAGTGGCCTCTGTGTACTCATTTCCAAAGAGTCGGTAACCCTTCAAAATTCTGTTTGTGGGATTGAAGCCTTCTTCATCCAAAGACACTTCATCCAAAGACTTGGGTAATGGTTTGAACTGAGATTGTGGCAGTGGATAAAGGTGTAAGAAGGCGTTTACAATGGCTTGACTGCGTTGCAAGATTTCGCTTTCTGTCCACTTTGCACACGCTGTCACGGTCTTTGTCAGACGATATTTCGAGTCCTTGTAGCCTGGATAGATTTCGCCCCCGATCGTCTTGCCATCACGTTTCACCTCGAAGGGCTTATTGCTGAGTTCGCTGTTGATGCCCGTCAGGGTCAAGTTGGCAAACGTATGGAGATACTTCTCCTGTATCTCTTCGTAGTTGTCGCCCAGCATTGCCCTCCATTCCTTATTGAGGGTTTGGGGCATGATATGCTCTATCGTGGCGTCCTTCTTCTTCATGTCAGATGCCACATCGTTGTACTCTCCGGGCACAGCGTTCTCCAAACGTTCAAACAGGAAAATCTGCGAAGGCTTCATCATGTGGTATGCGTCGCGCTTCTCAATGGCGTCGACAAACTGCACATCCCTCGGCAACTGGTAGCGACCGTCACGGCGCATGATGTGGTAGGCAAGAATGTCAGAGTAGGTACTGGTAAGCGGAGTGCCGGCAGCTTTGTACTCCTCAATGCTCTTAATGACATCCTTGTGGAGTGTGCAAAACACCTGCGTCAGGGCGTTGCCCGGCATGTTGCACACAATGCGGCGAGCCATATAGTTCTCAACTACGTCAATAGTCTTGAACACTTCATCTTCGGGCAAGTTGTTCTCAGCTGCGTATTTGAGGAACTGGATAAAGAACACGTTGGTCACATCGGTCTCGATATTACAAATGTGACGCATCTTTGCGGACAGTCCAGGCGTGGCGAGTTTTGCCTCCGTCACTTGCTGATAGAGGCGTGCGTATGTCCGCATTTCCGCCAGCTCTGCCTTGCGGTCGCGCCCCTCCATGTACCGCTTCCATTCGCGGTAAATATTGGACAAGCGGACGGGGCATTGCAGTTGCTTTTTAATCGTTAGGTAGTCACGGAGGAACCGCGTCGGCTCATTGCCTGTAGCCGCTTCTATCTTCTGCCAATATTCTTTGAAACAGGTTTGTTGCTCGTCCGCACTCAATGCCATCAGGAGGTAATTGCGGATCTTATCGGCCTCGGTCAGAGCCAGCCCCGTAGAGTTGAGGCTCTCAAAGATTAACTGCGCATCGTCGTCTGCGTCCAATTCGATTGATATGATTTGCAGGCGTTCAATGGTTTCAAGCAATTGGTCGAAGGATAGCAATTGCGGTTTCCTTGTCAACAAATCGTAGAAGTGACGGAAGTTGCGAGTCACCTTTGAGCCTTCATCGTACTGCTCGGCATCACGGAACAACTTGTCGTAGGCTATCCTGTCGTTCTCAATGGGCACGAGCTTTATCTTGCGTTCGGAATTGCAAAACTTCGCTTTCAGGAACACCTCATCCGCTTCATCCAGTTTGGTTTCGTCGCTAATTTCCAGGGCTTTGTCTTTCACAGCCCTTATTCCAGCCAACAGGAGCAGGGAGATGGTGGTCAGACGTTGCTGCCCATCAATCACCAACCGGTTGTAGCCGCTATCTGCAGACGCCGTAACTATCGAGCCAAAGAAATGGGACGTGTTGTCCGTGCGACTTAGCTTCACCAAGTCGCTGAACAGTTGGTCGCAGTTCTCGATCAACCAATCATAGTTACGTTGGTAAACGGGGATCACAAATTGGATTTTGTGTCCTTCAATAAACTCATTCAAGCGTTTAGCATATCCTTTCATGGCTCTATGTTCTAAATGTTATTGGACTCCTTTTCGCGACGCCTTATTATGCCTCTTTGAACTCAGCGTTTCGGCGACGGGCTCAGCACGAACACCTTGGTTTCGTGCGGGGCGACGTTGCCGCTCCACGAGGTGGCGTTCTTCTTCACGTCCTTGTGCTGCCACACGTCGCGCAGGAGGTATCTGCCGTTCAGCCCGAGGGAGGCGAAGCGCACAGACGGCTTCAGCGGCGCATCCGATGCATTGAGCAGAGCGAGGGCGTAGCGGTCGCCACTAAGGGGACGGAGGAACACCTGCAAGCCGCCGTTGTTCTGCACCCTGACTGCCGCCTTGCCCAGAGTGTCCTGATTGATGGCTATGATCTCAGGGTTGAGAAGGATGCGGCGGTCGTCTGCTGTAAGGCTGCGCAGGTCGTTGGTCATGGCGAGCGGCGAGGAGAGCATGCACCACATGCTCATCTGAGTCTGGTATTCGGTGTAGGTGCACCCTACCCCGCCGAGGTCGCTCGACGGACCGCCTTTGCCGTGCAGCCCCACAACGAGCATGTCCATGTCCGCCCACTGCCGTTTGCTCACCTTGGGTGCGAGCGGCGCAGTGACGTTGATGATGTCGAGTATGCCCATACCGCCTTGCTTCACCACGTCCTTCCACATATCTCGCACGTCGTAGCTTGTTCGCCAGAGCTGTCCGCCCACCTGGGCACACCAGTCCTCGGCGTTGCGCTGCCCCCACTCGCATACGCCAAGGGCAATGTCGCGCCCCGACTGCTGCAAGGCATCGGCCATGTCGCGGTAGCGGTGACGGGCAGTGGCGCTATCCTCGGGCGCATTGCAGTAGTCGTATTTCAGGTAGTCGATGCCCCACGAGGCAAACGTGCGTGCGTCTTGCTTCTCAAAGCCCAGGCTGGCCGTTGCGCCGGCACAGGTGAGCTGGGCGGCATCGGAATAGATGCCCAGTTTGAGTCCTTTGGCGTGTACGTAGTCGGCAAGGCTCTTCATGCCCGATGGAAACTTCTTCGGGTCGGGAATGATGTTGTTCTGTGCGTCGCGACCGCCCTGCCACAAGTCGTCGATGAAAATATACTTGTAGCCAGCGGCGGCAAAGCCCTCGTCGACCATGGCGTCGGCGATTTGCTTGATAAGCGTTTCACTAATGTCGCCCTTAAACAAGTTCCACGTCATCCAACCCATGGGCGGCGTGGGCGTAAGTTCGGCGCGACTCTTCGGCTGTGCCTGTGCCGAGAGGGCAAACAAGGCAGCTACGATTGCGGCGGATATTCTTTTCATGCTGTGAGATATAGGTTAGTCTTTCTTTTCCGTGCGCTCCCACTCTTCCCACTGCTTCATGGCCTCCTTCCAGTCGGTCTGCTGCTCAGCCGGCTGTTCTTCGGCTCGTAGTTGGGCATCGCGTTCACGGTCGCGGGCTCGCTTGGCAATCATATTGGCGATGGTGGCGTCGTCGAGTATGACGATGGCTTTGCGCTGGATGGCTGCATCGAGTTCGTCGGGGCCGAAGGCTTTGCCCTGCTCGTTGAAGTCGGAGATGTTAAACTCGTACTTTGTGCGAAGGTCGTGGCGGATGAGTTTCTGCCCGAGACGGTTGGCTTCATTCTTCTTAGCCAACAACACACGTATTTCCTTAATTTCTTTTTCGGAGTATTTGTTTCTTCCCATTCGGTTCG
>CAVKGN010000096.1:0-7814 GCA_963655595.1 uncultured Oscillospiraceae bacterium
ATATATACCTCACAGATGACAAAGAAAGAGATTAGCTACAAGGAGTACGTCCCCCGCGACGTGAGCTGGATGTACTTCAACCGCCGCATACTGCAAGAGGCTGAGAAGGAGAATATCCCTCTGCTCGAGAGGCTCGGTTTTCTGGGCATCTACTCCAACAATCTTGACGAGTTCTTTCGTGTTCGCGTGGCGCTGCTCAACCGCATTGCTGAGTGCGACGACAAGGAGATGCGCGACGAACGACTCGAGGCCGTGCAGACCCTCAAGGTGATCAACAAACTCAACGCCCGCTACGCCAAGGAGTACGAGCGCGCCATCAAACAGGTGGAGGACGAACTGGAAGGTGAACACATCTGCCTGGTGAACGACCAACAGGTGGACGACGAGCAGCTTGCCTTTATCCGCAATTACTACTACCAGCGCATGGACGGCTTCATTGCCCCCGTGTGGTTCTCCGCCGTGAAGGACCTCAACAACGAGCCGGACGACTGCATCTATCTGGCCGTGAAGATGCGCAAGCAAACCGACAAGACGCACCCTGAGTACGCCCTTATACAGCTCCCCTCGGGGCTGGGCCGCTTTGTGCAACTGCCCGAGCGCGACGGTGTGAACTACATTATGTACATTGACGACGTGGTGCGCTGCTGCTTGCCCCTGCTCTTCGCCGGTCTGAACTACAACCTGTTTGAGGCCTATGCGTTTAAGTTTACAAAGGACGCCGAGATGGAGATTGACAACGACCTGCGCACGGGTCTGATGCAGAAGATATCGAAGGGCGTGAAGAGCCGTAAGAAGGGCCAAGCTCTGCGCGTGATCTACGACGCCGAGATGCCGCGAGATGTGCTGAAGCGTGTGCTTGGCAAGCTCAACGTGGACAAACTCGACACCATCCTTGCAGCTGGTCGCTACCAGAACCACCGCGACCTGATGTCGTTCCCCGACTGCGGACGCACCGACCTGAAATATCCCCGTTGGCAACCCCTGCTCAAGCACGAGCTGATGGGCGAATGTTCCATACTCGAGGCCGTGAGGCGCAAGGACCGCTTTATCCACGTGCCCTACCACGACTTTGCCTCCTACATACGTCTGCTCCAGGAGGCCGCCGTGCACAAGGAGGTGAAGAGCATCCACACCACGCTCTACCGCCTGGCGCGCGAGTCGAAGGTGGTGAAGGCCCTTATCAACGCTGCGCAGAATGGCAAGCAGGTGACCGTGGTCATAGAACTGTTGGCGCGCTTCGACGAAGCCTCCAACATCAGCTGGTCCAAGAAGATGCAGGACGTGGGCATCCACGTAATCTTCGGTGTAGAAGGCTTGAAGGTGCACTCCAAAGTGACCCACATCGGCATGCGCAAGGGGGCTGACATCGCCGTGGTCAGCACGGGCAACTTCCACGAAGGCAACGCCCGCTGCTACACCGACTACATGCTCATGACCGCCAACCGCAACCTTGTGCGCGACGTGGCGCAGGTGTTCAACTTCATTGAGCACCCCTACCTGCCCGTGAAGTACAAGGAACTCCTCGTGTCGCCCAACGAGATGCGCAACAAGTTTATCCGCCTGATCAACGAGGAGATAAAGAACCACAACGTGGGTAAGCCCGCCTACATCCGCGTGAAGATAAACCACATCACCGACCCCGTGATGGTGAAGAAACTCTACGAAGCCTCTGCCAACGGTGTGCCCATCCACCTTGTGGTGCGCGGCAACTGCTCCCTCGTTACGGGCATTCCGGGCAAGAGCGACACCATCAAGATAGTAGGCATCATCGACCGCTACTTGGAGCACGCCCGCATCTTCCAGTTCTGCGCCGGCGGCGAGGACAAGATGTTCATCGGTTCGGCCGACTGGATGCCGCGCAACCTCAACAGCCGCGTCGAGGTGGTTAGTCCCGTGTACGACCCCGCCATAAAGGCCGACCTTAAACGCGTGATCGACTACGCCCTGGCCGACACCCTGCAAGGCCGCACCGTGGACGGCACTGGGCGCAACCTGGAATGGCGCGGCCTGGACTACCACGCAGGCGACGACGTTGCCCTCTTCCGCTCGCAGGAGGAACTCTACAAAAGTTACGAAGCTGAAAACAAATAAGCCCTATGCCACGACTCAACTACGCAGCCATCGACATCGGTTCGAACGCCGTGAGGCTGCTCATCAAAAGCATTGACCGCGAGGCGGACGACAAGGGAAAGTTTAAGAAGGTGATGCTCCTGCGCGTGCCGCTGAGGCTCGGTTTCGACATCTTTAAGGACGGCGTGCTGAGCGAGAAGAAAGCCGAAAAGCTGCGCCGCCTGATGAAGGCCTACCGCCAGATGATGAAGATATACGACGTGTGCGACTACCGCGCCTGTGCCACCTCAGCCATGCGCGACGCCGTGAACGGCGAGGAGGTGATACGCCGCATCCTCAAAGAGGCGCACATCAACATTGAGATAATTGACGGCAAGGAGGAAGCCCGCATCGTGTACAGCAACCACCTTGAATGTATGGCCGACCGCACGGGGGCGTACATCTACGTCGACGTGGGCGGCGGTTCCACCGAGGTGAACTTCCTGACCAACGGGGAGCTGCGCAGTTCCGTGTCGTACAACATTGGCACCGTCCGCCTGCTCACCGGCAAGGTGCGCGACGACGAGTGGCTACGCTTGGAGGAAGACCTCGCCGCTATGGCCCAGGCCGAAGGATGCGTCAACATCATTGGCTCGGGCGGCAATATCAACAAAATATACCGCATGACCACCGTGAAGGACCGCGACCTGCAACGCATGCCTATCTATTCCGTGCAGGCACTCTACGACAAACTCAGTCCGCTCAGCGTGGAGGAGCGCATTGAGCAGTATTCGCTCAAGGACGACCGCGCCGACGTGATTATTCCCGCCGCCGAGATATTCCTGCGCATTGCCCGCACCGTGCATGCCGAGTACATCCACGTGCCCGTCATCGGCTTGGCCGACGGTATCATTGACGAACTCTACGAAAACCGCGAGACGCGAACGCCGCAGAAGGTTTTGTAGGCTTTCCTTCCTGATACAAAAAGCTTTGCCAGACTTTGAGCAGGTTACTCCTCTGCTCGAAGTCTGGCAAAACTCTTTCTATTCCTCCGCCTTCTCCTTCGCGGGAGTGGGACTTTCTTTCGGCTCGCTCTGTTCCTTCGGTTCGGCTTTCGGCTCAGCTTTCTTCTCCTCAGCCTTGTGCTCCGCCTTGGGCGTCTGCTCGCTCTTGGGGGCGTGTTGAGGCTCAGTTTTCGGCTGCTCCTTAGGCTTAGCTGCTGGAGCTGCGAGGGTGGTCGAGGAGTTGGGCTGCGTGAGGAAGGCCAGGTAGCGCTTGTAAATCTTCGGTGAGTAGGCGTTGAAGATGTTGTTGGCAAAGAGAATGTCGGTGATGTGGTTCTCCGTGACGTACTCCTTCATGTTGCGGCCAAAGTAGCGGTAGTCCACCACGTGGATTTCCTCGAAGCTATAAAACAAGTAGCCCGGCAAGGCGTTGCCGAAGCTGTCCTTCAATATGAGCACGCGGCGATGGTTGCCCGTGTTGGTGTGTACCTTCGTGATACGCATGTCACTGCCCATAAAGGTGCAGTAAGCGCCGCCGTTGCCGTCGCGATAGTGCATAAAGAAGGCACCCGTGTGGGGCTTGCTCGTGGAGGTGACGCGGTAGTCGGCATCCACAGTGTAGTCCGTGTAGGTGGTGGTGTAGGTCACGTCGCGCGGCGTGTAGTACACAAAGTCCTCGGGAGCCTGTTTGAGGGCAATGTCCTTGGAGTAGCCATACATGCTGCCCACATAGTTGTGCACCACCTTGCGGTCGTAGCTTTTGAGGTCGCGGAAGGGCACGCCTGCCACCTTGGCAAACTGTTGCGCCGCATAGTAGCCACCCAGCGGCGCCCAGTGGTGATCCGTTCGGAGGTAGATGTCCTCGGCGGCGTGTGCCCCCAGCGGTGTGTACACGTCGACAGCCTTCACCCCAGGGGCGAGGTGGGCGTGGATGTTGTTGATGACGGGGCGCTGCGGCGTGGTGTGCGAGCGGGCATTGTCGGGGCAGTAGAACTCAATGGCGGTGGGGATAACCATGCAGTAGACATTCACCTTGCTACCAAACACCTCCTTATACTTATTCGCCGCCTCGGCATAAGCGCCGCCGCCCTTGGCTGAGCCGCCAAAGGCCATCAGCGCGCGCACCTTCGGCCCCTTGCCAACCACCATGATGCCAGCGTTCGATATCTTGGCCTTCTCGTTGGCGGTCTGCTCGTTCTTGTATTCGCCCACAGTGCGCTCATCTGCCTCCTCGTCCTCGGCCGTGGGGGAATCGGTCGAGGCGTGGAAACGCACGTTGTCCTCAGTGGGTGCAATGGCTATGCCGTCCTTGATGCCCATGCTCATCTGCATGAGTTGGTCGCGGTAGGGCTCGCTGTCGCTAAACCACGACGATATCTCCTTGGTGTAGTTGCCGCTCATCAACTTCGCCATGCTGAACTCGGGGAAGTGGGCGAGTTCGCGCTTTTCGAGCTGCGACACCTTGCTGCGCGGAAAGAAGTTGAACACCACCACGCCCGCGCAAAACACCACCGCCATGAGCGTGAGGTAAACGGCATTGTAAATCTTCTGTTTGTCCATGTTCTTAAAAGCGGGTGTAGATGAAGGCGTTGTTAGTAGCTCCTACGAGCAGGGCCGTGCTCAGCGTGAGCAACACAATCGATACGACGGCCTTGAGCAGGGTGTTGACAAAATGGTAAGTCTCGCTGTCCCACTGCGCCAAGTGCTTCTCGCTCCAAGTAGCCAGCGTGCTGCGCAGGGGCAGGGAGAAGACGAGGGCAGCTATCCATAGCCAAAAGTTGTCGAGCAGGGCGCTGTGCGTCACAAAGTCGTCCACGACCTTTGCCTCGCCGAAGGCTGCGTGGAAGAAGGCGCGCATCTTCCCGAAGTCGTCGAAGTAGAATATACCCCAACCGATTACTACTAGCGCCAAACTGTAAAGGTGGAGCAATGCCGAGGGGATGCGCTCCTTCCAACGCAGTACGGTGTACTTCTCCAACATAACGATGAGGCCGAAGTAGACGCCCCAGAGAATGAAGTTCCAGCTGGCGCCGTGCCACATACCCGTGAGGAACCACACCACCAGAATGTTGACGGCCTGGTGGCGACGGTTGCCGCCGAGAGGGATATAGACGTAGTCGCGGAAGAAACTGCCCAGCGAGATGTGCCAACGCCGCCAAAAGTCGGTGATGGAGTTGCAGCAGTAGGGGTGATTGAAGTTCTCGTTGAAGTGGAAGCCGAGCATGCGCCCCAGGCCGATGGCCATGTCGGAGTAGCCCGAGAAGTCGAAGTAGATTTGGAACGTAAACGCCACGATGCCTACCCAAGCCCCCGTGGTGGTGAGGTCGGAGAGGCCGTTGACGAGGAACTGGTCGGATATTTCGGAGAGCTGATTAGCCAAGATGACCTTCTTGCCTAAACCAATGAGGAAACGATAAACGCCGTCGGCCAAGTCGCGCTCGCTCACGTGGCGCTGACCAATCTCCTCTGCCACCGTGCCATAGCGCACAATGGGGCCAGCCACCAACTGCGGGAACATCGATATGTAGAGCAGAAGGTCGGCGTAGCGGCGCTGCACGGGCGACTCGCGGCGGTAAACGTCGACAAGGTACGAGATGGACTGGAACGTGTAGAAACTAATGCCGATGGGCAACGCAATCGTCGGCACGCTGAGGCTGAGGCCGCAGTCGGCAAGGATGCTGGCAAAGAAACCGAGGTATTTGAATATTCCCAGGATGAGCAAGTTGCACCCGATGCCCCAAGCCAGCGCACGGCCGCGGTGTTCTGATCGGCGGTCAATGAAAAGTCCTGCCGCATAGTTGAGCAACGAACTCAGCAGCATGAGGAATACGTAGACGGGTTCGCCCCAAGCGTAGAACACGAGCGAGAAGACAACGAGCACGGCGTTCTTCACCGTGTTGCGCCCCTGGGTGGGGAGGGCGTCGCCGTCGGCTATGCTTTCACCGCGTGCGGCAAGCCAGCGACGGTCTGCCACTGCGGCCAGCAAGTAGCAAATGAAAAAGGCCGGCAGAAAGGCGTAAAGAAAAAAGAGGTCGGAGAAAATCATTGGTAGGTAATATGTATTCGCAGCGTCGTCCCACTGCGATACGTATAGGTAACTTATTGCACGAGCAAGGCCTCAATTTGTCGGGCCAGGAAGTAGCCGTTGCGCTTTGCCCCCTCAATGCTGGTGTGCGTGCCGTCGTAGGTGCGCAGGGGAGAGGCGGCTTCTTGCAGATTGTATACGCCGTTGAGATAATCCTGCCGAATGACGGGGATAGACATACGATGGCCGCAGTGTTCAATCACGTTGCCCACCCTTTCCGTGCGCTCAAAGTCGGCCTGCGTGGTCTGCATCGGCGTGAGCAGGATGAGGCGTGCTTGGGGAAACTTCTGTTGCAGCAATTCGCAACTCAGCCTTACTGACTCGGCCAGGCTGAGCGCTTCGTTTGGCTTGCGCTGCGTGAAGTCGCTAATGCTGCTTTGGAAGGCTTGCGCCACGCTGCGGTCGTAGATGTTCGGACGTTCCTTCTCGAACCAGGCATCGTTTGTTCCCGCTGCAATGATGATGACGTCGGGAGCGACTTGCTTGCCCGCGTCGAAGGCCTCTTGCAGTCGGCACACCTGGTTGAAGATGACGTTGTTGTTGCCCAGGCGGCCGATGTTCTCCTTCGTGTTGCGCCGAGTGACAGCCGTGTTGCACCACGTGGCACCGCTGCGGGCATAGCTGCGGCAACTGGCGGGCTGTATGCGTTCCACAAACCAGCGAGTCCACCCCTTCGGCTCGTTGCAGAGGTCGCCGCCGATAGAGGTGTTTGAGTCGCCCAAAATGACGAAATGTAGTGGCGTGCCAGCGTACATCCTTGCGGACAGGAGCAGCAGTAAGGAGAAAAGGAACGCCAGGCGTTGACAGAGGTTAGTCATGTCGTAAGAATCAGCTTAATTTATGCAAATTGGACTGCAAAATTAGGTATCCTTAGTTAGATGAGTAAGAAAAGCGAATGCTTTGTTGAGGAGAATTTCAGCCTTCCACTAAAAATGCAAAGAAGAGGTTGATAAATGGGGAGGTAATAGGGTAGGAGGGGGAGAGCAGTGTGAAAAACGAGGCCCCACACATATAATATATATAGGAAGACAGAACGCTGCGCTGGCGACTCCGTTGTGACGATCCCCGGGGGAGTCGTTCGTGTCTCGGGGGTAGTGGATAAATACTTGGCAAGCAGCATATTGAATACTTGGCAAGCGGTAACGTGAATACTTGATAAGCGGTAACGTGAATACTTGCCAAGTATTTATCCACTACTCCGCATGTAGTTTTCACTACCCCGCGGGTTGTAACGAGTGGGCGGCGGATTGTTAGCACGAAACGGGTTGCACTTGTCCGTCCGCCACGGTGAAGAGTCGGTAGTCGCGGTGCGTGGCGGCGAGAATGCGGTCGAGGTGGTCGCGGCTCGTGTCGGTGATAAAAATCTGTCCGAAGGCGTCGCTACTCACGTAGGATATGATGCGTTCCACGCGGCTGGCATCGAGTTTGTCGAAGATGTCGTCGAGCAGCAGCAGGGGCGTGCGCCTTTCGCCCTTCTCCCGCAGAAAAACGTACTGCGCCAGTTTCATCGAGATAAAGTAAGTCTTCTGTTGCCCTTGCGAGGCCTCGCGCTTCATGGGGAAGCCGTTGAGTGTCAAGTCCAGGTCGTCCTTGTGCGTGCCGTGGAGCGTATAGCCCACAATGCGTTCCTTGTCGCGCCACTGGCGGAGCTGAGGCAGCAGGTCGCCACGTTCGCC
>CAVKGN010000097.1:0-1627 GCA_963655595.1 uncultured Oscillospiraceae bacterium
GTTCGGTTATTACAAGGGCAAATGTACTACAATCTTTTGCTTATCAAGAAAACATTTTGTTGATATTCGTAATATTTCTACGAAATGTGCTTATATTTTCCTCCTTAATTTGCCTTGCCTGCCATCGTTGTATTTACGTCCTTCCCGTTCTTCCTGCAAAAACATGTCTACGAAAATAGTTTATGACGGGGAAAGTGTCTACTACAATAGGGATGCGTTGTTCTGTCCGCCGCATAGTTGCAGTCCTCCGCCGTAAAACTCCAGTCCCCCCGCGGGGGACTGGAATCCTCCCTGGGGGGACTCGAGTCCTCCCGCGGGGGACTGAAAGCTGACGGCGGGGGATTTTTGGGGGAAGGTAGATGAGATTTTGGGGAAGGCGGACTGGCGAGGCGAGGGGTTAGTCTACGCTTAGTTCGTCGACGAAGACGAAGGCGGGGTTGCCTTTGCCGGGGTGCCAGGCGGGGATGCTGTGTTCGGAGGCAACTTTCACTTTTACGTAGCGCGCGGTGGCTGGCGCGAAGGTGAGTTTGTGCGCGCTGATGGCGTTGGCGTCTGTTTCCTTTTGTTCGGGATAGGCCTCGTGCGCCAGTCCGTGGAAGTCCTTGCCGTTGGTAGAGCCGAGGATGGAGATTTCGCGCGCGTCGAAAATCCAGTAGCCCTTTTCCACGCAACAGTTCAACGCGAGCGAACTCACCGTCTGCTCACGGCCAAGGTCGATGATGGCTTCGAGGTCTGTGCCGCAAAAGCCAATCCATCGGCCCGAGGCGTAGTTGGTGTCCGCCGCTTTCAGACCGTCCGTCAGCAGCGGTGCACCGCCGTAGGTCTGTTTGGGATGAGGCTGCTGGAGCAGGCGAATGGGGCAGGCGGTGGACTTGGAGAAACTGAACGTCTCCGTCACCTCGGGCGTGCTGCCCCACGAGCGGAAGGCGGCGCAGCGCAGACGGCACGTGCTGTCGATGCGCAGCGGCGCGGTGTAGAGCGGCGATGAGAGCGAGGGGGCTGTGCCGTCGAGCGTGTAATGCACGGGGGCGTTGTCGATGGTGCTAAGCGTGGCGTAGATGACGCGTGCGGCGGTGTCGGTGCGGAGCTGTAAGTCAACGTTATAAATGACGCGCGCAAAGTTGTACCCCTCTTTGCGGTACACGTCGATGAGCCGGGGCAAACGCTGCATGAATGCGGCGTAGTCCCTCTGACCGGGCTTACACCACTGCACCTCGCTGAGGGCAGCCATACGCGGTAGCTCCATGTACTCCACCTGACGGAAGGTCTTCATATACTCCGTCCAGCAGTTGGCCTGCACGCCGATGATGTATTTCTGTTCCTCCTCGCTGAGGCTCTGCGGCACGGGTTCGTAGCTGTAAACGTGTTCGATGGGCAGGTATCCCCCGATGGCCTCGGGTTCCGACGCCTTGTCGCGGCTTTGGTAATAGTCAAAGTAAAGATACGTATTGGGCGACATCACCACCTTGTGCCGCTGGCGTGCGGCTTCAATGCCCCCCCCTTCGCCGCGCCACGACATTACAGCCGCTCCCGGCGCAAGTCCGCCCTCGAGCGTCTCGTCCCAACCAATGAGGCTGCGGCCCAGCTGCGTCAGGCGGCTCTCGGCGTGACGGATGATGTAGCTTTG
>CAVKGN010000097.1:2375-7808 GCA_963655595.1 uncultured Oscillospiraceae bacterium
ACGATCTCGCTGTTCACGCGGATGCGGTAGGCCTCGGATGAGGCGGCGTGCAGGGTGTTGGCCAGACGGATGCAGTTGCGCTGCGCCGCAAGGTTCGACACGCTGAGCTTCATGCCCGTAAGCTGCTCAATGTAGTCGGCAAGCAGTTCGGCGTTGCGTTTCAGTCCCTTCGCCCCCTGAGGGTAGCAGATGAGCGTTTTGTCGGTCAGCGTGAACGAGCCGGCGCGCGTGGCCTTTACCTCGTTGGGCAGGGGAACGACGTGGAAATCGGCCTGCTGCGCTCTGGCCTTCATTAGGGGCAGGAATAGGAGTAGCAGGACGGCGGAAAGAATGGAGTGGATGGTGGCTGTATGTTTCGTCATGTGGGTATAGAATGATGTAGTGCAAAGGTAGGAATAAAGATGGACGCACTGACACTCAGGCATCTTTGCACGGTAGCTACGCCGGGGAATTTATAAGAAAGAAAGCACAGGAAGGTTGAAATTAGACAAACCGTGTCTTTTTGTCGATAAACCTTGCTTTTTGTACGTTGCAAGTAGCAAAAACAGAGCAGCTTGTTAAGAAATAGTTGCGAAAATGTAAAAGGTTCGCTTTGCACGGAATATTTTTAAGTTTATCTTTGCCGGGCGCAAAAGCAAAGAGCCGCGACGAGTAGCCGCCGCTTCTGAGCAAGAAAAACACACCTGCGCACAAAGGGACAGTTGCCCTTTTTCTTATTGTAACACTGCGCTGACGACTGCCCGGGCTATAAAAATCGCCGGACGGGTTGCCGCGCATTCCCCACAATGGCTTATGCAAAGCATTGCTGCTGACATAGAACACATCGCGGAGGCGTTTCCCCCCATCACGCTCGACGAGATGAAGGATATCCGCCTGATGAACCGAACCGATTGTAAGTATGTGACCAACGTCAGCACCCTGAAGCGCCTGCTCGAACTTGCGCAGGGCTACTACTATTCGCAGGAGGTGGAGGGCTGCCGCGTGAGTCCGTATGCCACAACCTACTGGGACACCCCCTCCGACGGCGTGCGCCAGAGCATGTTTCGTTGCCACGAAACGGGACACACGCCGCGACAGAAGGTGCGCGTGAGGACGTACGTCAGCTCGAACCTGAGTTTCCTGGAAGTGAAGAAAAAGGACAACCACGGAAAGACGCGCAAGCTGCGCATAAAGGTGCCCTCGCTGCAAGCCGTGATGGACGGCCAGGTGGGTAGCGACTTCCTGCTCACAGAGACTGGTTTGCGGCTCGAAGAACTTGAACCAGCCGTGGGCAACCGCTTCGATCGCCTCACACTCGTGAACCTGGGCAAGACGGAGCGGCTCACCATTGACTTCGACCTGGAATTTTACAACTACACTACGCACGAACGCGCCCAAATGGACAACATCGTGGTCATTGAGCTCAAGCGCGACGGCAGGTGCAACTCCCCCATACTCCCCTTGCTGCGCGAACTGCGTATCAAGCCCTCGGGCTTCAGTAAGTACTGCATTGGCGCGTCGGTGACGAACAGCAGCCTGCGCATCAACCGCTTCAAAAAACGCCTCGTGAAAATCCGGAAGATAAAGGAACACGACGCGGCCAGAAGCGTTCAGACAGAAACGAACTAACATAAAAACTTATACTGCATTTAGCTCCATGTGTGACTTCCTACCAGATTTCCACCTTTTGCCGCTCCTTGCGAGCTTTGTAATCAACACGCTCATTACGTGGGTGGTGGTACACTTCTTCTACTACCCGAAAGGACGCCGGCGCGACTACTACTTCACCTTTATGTTGCTCAGCGTGAGCATCTTCATGCTGATAGCCCTGCTCATGCGCGACGCTCACGACGTGGGCATCGGTGCAGCTCTGGGACTGTTTGCCATCTTCGGCATCATTCGCTACCGCACGGAGAGTGTGCCTATTCGCGAGATGACCTACCTGTTCTTCCTGGTGGCGCTGAGCGTGATAAACGGCAAATGCGCTGGCACTACGCTCACCTGGGGCGAAGTGGCCATCGTGAACTTGCTGTTCCTGGTTTGTGCATGGGTTTGCGAGAACTTCCTGACCACGAGCCACGAGGGTTGCAAGTTCGTGAAGTACGACAACATTGACCTCATTAAGCCCGAACGCCACGACGAACTGAAAGCCGACCTTGAAGAGCGCCTCGGACTGAAAATAACGCGCATCGAAGTGGGCGCGGTGGACTTCCTGACGGACATGACCATGCTCCGCGTGTTCTACCACGACCCCGATGGGCGCATAAAGAACGTGGACCGCATCACAAAAATTCCCCGCGAGGAGTAACGCTTATGATAAAGAAAGCAGGACTGTTGCTTTGCGCCCTTGCCCTCTGCACAGCGGGGCGTGCGCAAAAGGCCGACGGCGGGCTATGGCTCGATGCTGCCGTGCAGAAGAACGTGACCAAATGGTTCTCCGTGAACGCAGGGGTTGACCTGCGCTTGGAGGACAACTTCCGCACCGTCACCCGCAAGGGCTTCGGCGTGGGTCTCTCGTTCAAGCCTATTAAGTACGTGGGCATAGGTCTGGGCTACGACTTCCTGCACGACTACAACCTTTCGGAGACGAAGGAGAAGTACGACGAGGACGACGGCGACCTGAAAGGCTACAACGTGAACAAAGGCTACGGGCGCAACAAGCACCGCGCCACGTTCGACGTGACGGGACAGCTGCCCGTGGGGCGTTTCACCATCTCCGTGCGCGAACGTTTCCAGTACACCCACTTCAACAGTGCCTGCTACCAACAACTGAAATACCGCAAGCAGCTACCCGAAAGCTCGCTCGGCGGATATACGGGCGAGAAGTACGAACTGAACGGCGAGTACTGGCGCAAGCTCACCACCGAGAACGAACGCAAGGCGCCGAAGAACCGTTACTATCTGCGCTCGCGCTTTGGTGTGGAGTACAACATACGTCACTGCAACTGGACACCCTATGCCACCTACGAGTTCTCGAACAACCTGAGCGACGGGATGAAACTCGACAAAATGCGCCTCACGGCTGGCGTGGAGTGGAAGATAACCAAGCACCACCGCATGGACTTTGCCTACGTGTTCAACAATGGGCAGGACGATGACGACGCAAAAGACAGCCACATATTAAGTATTGGTTACAAATTCAAGTTCTGAACGAAATACGCGGCGGAAAGGAGGCGGAATTGTTGCAGTTTCCAAGCAACACCCCTAACTTCGCAAGCGGAAGACACACAAAAAAGAAACAACGATGAAACACATCTTTTCACTCCTGCTCGCAGGCATGGCAGCGTTAAGCGCGTCGGCCCAGAGCTACGACTACTTCACGTTTAAGACAACAGACGGCTCAGAAACGTCAGTCGGCGCGGAGAATTTGAAAATCACGTTTCAGAACAATAAGTTGGTGGCCACCAACGGCAGCCAGAGCTACGAAGCTGCGCTGACCGACATGACCTCCATGTTCTTCTCTCTTACCCCCACAAGCATCCACGAAACGGCGCATGGCAGCGAGGTGAGCGCAACCATTGAGAACGGCTTGCTCCACGTGAACGCTCCCGCCGGCACAAAGGTGGCAGTCTACGGCGTGGACGGACGGCAGTACGGCACAAACGGACTGCAAAAGGGCACTTACCTCGTTCGCATTGGCAACCAAACGCTTAAAGTGGTAGGAAAATGACGAAGAAGGCTCTCTTAGTACTGGCTTTCCTGCCCCTAATTGGCGCAGCGCAAAGCACAAAGACGCAAGTACTCAACGTATATAAAGGTCACGTTGTGTGGCAGTTCCCTACCAGCGACCTCAGCCAACAAATCACCTTTGAACATACCGACGACGGCAACAATACGCCCGTGATAGGGCTGAACGCCTGCGCCTTTCGCACGTCCGACATCGACTCCATCGTGGTGAAGCAAGCCGAAGCATTGCCCGCCAGCGTGAAGGTAAGCTACGACGACGAGAAGGGCGCCTGGGTGACGCTTGCTGGCGACGTGGCAAACTATATGAGCGCAACAGTGAGCGGCAATCACGTGAGCGTGGTGGCTGCACGAAGCCTCGACAAGGAAGTGAACTACGTATTGACGGGCAAAAGCACGAACGGCTCTTTCTACATGGACGGGCACTATAAGTCGGGCCTGACGCTTAACGGCGTAGAACTCACCAACCCCGACAGTGCAGCCCTGTGCATTGACAACGGAAAGCGCATCGCCGTGACACTCACCGACGGCACCACGAACACCTTTGTCGACGGCACGGGTGGAGTGCAGAAGGCTTGTTTCTTCATAAACGGTCACGCAGAGATTTCGGGTGCTGGCACGCTCAACATTACGGGCAACACGAAGCACGCCTACGCCTCGGACGAGTACACCTGGATTAAGTCCGGCTGCGGCGCAATCAATATCCTCGCTTCGGCCAACGACGGCATGCACATTGAGCAGTACTACAAGCAAGAGGGCGGCACCGTCAGCGTGAAAGGAAGCCTCGGAGACTGCATTGACGTGAGCTGCACCAAGGACTCCACAGATGTGCAGAACGGCGAAGTAATCATCTCGGGCGGAACGCTCACCATGAATGTGTCAGCTGAGGACGTGAAGGGCCTGAAAAGCGAAAGCGACATGGCCATCAGCGGAGGCACCATCAACGCCACCGTAAGCGGCGATGGTGCAAAGGGTATAAGCGTGGGCGGCAACCTCACCGTATCGCAGGATGAGGGCGCCACGACGCTCATCACCATGACCGTATCGGGTACCACCTACCACAAAGGCCAGGAGGACGAGTCGAAGTGCCGCGGCATCAAGGTGAAAGGCAACTACACCCTGGCCGGAGGTAAGATAAACATGACCGTGACAGGCAAGAAAGCAAAGGGTATCGCCATCGACGGCACATACACCTACACAGGCGGAACAACGAACGTAATCCCCGAATAACCGTACAAGCCGAAACGCCCCAACTCCCTGCGGGCACACAATACAGCCTAAGCATCTCATAGCAAAGCCTGAGTAGCACGAAGTTACTCAGGCTTTGCTATACCCCAGAGTTAAGCGGCGTAAACTTGCAAGAAATCTCAAAAAGGTGTATGTTTGCGCCGAGAAAAATCTCAAAAAGGTGTATTGAGCAGGGGTTGGAAAATCTCAAAAAGGTGCGAAAGACTTTATTATGAAACGAAAGATATATCAGCAACTCCTTGATTGGAAGGAGAATAGGAAGGGTGAAGTGGCATTGCTTATAGAGGGTGCACGTCGTATCGGTAAGAGCTACATTGTGGAGGAGTTTGGCAAGAATGAATATGAGTCATATATTCTCATCGACTTCAATAAAGCTCCCCAAATGGTCAGAGAGTGGTTCGACTTCTATCTTGAAGACCTTGACACACTGTTTCTCTATCTGAGTCAGCACTACAAGGTGAAACTCCATGAACGCAAATCGCTAATCATTCTCGACGAGGTGCAGTTATGCCCCAGAGCAAG
>CAVKGN010000098.1:0-3202 GCA_963655595.1 uncultured Oscillospiraceae bacterium
GGATAAGTATAAACTTTGCAAAGTCTGCTGTACAACATACCGCTAAAACATTGTGCGGCGACAAATAGCGTGTAAATTTCGCAATGCAAGGAGGAAAGTGTTCCTCTGCTGCTCGCAGCCACGCGGCGTACACCGTTTCGTTCGTCGCAGGTAGCGCAGCTTATTCCTTTAATAAATACTTAAATCACAAAGGGATACTCCATTGAATATCACATGACAAACATCGTCGGCTAACTTTTCCCGATTTTGGCCGACATCCCGTTAGGAAGTCCCTTTGAAAAACACAACAGCCATGAAAGTATACAACTCCCATGAGATCAAAAACATTGCGCTCCTTGGCAATGACGGCTCAGGTAAGACCACGCTCACAGAGGCTTTGCTCTTTGAAAGTGGTCAAATCAAACGTCGCGGACGAATTACGGCTAAAAACACGGTGTCGGACTATTTTCCCGTTGAGCAGGACTATGGCTATTCCGTATTCTCCACAGTGTTCCACACAGAGTGGAAGGGCAAGAAACTAAATATCATCGACTGCCCAGGGTCGGACGACTTCGTGGGCGCGGCCTTGACGGCACTCAACGTGACCGACACTGCGCTGCTGCTCATCAACGGGCAGTTCGGTCCGGAGGTGGGCACGCAAAACCATTTCCGCTATACCGAAAAACTAAATAAGCCAGTTATATTCCTTGTAAACCAACTCGATACGGAAGGTTGCGACTACGATGCTGTGGTAGAAGACCTACAATCCGTTTACGGGCAGAAGGTAGTACCCGTGCAGTATCCCGTGCAGACGGGCGAGAACTTCGACGCCCTTATCGACGTGATACTGATGAAGCAACTGCGGTGGAATCCCGACGGAGGCGAACCCATCGTTGAGGACATCCCTGCCAGCGAAACCGAAAAGGCCGAGGCTATGCACAAAGCCCTGGTGGAGGCAGCCGCAGAAAACGATGAAGGGCTGATGGAAAAGTTCTTCGAAACGGAACACCTCACCGAGGACGAGATGCGCGAGGGCATCCGCAAAGGAATGGTCACGCGGAGCATCTTCCCTGTGTTCTGCGTTTGCGCCTCTAAGAATATGGGCGTCGGTCGTTTGATGGAATTTCTCGGAAACGTCGTTCCCTTTGTCGACGAAATGCCCAAGGTGCACAACACCCGCGGCGAGGAGGTGCAGCCCGACCCCGCTGGTCCGCTTTCTATCTACTTCTTCAAGACAGGTGTGGAGCCGCACATCGGCGAAGTGCAGTACTTTAAGGTGATGAGCGGCACGCTCCACGAGGGCGACGACCTGACAAATGCCGACCGCGGTTCGAAGGAACGCATCGCCCAGTTGTTCGTATGTTCCGGCGCAAATCGCGAAAAGGTAACGGAGATGCAAGCCGGCGACATTGGTTGTACCGTGAAACTCAAAGACGTACGCACGGGCAATACGCTCAACGGAAAAGATTGCGACAACCGCTTTAACTTCGTAAAGTATCCCAATCCGAAATACACCCGTGCCATCCGCGCCGTCAACGAGGCCGACACAGAGAAGATGATGTCCGCCCTTAACCGCATGCGGCAGGAAGACCCCACCTGGGAAGTGGAGCAGAGCAAGGAGCTGCGCCAGATATTGGTGCACGGACAGGGTGAGTTCCACCTGCGTACGCTGAAATGGCGCCTCGAAAACCTTGACAAGATCCCCGTAGAGTTCTACGAGCAGCGCATACCCTATCGCGAAACCATCACGAAGGCTGCGCGTGCCGACTATCGCCACAAAAAGCAGAGCGGCGGTGCGGGACAGTTTGGCGAGGTTCACCTCGTTGTAGAGCCGTACAGCGACGGCATGCCCGATCCCACCGTGTATAAGTTTGGCGGTCAGGAAATCCGCGTGACGATGAAGAGCAAGGAGGAGATACCCCTTGAATGGGGCGGCAAGCTCGTGTTTATTAACTCCGTGGTGGGCGGCGCCATTGATGCGCGCTTTATGCCCGCCATCCTCAAAGGCATCATGAGCCGTATGGAGCAGGGACCGCTCACCGGCAGCTATGCCCGCGACGTCCGCGTGGTGGTCTACGATGGTAAGATGCACCCCGTCGACTCCAACGAACTCTCCTTTATGCTTGCCGGTCGCAACGCATTCAGCCAGGCATTTAAGGAAGCAGGCCCGAAGATTCTCGAACCTATCTACGATGTGGAAGTATTCGTTCCAGCTGACAAGATGGGCGACGTGATGAGTGACCTGCAAGGTCGCAGAGGTCTGATCGTGGGCATGAGTAGCGAAAACGGCTACGAGAAGCTGCAAGCCAAGGTACCCTTGAAGGAAATGTCGAGCTACTCCACTTCGCTCAGCTCCCTGACGGGTGGTCGCGCCTCGTTCATTATGAAGTTTGCCAGCTACGAACTCGTGCCGGCCGACTTGCAGAAGAAACTCATTGAGGAACACGAGAGCGAGGCATAACCTCGGCACGTAGACATTATTATATAGACGCTTCTGGCAAACAATGTGTATTCAGCGTTTGCCAGAAGCGTTTTTCTTATTCGCGAGCGGTAGTCTCTGAAAATGAACTAACTTTGCCTTGAAAACAAGAACAATTACCCATTAACAACAAAGCATTATGTGGAAAAACAAACGTAATTGGCTGCTTGCTGGTCTGTTGGCTCTTTGCAGCATAGGCGCACAAGCTGGCGATGGTGCCGGTGTGACCATCCTCCTCCGTTCGGGCAAGTCAGTGAGCTTCACCTTCGCTCAGCGTCCTAAGATGAACATGGCCAGCGAAGGCTTGAAAATAGAAGTGGAAGGCACGGACGACCTCAGTCTTGCCTTTGACGAGGTGCAGAAAGTGTACTTCGAGGACGACGTGACGACCCCCGTCCGTGAAGTAGCCGACACGCACAAAGAAAATACGCAGAGCAAGGTGGTGTTCCGTTGCCAGAGCGGCACAATCAGTGCCACCGGACTTGCAGCAGGCGATGTAGTGACGGTTTACTCCCTCAACGGACAGAAGGCAGCACAGGCCGTGGCTGGTAGCGATGGCGCGCTGTCGCTACCCATTCAGCAACTTACTGCTGGTACCTACGTGGTGAAGAGCCAGAGCGGCATCGGCTATAAGATCATCAAGAAGTAAAAGGGAAACAGACTAATTATGCGAAAAATCTACACCCTTATTGTGGCGCTGATTGCAACAATGACTTTTGTCCCTGCTGTTGCGCAGACAAATAT
>CAVKGN010000098.1:3527-7753 GCA_963655595.1 uncultured Oscillospiraceae bacterium
TGTCGCCTCGGCGGAGCTGTTGGTTACGACGTTGTATACGGTGAAGTCTTCACCTTTACGACCTCGGGCGAAAAGCCTGCCGACAAATCGAAGGTGGTTAACGGCCACAAGTTTGTTGACCTCGGTTTGACTTCGCGCACGCTTTGGGCAGAGACCAACCTTGGAGCAACCGATGCCAACCCCATTGGCAACTACTACGCCTGGGGCGAAACGGCTGCCAAGAGCGCCTATACCCAGGAAAACTCAAAGTGGTATGACCAGGCGTACGAAGGAACGGAACTCAACAGTGAGGACGATGCAGCCACCGCGGCTTGGGGCGACGAAGTGCGCATGCCGACCGCTGCTGAGGCACAGGAACTGGTGGACAACTGCAGCTGGACGCTGACTACGGTTAATGGTGTGGAAGGCTACTTAGTTGAGTCGAAAGTGAACTCCAACTCCATCTTCCTCCCCAAGACTGGTTGCCGCCGTAGCGCAGAAGATGTGCTTTACAGCGAGGACGATTCTTACTTCTGGACGTCAACTCCTGGCGATGACAATGAGGAAGGGGCTTCGGTCAACGTAACCACCGATACCGATGTGTTTGGCCATGAGAAAGCCACAGCAACATGCAACCACTCTGAGTCTCGCTACTACGGCTTCCCCATCCGTCCCGTAACAAGCGGCAAGTAAAAGACACACTTCGGCAGACAAATTCTGCCGAATGCCCGAATAAAAACGGAGCGCAGCGGACTTAGTATCCGTTGCGCTCCGTTTAATTTTTGCGGGATGTCGGTGTCGTTTTCCCGTTAGAGGGCATTGTCCTTGCCTTCGGGGAATATCACCTGCGGCTTGAACGTCTTAGCCTCCTCGGGCGACATCTGCGCGAAAGCCATAATGATGACCTCGTCGCCCACTTGGAACAAACGAGCCGCTGCGCCGTTGAGGCAAACGCAACCCGACTTGCGCGGGCCAGCAATGGTGTAGGTCACCACGCGCTCTCCGTTCATGTTGTTCACCACGTGCACCTGTTCGCCGGCAACCATGCCGCAGGCGTCCATCAAGTCCTCGTCAATAGTGATGCTGCCCATGTAGTGGAGGTTGGCCTCCGTCACCGTTGCGCAGTGTATCTTCGATTTCAGCAGAGTAAGCAACATCGCGTTTTAGCCTTTATATCTTATATTGTCTATCAGGCGCACCGGACGCTGTCCGCAGTACACCGTGATGCAACCCACAATGTCGTCGGCGTCGTCCCACGTCTGCACCTTTTGCAGCGTTGTGCCGTTTACAATCTCAAAGTATTCCACTTCGAGTCCCTTGGTGGCGTTGAGCGCGCCCACTACGAGGTCGTGCGTCTCGTCTACGGTGTGGTTCTTAGCAAAATCTACGCTCGACTTCAGAGCCTGCGATATGCATACGGCAGTACGCTTCTCGTCGTCCGTGAGCAGCGAGTTGCGCGATGATAGAGCAAGGCCGCTCTCTTCGCGCACGATGGGGCAGGGACAAATCTCGAGCGGCAGTTTCAGGTCGTTGACCATGGCGCGGATAACAGCGATTTGCTGAAAATCCTTTTCGCCGAAGTAAGCGCGATCAGGCTGCACCATGTAGAACAGCTTGCTCACAATCTGGCATACGCCGTTGAAGTGACCCGGTCGGCGCGGTCCTTCCATCACAGTATCCACGGGAGGGTAGGAGAAGTGGCGCGTGTCCGGTTCGGGGTACACCTCCTCCACGCTCGGGGCGAACACGTAAGTAGCGCCGAGCGATTCGAGCAGCTTGCAGTCGGCCTCGAGCGTGCGAGGGTAGTTCTGTAAGTCGTTTTTATCGTTGAATTGGGTAGGGTTGACGAATACGCTCACTACGGTCACGGCGTTTTCGGACACGGAGCGCTTGACAAGAGACGCATGCCCTGCATGCAGAGCCCCCATCGTGGGGACGAGACCAATCTTCTGGCCTTTTGCGCGGACTGCCGCCAGGGCATCCTCAAGGCCTTTCCTTGTGTTGAAGACTTCCATCGGTTTGTGTTTTGTGTTTGGGGCGGTAACCCCTTATAAAAGCGGTGCAAAATAACATATAATTAATCAGCCGTGGCATATACAAGGCGGTAAATGTGTCAATTTCAACGCGAAAAGTCCCAAAACAGAAGTGCCGCAGAGCAAATGTTAAGGTTTTTTCGTAACTTTGCGGATAGAATAGATCGTATGCCGCTTGCGGCGGGCGCAAACTTTCGGTGTTTGCGCCGTTATTCATATACGGGCTGTTCTGGAAAAGACACAAAGTACATGGAAGCAAAGAAAGTATTGTTCATCACTCAGGAGATGATACCCTACGTGCCTGAGAGCTACACCGCCCTTGATGGACGGAAGTTGCCGCAGGCATTGCAGGAGCAGGGTTGTGAAATCCGTGTGTTTATGCCGCGCTGGGGCGTGATAAACGAGCGTCGCAATCAGTTGCACGAGGTGATTCGCCTTTCGGGCATGAATATCATCATCGACGACACCGACCATCCGCTCATCATTAAGGTGGCCTCTGTACAGGCGGCGCGTATGCAGGTGTACTTCATCGACAATGACGATTACTTTCACAAGCGCGGTATGTTTGCCGACGCAGACGGCGTAGCTTATCCCGACAACGTGGAGCGTGCTATATTCTATGCTCGCGGTGTGTTGGAGACTGTGAAGAAGCTCCGCTGGGTTCCCGACGTTATCTACTGTCAGGGCTGGATGTCGTCCGTAGTTCCTTATTATATAAAGACAGCTTACCGCGAAGAACCGCCCTTTATGGACGTGAAGGTGGTTAGCTCGCTCTACGGCGAAACGCCTGATGCCTCGAAGGTGGAACGCTTTGCCGAATGTCTGGAATTTCGCGACGCCAACGCCGCAGCTCTGAAGAAAGCTGGCGTAGACCTTACGCAGCCCGACAGTCTTGGACAGCTTGCGGTGGCATTTAGCGACGGCGTTATCGAAGGCGAAGCTGGCAAGGTGGATGCTCTGTTGAAGCAGGCAGCCGACCGCAGCATCCCTGTGCTTAACACTCCCGCCGAGGAGGACAAGGGAGCCGCATACAATGAGTTCTTCAACCTTGTAGTCGACGGCGGAAAATAAGCAGCCTCGGTGCGGCTGTTGCCGCATACCAGGCATTCCTGAAAGAATTGCGTTAAGAGATTGTAACAAGTCCGTGTTTTAAGACCATATAAAGTATATTTGTGCCGCAAAACACGGACTTGTTTTCTGTATACACACCAAAACACGAATGAAGAAAAGCGTTTTAGGCTTACTGCTATTTGTTTTGTCAGCCCTCGTAGCCTGTACCGACGACACGGCAGAGATTGGCTACGACCTCATGCCCGAGAAGGACGAGATAACTTCCATTGACTCCGTATTCAATGTGGAAAGTCGCACGGCCCTTTCCGATTCCCTCCTGTCGAACACCAGTAGCTGCTACCTGGGCAGCGTGATTGACCCCGACACGCGTATCCGTACCGTGGCAGGGTTTATGGCGCAGTTCCACTTGCCCGACAACTGCAAGTTTCCCTCGAATGACGGCACCCTCGTGCTCAACGCCAACGGCGAGGTAGAGGCAGACTCCTGCAACCTGTATATCTGGCTCGACAGCTTCTACGGCGACTCCCTCACCACGATGAAGTTACGTGTACGTGAGTTGAGCAAGGAAAACCTCCTGCTCGACAACGGCACGAAGTATTATACCTCGATCGATCCTTCGCGCTACATAAACAGCCAAGGCATTGTAGACCAGACCGTCCTCTACGCCGTGAAAGACCTTACGCGTCCAGACAACGAGACAAACGGCAAGAAGTACTATCGCTCCGTGAAAGTGTCGTTGCCCAAGGCTTACGGTACGCGCATCATGCAGAGCTACTTCGACAACAAGGCGAACTTTGAGAACAACTACCTCTTCATTAAGAATGTATGTCCAGGTCTTAGTGTGGAACACGCTGGTGGATCAGGCGTAATGCTCAAGACCGCGATGATAGCCATGGACGTGGCCTTCCGCTACCACACGACGAACTCAGCAGGTGTTGACACCATCCTCTCAGGTACGCAGCGTTTCGGTGCAACCGAGGAGGTGCTGCAAACCAACAAGGTGACTAACGAGATGAACGGCGCGTCGCTCAAAGAGTACGTCGAGCAGCTCAATACAGGCAAGGGGACGTACGTTCAGTCGCCCGCCGGACTTTACACTGAACTGACCATCCCCGTCGATTCCATCGTGGACGGACGCAGCGG
>CAVKGN010000099.1:0-1750 GCA_963655595.1 uncultured Oscillospiraceae bacterium
CTACTTATTACCGCAGGTAATAAGTGAAGTGGTTAACGATATTGAATCCAATTAAAGAGAGGGAGGAAAAAGAAAATGAAGGATCCGATGTTTATTTTCGCGACCGTGAACTTCGCCGCTATAATTATAGCAGGTCTCGCATAGCATACATACGTATTATTTTTTGAAAACAAAAACAAAAAGAAATAAGGAGGCAAGGCAATGAAGAAGATGACAAAGAAGTATATACATGAAGTACTGCGAACAATGGAAAGGACGGCAATATATAAGCTATACTTCCAAGTGACAGGAAAGCGGGCTTCGTCCTGGTTGGATGTAGCGCAATTCGTCGAAGAAAACGCGCCTACTCTTGCAATATACAGGGCGGCGTATAGAATAGCGCGAAAAAGCTATGTAAAGCCGTGGGATATAGCGTTAATTCAGGCTTCCAATGAATACGAGAAAGAAAACCCCTACAGCATTGAGCTGCAGCGGCTGCGTTACCAGATGGCGCAAGGGCTTGGCTCTTATACGAAGCTCCCTATAATGGGGAAATCTCATATATATTGGTGTAATCCTTCTTACGGGCATTCAGACTACAACAAGCGCAGCACCATCTTAATTAAAGGAAGCGAGCGCTTTTGCGAGTTGCTTTGCAATGTTGCAAAAAAATGGCACGAAAGCCAGATAATAAGCAAGGAGGGTTAAATTATGGATATAACAGTAATTACTATTGTAATGGTGGCTACATATATAGGTGGTATATATGTAGGCAGGAACTGGGAACGGTTTACGAGGGAGTAATATATACCCCTCACGGTGCAAAGGTAGGCGGTTTCTCTTAGGCGGTTCGATTCCACTTGCACCACTATATATTAACGATAAAAAAACATTACAGCTATGAACGAAAAAGAAATGAATCTGGCTATATTATACGCCTTGTATAAGACAGCAGAAGAAGCCTTTATTTTTTGCGACGTGAAGCCCGGTAATTATACAGCGGCGGATCTTGCAAGGATGGAGAAGGGGAAAGAAAAGAAAAAAAGGCTCAAGTGGAAAGATGAAGCGAAACGTAACGAGTTGCGCCCGGTAACAGTAGGGGCGTTTACTTGTTCCTTTCCTCTCTGCCAATCCTTTGCCCTGGTGATTAAGTTTGAGCGACTTTGCGGCGTTGGAAAAGCAAAACAAAAGACATTCACGAGAAAAGACAGGGTCAAGAATGTTTGCGCCTCTGTTACTGTTGAGGTAAACAAGTATTACAAAAGCCTTGCGGATTACGCGGAGGATTCCAAGGGATTGCGCCCTGTCTTGCAGTGCGTTTGCTTGGACGTGGTTAACGGCCGGGCTGTTGCAACAGACGGGCACGTAATGCGTATAATGCCTATTTCGCCAATTAGTACGGATGGCACGTGTGAAGGCTTGCGACCCTTGGTTAACGCGGATGTATGGCGCAATATGTGCGAGAAAGCCGGGAAAGAAGGCGCGGAATTGTGCTGTAACCTCGTAGAAGGCTCGGACGGTGAAAAGTGGATATGTGAGTGCTGCGGCCTTACGTCGGAGGTATACGCAGGCAAATATCCGGACTATATTAAAGTAGTACCAGAAGTAAGCCCTTCGCACGTGCTGCGTTTATCTCGGGAATCATTAAGGGCGTTAAAATCCTTGATTAAGGGCGCGAAAGGCAAGAAAGACATTACCACTATAAGCCACGAGGAAGGAGGATGTAACATTACTGTTACATGCGAGCATGAAGGCAAAAAAAATACGGTGG
>CAVKGN010000099.1:1822-7708 GCA_963655595.1 uncultured Oscillospiraceae bacterium
CTTATACAATATACACCAACGCAAAGGCATGGTATAAGGATTTTAAAGATTTTGCGATGTACATTGGAAGGAGTAACAACAGGCCGCAGGTGCTTGTTGACGGCAACGCCTTAACTCTTGTTATGCCTTTACTCCCTGAAGATGCCACGCTGTATAATATAGATTATACCGACGACGTAAGCCCGTTTACATTGGCCGGGCTTGATTATAGGCCATTGGATGATACAACAGGCAAGGAGGAAGCCCCGGAGGGCGTCACGTGTGCCCTTGAGCATCAACCGCAAAAAGCAGAAAGCGCAAAGGATATAAGCGACGAAACAGGCGACAACAATATGGCAGAATTAAAGGCAGACAAAAAGGCCGTCGAGCCTGAAACAGTAGAATCAGTTGGAAGCGTCGAGGCAATAACCGACGGTGCGCAAATAGGGGAAATAGCAAAGGCCGTGAAACCGTTGGAAGATGCACAAGAACGCCCTAAAGAATTACCTCTAAGAATAAGCGAGGCAATAAACAGGGCGTTGGATGGTGAAGATGAAACATTTATCGCGCTGCGTAAGGCTATTATATTATATCACCTTAACACTCCGATATATCTATTGGTGGGATTGAGGCCGCTAATGCTGCAAGCAATAGATTACGATGCAAAAACAGACACGTTTAGCTTCAAAAGCGAATGCGGCAAAATCTACTATAAGAGCCGGGCGCGTGTGCAACGGTGGGGCTATGTACATTTGCAAAAAGACTTCAAACGCGTACAAATCATTACAGAAGGGCTGTATAAGTCAATCAAAAACAAGGATAGAAAAACATTGTCGGATATATATCCCGAATTACTCAATACCTTGAATGCCTTGGAAGCCTCAACCAAACAGCCAGACGAAACACAGGCAGCAACAGAGCAAGAAACGGCAAAAGAGGTAGCAGCACAGCCAGAAGCAAAAGCAACCACGGTAAAAGCAAAGAAAGAGCGCAAAGGGGTTACTTCCTTGGAGCGTGAGGCGAAAAAGTTCACGTTTGCAAAGGTCGCCATAAAGGCCGGGGACGTGCTTAACTTCGTGGACGGTACGGAAGTAGTTGCGGCGGACGATAACAAGGTGATATATGAAGGAAAGACGTACACGCTTTCAGGCTTCTGTAAGGCGTTCATGCCCGAACGGATGCGAAACAAGGCAAACGCTTACAGGGGTTGCGAATACTTCTACAAAGATGGCGTAAGGCTTGGCAAACTGTTTAAGTCACACCTTATGCTCTTGGAGGTGGACGGAAAACTCCAAGAATTAAGCGAAAAGGCCGTTTGCTCGATCGTTAAGCCCTCAAAGAAAACAAAGCACATAGTTACACCAAATGAAAAAGAAAACACGGCAGAAACAAAACAAATAGGCTTTTGGAGCAAGCTATTACGCAAGGCGCACAGGTTCGCCGCTTGTTTCTCGCTGTAATAACCAACATAGATATACAATTAACGCAAAAAACAAATAGACATGAAGCAAACAGCATTACCAGAGGTTGTAATCTTAGACGTTGACAACCTTAACTATACAGAGAATGTAAAAACTGCCTTGGATGCAGTGTGTGAAGAACCAGTTAACGAGATAGGAGTTATCTAATTATGACGAAGTACGAAATAGACAGTAAGGCCGCAGCCATTAGTATGGAAATAGAGCGGCTTTTGGAAGATGTCAAAACCATTTTGGATGCAGACGGTTTGACTCCTGAACAAGCGGAAGCGTTAAGCAACATAAAAAAACACTTGGAAGGTGCAAACGAAGAGGTTATTTACTTATTCTAACTAAATGGAGGTTGAATTATGGAAAGTTGGACAGTTGAAGACTTGAGCGAAGAAATGAGGTTGAAAATACGGCCCCTCCCGGCGATAATGCGGGACAAAGTCGCGAGTGGAGAAATCACGCTAAGAGAGGCAGCGGTAAAACTCCACGTTGCCGGGTGGTTTAATTATATCGACGTCGAAGGAACGGAAGATTTACTAAAAACTTGGATAGATAAATAGAATGAAACAGGCAAAGTATAGAACATTCAATTACCGCACAAAGAACGGAATACGCGGGACGATAAAAGCCCCTGCAAGCAAGGTAACAGAAAAGACTGCGTTACTGTACGCCGACCATTGGTTATATAGTCAGGCGGGGCTTAAACTGGCGGACCTTGGAGATAAAGTAGTAGAAGTGATAGGTCTCTTTTATTAATATTCTCTTTCCGTGCAAGGTTAAAAGCCTTACAGGCGGTGCAAGTTCCGCCACACGGAACAACACGTGGAGGGTATAGAGTTTCGGTAACATCTACCTTTGGGCCGTCCCTCGTAAATCAAAACGACTGAAAGAGGAGTGGAACTGAGACAACAGTCTAAAATCGTGGAGGAACCCATTGAAACCGTTTGCCACGTATCGTATAACGTAGGCGTTACCGTAAACGTTAAAGACGGAGCGAGGCCACATGAAGCTTGTGGACGTAGGGAGCTGAACGTACACCCAGCACTTTTTTTTGAAAATAACCATCCAAACGATAATAAACAGAAAGGACAAAGAATTATGTGCAATAAGGAGAAAGAAACGACGGGGGCGACGACATACGCCATATACACCAGAGTCTCAACGAAGATGCAGGGCGTTAGCGGCCTTGGATTGGAAGCCCAGCGGCAAACGTGCTTGGATTACATCAAGCAACAGGGAGGCGGCAGCGTTGTGGCCTTTCAAGACGTTGAGTCGGGGGCGCACAGGGATCGGCCGGGCTTATGGGCTGCTATTGACTACTGCAAGCAGAACGGGGCTAAACTCGTGATTGCTAAACTCGATAGGCTTTGCCGCGACGTTGAATTTACCTTCAGGGTGATTAACGAAGGGATAGACATCCATTTCTGCGATATGCCAGTGGTGAACACCATTATTTTGGGCGTATTCGCTTCCGTGGCGCAGTATGAGCGTGAACTAATTAGCGAGCGCACGAAGGCTGCACTGGCGGCAAAGAAAGCGCGTGGCGGCAAGTGTGGGCGACCAAAAGGCACAAGCGCGATGAAGGCGTGCCTGGCCAGTGCAGACATCCGCAAAGTCCGGGCGAGTATGCTCCCAGTAAATAGAATGATATGGGAAATAAGCCAACCTTATGTAAAACCCGGCATGAAGGGACCAAAGAAAGCCGACTTCGAGGAAATTTTGGAGCGACTGCGCAGAATGGGCGTAACTAAGACGGCCACGGGCTTGGATATGGACTTCTTTAGGCTGCGCACGGCATACTATAATATACGGTCATTCATGCAGGACTGCGAGGCTAACATAGCATCGAGACACATTGAGGTAAAGCCTGAACGTATAGAAGTGTTGGAAGGGGCTGCTGAATAGCCTTGGATGGTGCGAATGAATAAGGCGGAAAGAAAACGGAAAGGGAACACTGCATTATTGCAGCCTTTTCCTTATCTTTGCCGATGAATGACAGAAAAAAGAATATTATATTAACAACAATAAAACAAACAGGAGGAAAGATTATGTTTTCATTTTTAGTTTTTATCTGGCTTATGGCAACAATATTCGGTTGGTGCATTGGATCAGGCAAGAGATAAATAAAAAACAAAACAAATATAGCCCTCGACAACACGGTTAAGTCAATGCTTATGTTTACGAGAAAAGAGATTATAGTAAACGGCTATACATTCACAGTGGAATCTTCTTTGGGCGATGACGGTTTTTTCAGGCTTCTGTATAAAGACATCCTTGTGATTGACGACTCGGCTTGCTCCGATTATTATGGCAACATAGACACGGTAGCAGACATCATGGCTGAGAACATCAGAGAGGAGACAGAAACGCCTTTTCCCTGGTTCGCATTGAAGGACACCATCGTTGAGCAAGGAGGCGAGCCTGTACGTATTCAGTGGAATAAAGAAGCAGAAGAATGGGGACGAATTATCAATGATGGATGCCCAGTTGAGTTGACGGACGAGGACGAAATCAAGGTCGCAAAAGAACGCCTTGGATTTGACGAGGAAGATGAAGTGGTGCATGTTTACGCATTCGATGGTGGTGAAGGACACTTCATCCTGGGAAAGGACTACTAATCATTTTTTAATAAAACACCAAGCAAGAATGGAAAACATTAGATTTATTTTGCAGCCCTCAAAAGAAAAGGGCTACTGGGTGGCAACTGACACCGAACACAACATCGTGGTCACATTCAAGGAGCACGAATTTAACGAGACACAAAAGGTTACGCTGCTTGACAGGACGGCGTACGGCAGCACAGAGGATGCGTTAAAGGTAGCCACGTACCTCCGGGAAATGGCAGACTGGCTGGCTCGCTACCATTACAACACTGCCATGCCTCCCCTTGGAAGGGGTTAATGAATAAGTTACAAACAAAAAAAAACGAAGCACTATGAGAAAGATTTTATCAGTTTTGGCCGTTGTGCTATTGGTAATCACAATGGCAGGTTGCAAAGAGAAAGCCCCACAAAAAACGCTGGAACAACTAAGAGCGGACTCTGTGGCTAAGGCAAAGAAAGATTCTGTGCAAAGAATTGTAAAGTTCAAAGCCAAGGGTATCGGGTATATAGAAAGATACCTAAAAAATCAATGTTCATCTGACCCAGGCGTTGGGAAAGTCCTAAAGACAGACGACCGTATATTAAACGACTCCATTTATTTTGGAAAAGCAAAAGTTCTTATCAAAAACAAATACGGTGCTAATCAGCAGTATGGAGATTTTTGGTTTTGTGTGGTACACCCCAAAGGCGGTGAAGACCATTTATTGCCTTGGGCAAGTATGGAGTATTGTCAACGAGGCTTAGATGCTCTACTTGGAGGCATCAAAACAGTACTCCCTTTTATGAACCCTCAACCAAAAGACTATAATAGATTGATTAGGGAAATCTGCAAGACGGAAGCTTTTACCATTCCCAGAATATGCGATGATGAGGGTTTCTAAGCGCATAGTGAATCCCCAATCCATCACCTGCAACGATTGGGGATTCACTCAATGGCCTTGGATATGCTTACTGAATAGCTTCACCTCCCAGTGCTTCCGTACGCTCCAGTTCCTCTGTCTGTGAAAGACAGTTCTGTGGCTTCCTCAAACTCAATATCGGGATAAGGCATGATGATTAGTTGGGCGATGCGGTCGCCAACCTCATAAGCTTCCATCCAGTTGTACTTCATGTTAGCGTAACACTTCGTTCCATCTCTGTCGGTATGTTCCCAACACTCCAGTGATGCTTTGAACTTCGCCATTACCTCGCCTCGGTAGTGACTGTCCACAACGCCTACACTGTTCGTCAGCACAAGACCTTTCTTGCTTATTGATGACCGTGGGAAGATGAAGCCTGCGTATCCCTCGGGTATCTCAAAGGCCAGTCCTGTGCCGTACACGATGTTGCCGTTCTGGTCAACGGTGCGGCTTGTTGCCGTGAGGTCGAACCCTGCGTCTGTTGTGTGTGCCTTGGAGGGCATCACGGCGTTGTCTGTGAGTTTCTTAATCTTTACTTTCATTGTTATTCTTTATTTGTCGTTTCAATCTTTTTCTGTGCTAAATATCTCAGACAGGCTGAGCCGATTTTATTTTCCGCTTTATAGTAGTCTTTGTTTGACTCGTAATAACCTCCACCTTTGTTTGATTGGTTGATGCGTATGGCATCTACCATCAGGATGAGCTTCGCCATTATCACCTCGTTACTTCTTGCACGTGTGAGGAAGCCGAACAGGTCACGTAACACTAACTTCTCTGGGGCAAAGTCGCTGATTTCTTCCATCAATACGAGCTTCTTGCCGACGTATTCGGTCAGCAGCTCCTTGTAGCTCTCGTTCATAGTTATTCTCTTTTCGTTTAGTCCAGTTGCTTCACCATGAGCGAGCTTTCTCTTCCAAAAGCTTTCTCTTCATATCC
>CAVKGN010000100.1:0-5287 GCA_963655595.1 uncultured Oscillospiraceae bacterium
CTTGGTACGCGCTCGTGTTCATGGCTTCGGCGGGCAACACGCCTTATTTTGACTACTTCTCGAAGATGCTCAATGCCTCCATCTGGAACTGGGCAGAATACGGCGGCACCACCTTCGGCATGATCTTCGGCGAAACGTCCTACTACCTCCCACTAGTGTCCACTAAAAACACATAGTATATATTTGAAATTTCTGATATTCAATTTGTTATAAGCGATTTTGAGGCGCAACGATTTGAATTTGTTTTTATGGCCTAAATCAGATTGTTATGAATAAAGACAAATACGTTTTCTCTCAATTAGTCCAGTTTATGGATGAATCCGAATTTACCCCGTAAGACAAAATCCTCAGTTTGTAACCCTATCAATTTTTTAGTGGACACTAGTGAAGATACATACCTGCATCTTGCAAGATACATACCTGTATCTTACCAAGTATTTATCCACTAACCCTGATGTAGGAATGAGCGCACGGCGGAGAGGCACATGTTCAACCCTTACATACAGAACAACCATGAGCATTGTGAAATTTAACTTAAACGAATGCCCAGCACTGACAAGCGATGAAAAGACTGCCTTCTACCCCTCCGTTGAAATGAACGGCTTGGTAGGCATTAAGCAGCTGAGTGAACTCATCAGCCGCCGTTGCTCCTTTACAACGAGCGACTCGAAAGGTATGATCGACGCCTTTTCGGCAGTCATTGCAGAGTCGCTCGCCAGCGGCTACCGCGTGGAACTGCCCGAGATTGGTTCGTTCGGCCTTAAACTTGCCTGCGACGACCCTATTACCGACTTCAACGACCATACTGTGGCTCGCAAACTGCGTGTGCAAAACGTAACGTTTCGTCCCAAAGCGGCATTTTTGGAAAGGCTCAACCACATTTCGTTCCGCCGAAGCCCAAACAATGTACCTACGGGCGAAAAGCGCACCGACGAGGAGCTACTCGCCCTCCTGAGGCAATACCTTGAAACGACTGGCGAGCCGTGTTTCACCCGAAGCACGTTTGAGTCCGTAAGTGGCTACAAACGCGTACGTGCCACAAAGGCACTAAAAAAGCTGTCCGACTCCGGGCAGCTCCTGAAACAGGGTACTGCGAGGTACCCGCTCTATACGTTGGCAACGTCCGCCCCAGCCGAAGCTGAGACGGACGCGCCGCAGAGTTAAACGTTGTCGCGCATGGCGCGAAGGTGGTTGCGCTGGCTCTCGCTGAGGCCCGTAGGCAGTTGCACGTTGTAGGTGATGATGAGGTCGCCAAACGTGCCGTCGGGCTTCTGTCTGCCCTTGCCGCGCAGGCGCACCTTCGCGCCGTTCTGCGTTTCGGGTTTTACTTTAAGTCGCAGCTTGCAACCTGGTGTCTGTAAGAGGATTTCGCCCCCAAGCATGGCCGTGTAGAGGTCGATAGTTACGGAGGCGTTGAGGTTGTACGCACCGGCTCTCGCCGATGCGCTTTGGCCGAAGTTTGTTCCGCCGTGAGCCGAACCGCCCATTGCGCCGAACAGGTCCTCGAAGAACGAGGAGAAGCCGCCGCCCTGACCGCCAAACTGGCTAAAGTCGAAGCCCTCCATGCCGTCGGCACCATAGCCGCCGTAGGCTCCGCCGCCGTTCATGCCGCCCGCCTTGGCAGCCCGTTCGTAGGCATCGGCCTGTTCCCAGTTTTGCCCGTACTTATCGTACTTGCGTCGCTTCTCAGGGTCGAGCAACACCTCCTTGGCTTCATTGAGGGCTTGCATCTTCGCCTTGGCCTTCGGATCGTCCTGGTGCAGGTCGGAATGAAACTGCTTCACGCGGCGCTTGTAAGCGTTGTGAAGTTCCGACTGCGGAATGTCCTTTGGCACACCCATAATCTTGTAGTAATCAATAAATGCCATGATGTTATTTAACCGTTTGTTTATACTTCGTGGAGCAACAAAATCAGTGCCAACTGCCCAGTTTGTCACTACCATTCCGCCGTTTTTGCCGCCTAAGCCGCCACAAAACGGAACGACAGGGGACGGACAGCCGTTTTTTTAAGTACATTTGCATTGCCTGCCACGGCGGGGGAACGCCCGCGTGGCACAACGTTTTTAACCCAACCGAACAAACAAAAAATAATTAGCAATATGTACACCGTAGACGAACTCAACGACCGACTGATTGACCTTGCCTTCTCCGAAGATATCGGCGACGGCGACCACACCACCCTCTGCTGCATCCCCGAAGACGCTGTGGGAAAATCGCGCCTCATCATCAAGGAGGCAGGTATCCTTGCCGGCATGCGCATTGCCAAGGAGATTTTCCACCGCTTCGACCCCACCATGCAGGTGGAGCAGTTCATGGAAGACGGCGCGGCTGTGAAGCCCGGCGACGTGCCAATGGTGGTGACGGGCAAGGTGCAGTCGCTCCTGCAAACGGAACGCCTCATGCTCAACGTTATGCAGCGCATGAGCGGCATTGCCACAATGACCGCTAAGTACGTGGAGCGCCTCAAAGGCACTGGCACCCGCGTGCTCGACACCCGCAAGACAACGCCCGGCATGCGCATGCTCGAAAAGGAGGCCGTGAAGATTGGCGGCGGCTGCAACCACCGCATCGGTCTGTTCGACATGATTTTGCTCAAGGACAACCACGTGGACTTTGCTGGCGGCATCAGTCAGGCGCTTGACCGCTGTGCTCAGTACCAGAAGGCGAAGGGACTGAACCTGAAGGTGGAGATTGAGTGCCGCACGTTCGACGAAATTCGCCAAGTGATGGAGCACGGCGGCGCCGACCGCATTATGCTCGACAACTTCTCCGTAGAGGACACGCGCAAAGCCGTGGAGATGATTGACCATAAGTTCGAAACGGAATCGAGCGGCGGCATCACCTACGACACCCTGCGCGACTATGCCGAATGTGGCGTAGACTTCATCTCCGTAGGTGCGCTGACGCACTCGGTGAAGGGCTTGGACATGTCGTTCAAGGCTTGCTAATAACCAATAACACTCTTGGGGGAACAAGGGATAGGCATCCCCTGTTCCCCCATTCCGTTTTATAATCCCTACCCCACTCAATCATGACACAACATTCCCTTTCATTGCGAAATACCTCCCTCTTGCTCCTCCTGTCCCTGCTCCTGGCTCTGCCCCTACAACGGGCCGCTGCCTGCACAAGCTTCCTGGTGGGGCGCAAAGCCTCAACCGACGGCTCGGCATTCATCACGTACAACCAGGACGACTACGGCATGTACGGCACCCTGCAATACATCCCCGCAGCACGCCACAAGGCCGGCGAGATGCGCAAGATTATCGATGGCGACACCAACCACTACCACGGCGAAATACCCGAAGTGCCCTACACCTACGGCGTGATGGGCTATATCAACGAACACCAAGTGGCAATCACGGAGACCACCTTTGGCGGACGCGCCGAACTGGAAGACCCTTCGGGCGTGATTGACTACGTGAGCCTCATGACCATTGCCCTGCAACGCTCCAAGACGGCGCGCGAGGCCATCAGCGTGATGACCACCCTGACGCAGCAGTACGGCTATGCATCGGAGGGCGAGAGCTTCTCCGTGGCAGACCCGAACGAGGTGTGGATTCTTGAGATGATTGGCAAGGGAAAGGGCGAGAAAGGCACCGTGTGGGTGGCTGTGCGCATCCCCGACGATTGCATTGCCTGTCACGCCAATCAGAGCCGTATTCACCAGTTCGACATGAAGGACAAGCAGAACGTGATGTACGCCAAGGACGTGGTGAGCTTTGCCCGCAAAAAGGGGTACTTCAAGGGCAAGGACGCAGACTTCTCCTTTGCCGACGCATACGCCCCAGCCGATTTCAGTGCCATCCGCTACTGCGAAACGCGCGTGTGGAGCTTTTTCAACCGCTGGGTGGACGGCATGGATCGCTACCTTGACTACGCCGACGGCCGCCACATTGGTCAGGCTGAACCGATGCCGCTCTACTGCAAACCTAAATGCAAACTCTCGCTCCACGACGTGATGAACTCCATGCGCGACCACTATGAGGGCACACCGTTCGACGTGACGAAGGACGTGGGCTGCGGTCCCTACGAAGCCCCCTACCGCCCCACTCCGCTGGCATGGGAGTACGAGGGAAAGAAGTACTTCAACGAGCGCCCCATATCCACGCAACAGACGGCGGGAACGTACGTCATCCAGCTGCGCGCCCATCTGCCCAACGCCGTGGGTGGCGTGCTGTGGTTTGGCAACGACGACCCGAACATGGTGGCCTATACGCCTAACTACTGCTCGGCGACGGCATCGCCCGAGTGTTACCACGCCAAGGACGCTGACGGTGTGACCTTCTCGTGGAACTCTGCCTTTTGGGTGGAGAACTGGGTGTCGAACATGGTTTACCCGCGCTATTCGCAGCTCTTCCCCAGCCTGAAACAGGCACGCGAGGAACTCGAGACGAAGTTCATCGGCGAGCAGGAGCAGACCGAGGCGGAAGCCCTGCGCTTGCTCAACGAGGACAGCGAGCGCGCCCGCGCCTACCTCACGGACTACGCCGCCAGCTGCGCCCGCACCATGATGAACCGTTGGCGCAAGTTGGGCGAATACCTCGTGGTGAAGTTCAACGACCAGGCCGTGAAGCCCGAGATGGACGGCAAGTTTGAACTCACTCCCGACGGCCTGGGCAAGGCTGTGGAACGCCCCGGCTTCAACGACAGCTACAAGAAACGCATCATCGAGGAAACGAAGGACAAATACCTCATCCCCGAAAACTAATCCACGCCCAAACCTTTTTACACCATGGCCGACGGAAACTTTAACCGCACGCACCTGCCCTACCGCCCCTTCCAAAGCGGACTGAACGCCGGCAGGGCGCAAATGCACACCCAGGCAATCGAAGCCTTCAAGACCTGGCTCTCCCAGCAACCCTACACCGACGAAGAAAAGCACGCCCACGAACTCCGCTTCCGCGAACTCCTCCCACTGTGAGGGGGGGCTTCGCGAGGGGGCGCAGCTTAGCTAATCGGTGAAAGCATACTCAATGCGTCCTCATTATCAAAAGAGGAACATGTGTGACTGTGGGTGTAGGGAGGTGGCTCATATATTGTATGGTAGTCCGAAAGAGACGGACAAAACGACAATGACGCAATGAAAAGGCTTTTCTGAATCAAGTAGTCACGGCTATCAAGGTGACTAATTTGGGCTAAGCTTAACTTGCCAATAACTTGCCAACCATCAATGAATAACGAATATGTCGCAGTTGAGAGAAGTAAGCATAACGTGTCCACACTGCCAGCAAAAAGGAGAGTTTAGCTTCTGGTCGTCAGTGAATGTGAGTCTGAACCCCGAACTCAG
>CAVKGN010000100.1:5297-7600 GCA_963655595.1 uncultured Oscillospiraceae bacterium
AAGATATTCTCCAGGGAGTCGTATCTGTATCATTGTCCACACTGCGGCAAGGAAACTATCATACCGATAAGTTTTGTCTATCACGACATGGAGCGTCAGTTCATGCTGTTCTTCGAATTCTTCAAGCCGGACGATTACGACTACAGCCCCATGGAACTGTTAGAAAGCGAATTGGCCATAAGCGACAATTACACCTTTCGCAGAGTGTTCGGCCTGAGCCGCCTGAAGGAGAAGATACTCATACTTGAAAAGAGATTGGACGACGTGGCAATAGAGCGCCAGAAATATATGATAACGCATATTCTCTATCCAGAGCTGGCAAAGAAAGGCTACGGCCTCTACTTCGACAATATCAAAGCCCCAACCGAAGAGTTCCCCTACGGCACCATCTTCTTTGAATATGAAGACGAAGAGAATGATTGTATGATGCAGGTGCGCTTAGCCATGGACAACTATTACGAGCACAAGATGGCATGCCGTGTGGACCCTCGGATGGAAGTGAAAGGCGCGCCGTGCGTTGACGAAGGGTGGATTGGCAAACAACTAAGGGAGGAATAGCTATGACGAAGTACGACTACGACAGCAACGGAGTAGCCAGAGTGCATGACGACTGCAAGTGGTATCTCATAAACCGAGCGGGAGACCGCATCACAGACGGCTATACCTATATAGAAGAATATGGAGAAGGCTACTACAAGGCGGAGCAGGGAGCCAAGGAGAACATATTGCGCCCAGACGGGAGTGTGGTGCTAAGAGTTTGGCACAACGACGTGTTCCGGGTGAAGCATGGCTTCTTTGTGTTCAGCAACACCATACGCAAGTCGAAGACTAACCCTAAGACAAGATACACCTATGGGGTGGCACATGTGAATGGCGACATCATCTTCCCAATGATATTCGACACGGCATACTGGATGAAGAACGCAAACTTCATCTATGCCGAGATAGACGAAAAGCCCTACTTCATCACCACAAGCGGAAGCCTCTGTGATGCAGGGAGAGGTCATCTGCCCAAGAAGGCAAAGGTGGACTACAAACAACTCTACGAGAAGTTTGCCAATTGGACGCTGCCTGGCCTGCAGTTCTTCTACCGCGACACCAATGCACCTGTTATTGTGGATGCCACCTATCATGTAGGCGACATACTGCGTGCCGGATTCTTTGTGGACGCTACGACAAAGCTACTAAGACCTGCGCACAAGACACGTTTTCTCATTGCCAGCGCACATGCAGCCATGCTTTGTGACGTAGAAGATCTGTGCCTGAAAAATCCCGATGTGAAGAAATGGAACCTCTGCACCTTCCACTTCAACAGCTATTTCAAAGTGATGGACGTGTACGAGAGAGAGGGCGTGACGCAAGTGTTTCTGCTCCACATTCCACCAGTCGCTGCATTTCTCCTGGGAAAAGACGAGGCAGCGATAAACTTCATAAACAATGCGACCGGAGAGGAGATATCCCTTGTGGACAGGGCACGCAAAAGTCTTGACGATAAGTTAAGGCTTGACGTGCATCCCCGTTCGTTGGACTCTACATTCTGCGAACGCATGGAACGCCCCATTGGCTTGGATGACGAGTTCCATCCGATACCGCTTGACGCCGACGACGAACCAACGGATGAACATGAAGCCTCTCTCAGCAACATGATACACAAGCTCGCTGATGATGCCGACATACAAGACTTCATAGACGTAGAAGACAACTTCCCCTTTACAGGAGTGGAAGGGACAATCTGTGAAGGTTGCATCTATGCAGGTGGCATACAGAAGAAAGGCGAAGGTTGCGGTAGGCTTTTCACCAAGAGTTTTCGTGACCGTTATCTCAAAGGACGCTGCGAATATCGCAAGACAGACCTCTTCACTCCTTCCCAATTTGAGGAAATGGACAAGTATCACAAGGAGAAGGCTAAAGAAAAGGAAGAAAAGTCGTCTGACGTATATGCCCTGCGCATCGTGAGAGATTTCATCCAAGAAAGGCTGGACGGCGACATAGACAAGTTGCGCTGCTTTGACTTGGCTACATTGACAGAAGATGAGAAGTACGGACGAGAGATCTGCCCAAAGAACGAGCTGGCAAAGTCCATCATGGCCTTGGTGTTCGGAAGCGCTTGGCCCAATCTCTCGGTAGACGCCATTAATAATTATGAGTATAGCAGCAGTCAGATGGTGAGTTATGTGAAACTGTTTGGCGCAAACATCTGTGACAAGTATTTCGCAGGAATGCAGAAATTCTGCCCTAACAAGGAACAATTTGAAAGGGCACTGCACGTAGCGCATCTGCTGGACAGCATCGGCAACCTCTGG
>CAVKGN010000101.1:0-7562 GCA_963655595.1 uncultured Oscillospiraceae bacterium
GACTCATGCCCTTGCAAATCAAGCAGCAGTACCCCGACCTGTGGGTGGAGGAGGCTGACCCGCAGAGCAAGAACCGCAACGAGGCAGAGCTTATCCGCCAGCAGCTCCTGCGCTTCCGCCGCAAGGAGACCTTTGCTTACCATAAGCTCAACAACTCCGACGACATCAACCAGTTTATCCAGCAACTGCCCCAAGCCCTGGCTCATCCGCTCAACGTCATCGTGATAAACTTCATCGACATCCTGAGCCACGCCCGCACCGAGAGCCAAATGATACGCGAGCTTGCCAACAACGAGGCCGCCTACCGCAGCATCACGCAGTCGTGGTTCCAGAACACGAGCATCAAGGAACTCCTGCAAAAGCTCTCCGAGACGCCGCGCACCGTTATCCTCACCACCGACCACGGCAGCATCCGCACCACAAAGCCCACAAAGGTGGTGGGCGACCGCAACGTCAACACCAACCTGCGCTACAAGCTCGGCCGCAACCTCTCGTACAACGCCAAGGAGGTATTTGCCGTCACGCGCCCTGAGCAGCTCCAGCTCCCGTCTCCCAACCTCAGCACAAGCTACATCTTTGCCTCGGGCAACCACTTCCTGGCCTATCCCAACAACTACAACTACTACGTGCAGTACTACCGCGACACGTTCCAGCACGGCGGCATCTCCATGGAGGAAATCCTCGTGCCGCTTGTTACGCTCCGCTCCAAAAGCGCGAGCTAACGTGGAGGCTTTCAGCTAATTCCTGATGCTAAGGCGACAAAATTTTGACCCAGAAAGGCAGCTTGCAAATCAGTTTTACGGCTGATAGGCAAGCCGCCTTGCTTATGCCAAATATCAAAAAGGGGGGCTGTCATTGTGCTTATTCTGCCAAAAGTCACTACATTAGCAGCGTTGATAGTTACATTTAGACGCCTAACGGACAGAACTTATAGAGAATAATGGATATTCGTCCGTTAGCGAAACAAGAGAAATTGACTGCGGCAGCAGCGGCTGCCAAGTTGACGGCGCTGTCTATATGATAGTTGAGCGGGATGGGGATAGATTTCTCACTTTTGCGGTGAACTCGTGAAGAGAGCGAGGCTTGCACCGCTTGAAGTTACAAACCTAAAAAACATTCTATTATGAAAAAGTTATTCTCAGCCCATGTCGTGTCTTTCTTATTGGGCTTGTGTGCTGTTGTGATAAGTTGCAGCAAAGACGACACCACTGATTTAAGTCAACCGACAGAAACTGGAATCGTTGGCACTTGGTGCTCGGACGATGGGCAGACTGTCTTCGTGTTCCGGAAGGATGGTTCCGGCCTGTGCTGTGAGCACGCAACTACTTCCGATGCGTCTTTGGACGAGTTTTCGTATACATTCGACAAATCTGCCAAACGGCTTTCCCTGACCTTCTCCGACGGCACTGTGGATTTGCCAAAGGCCGAAGTTGCCTCCACAGGCTCATCGCTGGTTTTCAGTAATGACTCGAGGGAGTTCCTGGACGGCGTCAATCACGTAACGCTCACAAGGGCAAGTGAGCCTGTACCTGCCCTTTTCATAACCAATAGTGACTTTACATTGAAGGAAAGTGACTCTGGTTCGGTTCTCTTATGCAATGCTGCGGGGGGAACGAATACAATTACTCTTCATAAGGAACTGTTGTGGCACGAAAGCAGTACGGCCACATGCGACCTTTCCTTGTACGTCACGTCCGACCCTGAAAGCATGATTACCAGCCGAGTTATAAGCAGCGACGAAGGCAATGAGGCTATTGTTGCAACAGTCATTGCAGCAAACACAACGTCCAGTTCGAGGACGGCGGTTCTGGGAATAAAGGCGAATGAGAAGCTTTGGTCTTATACGATTGAACAAAGTGCGGCTCAGACCAGTGGCAACAGCATGGAGGTCGTGTCTGGATCCAGCACGATATCCGCTCAGGGCGGCACGCTTCAGTTCTACGTCTACAATAAAGACAAGGCTAATATAACCGTGTACCATCCCCAAAATCAGACCGTCACTTGGTCGATGCTTTCCACGGTGCGATATGCAGGAGGACAGGACTGGCTCTGCCGCGTTGTTGTGCCTGCAAATACGTCAAGTACCGACACCAATCATTCCTACAAATTCGTCAAGGACGACGGCACAGTCATCTATCACACTGTTCGTCAGCTGGCTGGCACTGGCGGAAGCTCCGGCGACACTGGCGGATCAACGGATCCCGTGTGGGGCAAGGTCCAGGTAACTGCAAAGGTTGTTGGCCTCGGTCTTCAATACGACAAAGAAGCGCAATTCTATGAAGGAAAGACGGGGACGGTCGACTATGTATATTATCCGTCAACAGGCAAGTACTATGTGTATAGTGGCTGGTTCGGCGGCAATGCAGACGCAAACGGCGGAAAGGGCATACGTTTCGATGCATCGAAAGGATACAATAACATTTGTGTCTACCGCGGAGTATACTTTGATTATAGCAAGAAGTATGTCCTCAAATACAACTGGGACGTTTATCTGAGGTTCACGCTGCCCTGACGCTGTGTGAATCGTAGGGTTCCAACCACCATCATAAACCGAGCCGGCTTGCAGGTCGCTCCCGAGTAGGGGAGGCTCTGCAAGCCGGCTTTGTTTGTTATGGGGTGGGGCCGCCTGTTAGCGGATCACCTTTTTGCCGCCGATGATGTAAACGCCCTTGCCGGGGAGTTGGATGCGGCGGCCGCTGAGGTCGTAGATGTGCTCAATGTTCGCGTTGAGGCTTTGCGGTGTGTCGAGGTTGTCGATGCCGTCGACGAGTCCCTTAATCTGCGTGAGCGGAAGGGTAGTCAGGGCAAAGCTGCGGATGGACATGCACTGCTGTCCCGCCATATTTGCCACGATGCCCAGGCTCACGGTAGTGGGCTCGGTGAGGGCGAAGAACACCTTGTTCTGCGAACTTGTGCTCTTGCTGTCCATCGCCTTGTACGCCAAGGCCTCCGTGTTCAGGTTGGCAGTCTCGGGCAGTTCATCGCCGTCTGCCACCACCAGGTAGTTGCCGCTTGCCTCGCCCTCGTAGTTGCCGAAGTTGGCGGTGAATACGTATGCACCGGCGGGGAGCGTCACGGTTTGGTACACCATGTGGTTGTCCAGACTACTCTCAAAGCCGTCCCAGCCTGTGGTGAGGGTAAGGTAGCTCTCCTTCTGGATGTCCACGTGCGCGCCAGTGTTGTACTTCGTGCTGTTCACGTTCTTCAAAGTCCAGCCGCTCAGTTCCATAAAGCGATTGGCAACGGCCGAGCTGAACGCATTGCCCGTGTTCTCGAACGGAGCCTGGTAGTTGGTGAGGTATTTGCTGCTCACGTCGGTTGTGGAGCTGTTGAAGTTGAGTGCAAACACGCCGCGCGAGTCGCTCCAAGCGTCGCCGTCAGGACCGAAGCCTGAGCGTACACCCGTGTTGTTGTTCTTCGTAGCGTCCACCACGTCGCCGCTGTTCTGGTCAAACTGGTAGTAAACCTGCAAGCCCTTTGAGCTAACGGCGGAGGAAATCTGCGAGGCTGTCATCGGGGCGGTGATATACGAGTGGAGCTGCGACAGGTTGTTCTCGCTGAAACAAGTAGTCCACACGCGGAACTCATCCACAATGCCCGTCATCGGAGCGTCGTCGCTACCGAGGCTAAACTTGTTGTACGAGGGCAGGGATGTCTGCGTAGTGCTTCCGCGGCTAATCACCTCGCCGTCGCGGTAGAAGCATACGTAGCCCATGTAGAACGTCACGGCGTAGTGGTGCCACTCGTTCGGTTTCACAAAGCCCTCTACGGAGTGTGCGTCCTTGCCGCTGATGTAAAGGCGCATCTGTCCGTTGGCGTAGGTCACAATTTGGAACGTTCCGCGGTTGTCGCCAATGCCCAAGCACGGGCTCGACAGCGAGCCGGGGCGCATCCACCAGTCAATCGAGAAGTTTTGCTGTCCGCTGCTCAGCGGGAACTTCGACAACTTCACCTGAGCAGTAGCCGAGGGAGAGAAGCTCAATCCCGTCTTGCTGTCGGCGTTGCAAACGATGAGGGCGTTGTCCTGCGTGGCCTCGCCCTTGCCGGCTGCGTTCTTGGCCGTGAGCGTCACGTTGTAGATGCCCGGTTCGGTGGGCTTGAAGAGCAGGCTGTTGCCTTCGCCCTGCATGGCATTCTGCTCGCTAACGAGTGTCCAGATGCACTGATCCGTGCCGTAGAGCGACTGGTTCGTGAGGCGCACCTCCTCGCCCTTCATCACCACGGCGGGGTTCACGTCGAAGGCTGCCTTGGGGGCAACCGCTGCCACGTTGATAGTCTGCGTAGTGGTAGCCTTGTGGCCCTGTGCGTCGGTAACGGTGAGTGTCACGGGGTAGCTACCGCCCACGCCGTACGAGAGGGTTACGTAGGGCTGCGAAGCCTTCTCTACCGAACCGCCCTCCGTGGTCCAGCTGTATGAGTAGCAGTCGTTGAGTACCGAGGGAATGAGCGTGATGCGCTCGCCCACAGCCACCTGTGCCTTGCTTACGGTGAAGTCTGCCTTGGGCGCTTCTGCCTCCTCCACGTGTATGGTGGTCTCGGCCGTAGCCTCTACGCCCTTGATGTTGGTAGCCACAATCTTCACCGTTTGGTCGCCGGCGTGGTTGAACGTCACCACGGGACTCGTGGCTGTCACGTTCTCCATACCTGCGTCGGCAATGGTCCACTGCACCTTCTGAATGCTGGTCGAGCCAGTCGCGGTGAGCGTAACGGGCTGCCCTGCGTAAACGGTGCCTGTGGGCTGCTCAATTTCTACCTTCGGCGTAGAGTAGTCGTAGTATGCGCCCGGCACGTTCGACGTTTCTATGGCGTGGTTGTCGCCAATGAACGAGGCGTGGTGCTGCCCGGCTGAGTGGTCGCGCATCTTCTCTTCGCCGTCCACGGTGATGAGGTCGCCTTTGTAGTAGGCTATGAGGTCGTTGGGCAACAAGCCGTCGGCAAACTGGCGGCGGTAGTTGGTCGAAATCTCCTTGGCCGTGAGGGCTTTCTTCCAGATGCGTATTTCGTCGTACACGGCGTTCTGGTTTTCCGAAGCGTCGGAGCCGCCGTTGAACACGAGTGCACCGAAGCCGCCCAGGCCGCTGTAATTCGAGGAGTTGATAGTGCCCTTTGCCATGCCGTTGACGTAGCAAACCATCTTGTTGCCGTCCACCACCAGGGCCACGTGCTTAAAGGCCGACGTGCTGAGTGCGCCGCTCACGTTGAGGCGGTCGCCCGACGTGGTGTTCCATCCTGCTGTGAATGTGCCGTTGGCGTTGGCGTGCATCATAAACGAGCCCCAGCCTGGTCCTGCGCTTTGGTTCCAGTCGGCGAGCGAGTGTGGACGTATCCAGAACTCGATGGTCGCCTGCGTATATTTCGAGGTGAACACGTCGGGAATGCTGAAGCCTGAGCCGGTGAAGTCGAACGCCGTATTGGCAAAGCTGGTCAGAGTCGATACTGTGGCTGAAGCCTGTTCCGACTCACGTTCGCCGTATACGGCACGCACGCCGTACGAACCCTCCGCATCCTCAGGCAGTGTGTACTGCAAGGTCGTGGCTGGCAGGGTGGCCAGGAGTTCCGTGCCGTGGTACACCTTGTAGGCGGTCAGCGTGTAGCCCGACTTCTGGGGGGCGCACCACGAAAGCACGCCGTCTGCGATGCCTGCGTTTTGCGGCGCCTTTACCCCGCGGCCCGGCACCACAACGCTCAGTACCGTGCGGTTGCCGCCGTTCTCCACCTTCACGCTCTCGCTGCCGGTGAAGAAGGGTATCTCCAAGCCCTCGCTGTCCTGCGCATAGTCCAGGATGGAGGCGTTGTAGATGTGTCCGTCGCCCACGGCCGTCTTCTTCGTCTCAATAATAAAGAAGTATTTCAGCGGCTCGTTCTGGTCGAGGTTTGAGCTGAGGTCGGTCAGGTCGTAGCCAAATTCCATCGGCTCGTCGTGCAGCTTGCCGTCGGCCCAGCGACCCAGCATCGGCACTTCGGGGGCGGGCTCCGTGTTGCCGTAGTTGCCGTCACCGGCGTATTTGAAGTGCTCAAACGCCTGCGTGTATTCCGGCTCTGTCGCGTCCAAGTTCTTCGACACGCCTGCCATGAGGTATAGCTCCGAACGGCGCGAATAGTCCATGTTTATCTTGATGGTGCGCAGCGGGCGGTAGTTCTTCCGAACCTTGTACACCTCGGGGCTCCACCAGTTTTTCGAGAACGTGCCGCTGCTGTTGAACGAAGCGCCTGCGTAGGCGTAGGGGCAGTATATGAAGCCCTCGTTCTCCCAGTCGTCGCCCCAGGAGTTGGCAATGATCCACGCGCCCTTTTCGTCCGCGCTCTCTTCGCCGTATACGCCGTTGCCGTTCAGGTCGAACTCAATGCGGTCGTCGTATCCCACAATGGTGAGCGCGTGGTCCACGCTCGTGCCCCACTTGCTCACGTAGCTCTTGCCCGACACGCCAATGGCGTCGTTCATCGTCGTCTTGGGAATGTCCTTCCAAACGCCGCCGCTCGCCACGCCGATGCCGACCACGCCGCCTGAGTGGAAGTCCGTGTCGCCGTTGTGGTTCCAGAGCCAGTTCTTCACGGCCTCGCGTCCCTCGTCCGTGCCCAGGCTGGCACTAAAATGGGAGGGCTTCAGCATACGGTTGAACATGGCAGAGTACCACTTGTCGTAGCCCGTCATCCACCCAAAGTCGTTTTGCGTCTCCTCCTGGTAGCCAAAGAGTTTGGAGTAGGCCTGTCCGCCATAGGTGGCAGCCGAAGGCACACCGACGAACTGCACAAAGGCATCCTTGCCCGAGTTGCCGTTCGTGAGCAACCACACAAAGTGCGAGGGGTAATAGTTGTTAGCGTCCTTGCCGTCGAGGTCGCGGTAGGAGTTGAGCTCATGCGAGAACATGTAGCAGATGCGCGAGGCCGAGCCGCACGAACCGCCCTGCTGCAGCAGGATAGGGGGGAAGTACTTCGACTCGCCGTTGTTCACGTGGTCGGGCCGGGTCTCCACAGCCTTCAGCCCCTTAACGCTGTGCGTACGCATGAGCGAGGGGTCGGGGTTGAGCGTGCTCGAATAGTCGGGATACTTTGTGCGGTCCACCGTTTGTCCTGCCATGAGGAGTGGCCACAGCCCTGCGGCCAGCAAGGCGTGGCGCAGACCTGGTTTCATCGGAATAAAGTGTGTTTTCATGGTTTACTGAAACGTCAAAGCGCACCTGTCGCCTCACGGGGACGGACGGCGTGCGCTTTGCCTTGTTTGTGAGTTAGTTGCGGACAAATTTAAGGAATAGTTGGTGCTTTTACCGCAACTGCCTGTTAAGTATTGTTCAAAAAACGCCGCAGCCCCCTTGCCGTCAAGAAAAAGTTTGACTACTATTGCAGCACGCAAGCCCTCGCTTTTCGAGTCCGCCAGGTAGTAAAAATTATCCCTGCCCTGGTGAAAATCCTCCCTGGGAGGACTCGAATCCTCCCCCGGGGGACTCCAGTCCTCCCGCGGGGGACTACAATCCTCCCGCGGAGGATTTTACCGCGGGGCGTGACAGGCTGTCTTTTCCTGATTTCAGTAGACGCTTTTTTGTGTCATAAACTACTTTCGTAGA
>CAVKGN010000102.1:0-7515 GCA_963655595.1 uncultured Oscillospiraceae bacterium
CTGGGCTGGGCCACCTACAACGGCGACCACATGAGCATGTACGGCGTGAACGCCTCTATTCCCAAAACGCTGGTGAAGCACCTCGTGAGCTGGGCGGCGCGCAACATGGCCGACGAGGCGAGCCGCGTCACCCTGCTCGACATTGTGGACACGCCCATCAGTCCGGAACTCATCCCGGCGGACGAACAGGGCAACATCCAGCAGGTGACGGAGGACCTTGTAGGCCCGTACGAGCTTCACGACTTCTTCCTCTACTACACCCTGCGCTATGGTTTCCGTCCGCAAAAGATCTACGAGCTGGCGCGCTGCGCATTCAGCGGCAACGGCAACGGCACGGCTTTCGCCGACGAGGTGATACGCAAGTGGCTGCGCACGTTCTTCCGCCGCTTCTTTGCTCAGCAGTTCAAACGTTCGTGCTTGCCCGACGGCCCCAAGGTGGGTAGCTGTTCGCTCAGCCCGCGCGGCGACTGGCGCATGCCCTCCGACGCTTGTGCCGACGCTTGGCTCGCCGACATTGACAAACTTGACAAAAACGCCGAAACGGAAGCCGCCCTATGAAACACGTATTAAGGAAATCCCTTCTACTTCTTTGCCTCCTACTCGCTGCCACGCTCTCCCTCCATGCGGCGGAGAAGGAAACGTTCTTCGTGCGCATCGTTCCGCAGGGCGAAAGCCTCATCGTGGGCGACAGCATGCTCGTGTCGGTAGTCCTTTACGCCTCGCAGCCCATCGCAAAGGCGGAGTGCAACAGCAAGTTCACGGTGAAGGGCGGCAAGTGCGGCGTGCGCAAGTTGCCGATTGACCGCAACGCCACAGCCTCGCGCGTTCGTGAGGGGCGCAACGTTTACTATACCCTGGTGTGGAACGAGTACGTCATAGCCCCCAAGCAGACTGGCAAACTGACCATCCCAGCCCAGAGCTTCACGGCTACGTTGCAGAAGGTTGTGCGCATGCCCGACCTCTTTGGCCAAATGATGGGCGAGCAGCCTGAATACAAAAGCGTGAAGGTATCTGCCTCCTCAAAGCCTTTCACCATCGAGGCAAAGGAACGCCCCCTGCGCTCCACGCAGGAGATGCTACGGCAGGGAGCAGGAGTGCTTTGAGCAGAGGCTTTCATCATCATAGGCCTAATATGCCCAATATGCCTAATAGGCCTATTATGCCTACATGATGCCTATTATGCCCATTAGGCCCAATAAATAAATCAACAACCATCCACCCCAAAAAATCATCACCCATGGAAAGGCGCCCCGCAGACAACTCCTTCCTCCGCCAAGGGAAGGACTACACGACGCTCATTTGCTACAAGAAGGCGGTTATCATCTACGACATAACCTACTACTTTGCCCACAAATACTTGGAGCGCGGCGACCGAACCATTGACCAGATGATACAGGCAGCACGGTCGGGGAAGCAGAACATTGTGGAGGGGAACATCGACGGCGTCACGTCCACGGAGATGGAAATAAAGCTCACCAACGTGAACCGCGCCAGCTTGCACGAGCTCTTGGAGGACTACAAGGACTACCTGCGTGTGCACGGCCTGGAACAGTGGCCCATCAACTCGCCCAAGGCTATACAGACGCGCCAGTACAGCCGCACGCACAACGCCCCCGAGGACTACACGCAGAAGCTGTCGGAACGCTCTGCCGAGACCATTTGCAACATTGCCATCACGCTCATTCTCCAAACGGACGTCATGATTAGGGGGCTGATAGAATGGCAAAAGGGGCACTTCCGTGAGAACGGGGGCATAAAGGAACAAATGTACAACGAGAGGCGCAAGCTGAGGGGATTCTAAGACAAAGGACACAGCCCAGAGAGTCAACGGAAACGGTTGGTTGTCACTGCGCCAAGTCAATTAGTGCAGTGGCAACCAACCGTTTATGGGCTGAAAACCTTACTTTTGCAGCCGAATATGAACAAAGTCCGCCGAAATCAGCTGCTCGCTTTCGCCCTTATTGCACTGGGGACGCCCGTTCCTGGCGCCGTGAAAGCACAAGATGCGGCACGTGTCGACACATTATATAATATAGTGCCCGACACCTTGGCGCAACAGATTGCCGCACTGCCCGACAGCACAGTTGCCGACAGCGCGGCGCAGCGCAAGGGCTTTGTGCAACGCGTCATCGGCTACTTTAAGAACTCCAACAAGACCGACTCGCACAAGAAGATAGACTTCGGCTTTATGCCTGGGCCTAACTACTCCAGCACAACGGGTCTCGGTCTGGGGCTGCTCGGTACAGCCACCTACTCAGCCGACCGCAGCGACCCGACGCTGCCGCGCTCGAACGCTGCCGTGTATAGCAACATGACCACGGGGGGCTTTTTCCTCGTTGGTTTGCGCGGCACGCACATCTTCCCCCACCAACGCTACCAGCTGGACTACAAGGTGAACCTGTCGACGTTCAGCACAAGCTTTTGGGGCATTGGCTACGACGAGGCAGACCGCAACGCCAACGAGACCAGCTACCGCCGCAACCGCATCAACGCCATGGCGCGCTTTATGTTTCGCCTCGCCCCTAACACCTATCTGGGACCGCTGGTGAACTACCGCGTGGTGCAGGCTAAGGGCATCAACGAAGAGAAGCGGTACCTGTGGCAAGGCCAGAGTGGCACGGTGCGCGCCTATACGGCTGGTGTGAGTTTCACGTACGACTCGCGCGACTTTATGCTCAACGCAAGCCGCGGCGTATTCGTGCAGGTGGACCAGACGTTCACGCCCCGCTTCATGGGCAACAAGGCAACAAACTTCTCGTCGACCGAAGTAACCTTCTCCACCTACGGCAAACTGTGGAAGGGCGCGGTGCTGGCTGGCGAGCTGCACGGAATGTTCAACTACGGGCACACGCCCTGGGCGTTCTTGGCCGAACTCGGCACAAACGACCGCATGCGCGGCTACTACGACGGCCGATACCGCGACCAGGACCTTATGGAGGCGCAGCTGGAACTCCGACAGCACATCAAGGGGCGCCACGGCGTGGTGGCCTGGGTGGCAGCAGCCAACGCCTTCCCTAGTTTTGAACGCCTCAACTGGCGACACACCCTGCCCAACGGCGGCGTGGGCTACCGCTGGGAGTTCAAGAAGCGCATAAACATACGCATTGACTACGGCTTTACGCGCAAGGGCGGCGGCTTCATCTTCAACATCAACGAAGCGTTCTAACCGTTGCGCCCTGACAGAAAGGAAACAGCAAACACATAAACAAACATACACAATCACACCCGGCGAACACGCGCCGGCAATCCCGAAATCATGAATTTACGCACTATCGCTCTGAGCGCATTGGTTGCGCTCGGCATCAGCTCAGCAAGAGCCCTCCCCTACTCACTTGAATACCTCAACCAACAAGGACAGACAGAGTCCGCCGACGGCAACACCACGCAGTTCATCCCCAAGGGAAACTTTGAGCAGTGGACGTCGCAGAGCATCAAGGAGAGCGCCATCCTGGGCGGCAACACTGTGACGCTTATGCACATTGGACAGCCCTGGGGCTCGTCGAACGTATGGGCAAAGGTGAGCGGCGTGACGAAGACCAACGTGAGCGTTTACCGCGACTCGCACCCCGGTCACGGCTCGTGCGTAAAGCTCTACACACACATCGTAGAGGCGAAGGTGCTGGGCATCATCAACATCAAGGTGCTGGCAGCCGGCTCCATCTTCCTGGGCAACACCATCCAGCCCATCACCGACACGAAGAACCCTATGGCCAAGCTCAACGCCGGCCTGAAATTCACGAAGCGTCCCAAAGCAATCATGTTTGACTACAAGACGCACATCGTTAAGGGCAACCGCATCCGCCAGAACGGCATTGCCAAGGGCTCGACGGTGGCTGGACAGGACATGGCCGACTGCATCCTCTACCTGCAAAAGCGCTGGGAGGACTCCAAGGGCAACATCTACGCTAAGCGCGTGGGCACCATGGTACACCGTTTCAGCAGCAGCTCGGACTGGAAAAACAATCAGTCGTTCACCATTCAGTACGGCGACATCCGCAGCAAGAACTTCTATTCCTCAGCTTGGGCCCTCACCTCGGGCGACCTGACGAAGTATGCCCGCAACTCAAAGGGCAACATGGTAGCCGTGAAGGAAGTGGGATGGGCCTCAGCCAACGAAACGCCGACACACCTGGTGTTGCAGTTCGACTCAAGCCACGGCGGCGCATACGTGGGCACCGTGGGCAACACGCTCTGGGTGGACAACGTACGACTGGTGTACTAATACTGCCGCAGAAACATACCTATATATAATGAGAGAGCCTTGCAGCCTGTTCAATGACGAACGCTGCAAGGCTCTCTCCTAGTTTGGCCTCACGCCCCTCCGAGGAAGCAAAAGCGCATTTCGTTGCCGCCCAGAGGCAAAAAGGCACAAAAAGGACTACCTTTGCACGAGGAGGGTGCACAACAAAGCCCCTCGCCGTTTGAAATGGGAAAAGCATTTAACTATATAGGAAAGAGCATTGTGCGTCACCGCTACCTGTGGGTGATTGTCTTCTTCATCGTTGTGGTAGGTTTTCTCGACCCGAACAGCTTTTGGCACCGCTACGAGATTCAGTGCCAGAACGACGACCTGCGTAGCGAGATACAGAAGTACGAGGAACGCTACGCCACCGACACCCGCGAGCTGCAAGAACTCGAAAGCGACCCCGAGGCCATTGAGCGCGTGGCCCGCGTAAACCTGTACATGAAGACAGCCGACGAGGACGTTTACGTCATCAACAACAACGAGGTGACTTCGGAAAACTAATACGCCACACAAGGCACACAACGCACGCTCTCCACAGAGACCAACCAACCGCATGAAAACACTCCTTCTGACCATGGCTATGGCCACCACCGCTGCCGCCGTTGCGCAAGAGCAACCAGCAGCCGACACGTTTAAGTACACCGACGAGAAGTTTGCCGACATACAAATGCTCCGCTACAAGGTGGAGGGCTTTGACAAACTCACGCTCAAGGAAAAGACTTTCATCTACTACTTGCAGGAAGCCGCCCTCGAAGGGCGCGACATACTGTTCGACCAGAACGGCCGCTACAACCTGCGCATACGTGCCCTGCTCGAAGCCGTGTACACCGGCTACCAAGGCGACCGCAAGGGCAAGTTCTACCAGGCCCTGAGCGAATACCTCAAAAGGGTGTGGTTCTCGTCGGGCATTCACCACCACTACGGATGCGAGAAGTTTGCGCCCGGTTTTTCGCAGGACGACCTGCGCGCGGCGTTGAAGAAACTGCCGACGGACAAGCTGCCGCTCACGGACGGGCAGGACGTGGACGCAATGTGCGAGGAACTCTTCCCCGTGATGTTCGACCCGACGGTGATGCCCATGCGCGTGAACCAGAAGGACGGCGACGACCTTATAAAGACCTCCGCCTGCAACTACTACGCCCCAGGCATTACGCAGGACGAGGCGGAGACCTTCTACGCGCAGCGCAAGGCAGCCGACGACCCGCGTCCCATCATGACTGGCATGAACAGCCGCTTGCAGCGCGACGACTACGGACAGCTCACCGAGCGGGTGTGGCGCGTAGGCGGAATGTACACGCAGGCCATTGAGCGCATCGTGGACAACCTGCTCAAAGCACGTCCCTTCGCCGACACGCCTGCACAGCAAAAGGTGATTGACCTGCTGGTGGAGACCTACCGCACGGGCGACCTGCGCACCTTCGACGACTACTCCATCCACTGGCTCAAGGACACGGAAAGCCTCGTGGACTTTACAAACTACTTCACCGAATCGTACGGCGACCCGCTGGGCATGAAGGCCTCGTGGGAGTCCATCGTAAACTTCAAGGATCTGGCAGCCACGGAGCGCACGCAGAAGCTATCGGCCAACGCGCAGTGGTTTGAGGATCACTCGCCCGTAGCCCCGGAGTTCAAGAAGGAGAAGGTGAAGGGCGTATCGGCAAAGGTAATCACGGCAGCCATCCTCGGCGGCGACCTCTACCCCTCGACCGCCATCGGCATAAACCTGCCCAACTCCGACTGGGTGCGCCGCGAATACGGCTCAAAGAGCGTGACCATCGGCAACCTGACCGACGCCTACAACAAGGCGGCACACGGCAGCGGCATGGACAAGGAATTTGTCATTGACGACGCCACGCGCCAGCTCATTAACACGTACGGCGACGTTTGCGACGACCTGCACACCGACCTGCACGAGTGTCTGGGGCACGGCAGCGGCAAACTCCTGCCCGGCACTGATCCCGACTCGCTCAAAGCCTACGGCTCAACCATCGAGGAGGCGCGCGCTGACCTCTTCGGCCTGTACTACGTGGCCGACCAGAAGCTCGTCGACCTGGGCCTCACCCCGAACCTCGAAGCCTACAAGAGCCAGTACTACACCTACATGATGAACGGCCTGATGACACAGCTCGTACGCATCAAGCCCGGCAACCAGATTGAGGAGGCGCACATGCGCAACCGCGCCCTCATAGCCCGCTGGGCCTACGAGCAGGGCAAGGCCGACAAGGTGGTGGAACTGGTGAAGAAGAAGGGCAAGACGTACGTGCGCATCAACGACTACGCCAAGCTGCGCGAACTCTTTGGCCGCCTGCTCGCCGAGATACAGCGCGTGAAGAGCGAGGGCGACTACGAGGGTGCACGCAAACTCGTGGAGGACTACGGCGTGAAGATTGACCCCGAACTGCACAAGGAGATACTTGCCCGCTACGAAAAGCTCCACCTGTCGCCCTACAAGGGATTTATCAACCCCGTATACCACGCCGTGCGCGACGCAGAGGGCAACATCACCGACGTGACGCTGGACTATTCGGAGAGCTACGACCAGCAGATGCTCCGTTACAGCCGCGACTACGCCACCCTGCCGCTCGTCAACGAGTAACTCACACATATAATATATATAGGAGGAAAAACAATGAAGATTGTCTATTTCCACGGATTTGCCTCGTCGGGGGCATCGGGCACGGTGCAACTTCTGCGCAAGTTGCTCCCCTCGGCTGAGGTCGTAGCTCCCGACATCCCCGTCGACCCCGAAGAGGCCTTGCCCTTCCTGCACGAACTGGTGGACTCAGAGCAGCCCGACATCATCATAGGCACGAGCATGGGCGGCATGTACGCCCAGCAGATGCACGGACATTTGCGCATCTGCGTAAACCCGGCGTTCCGCATGTCGACAATGAGCAAAGCGATGCGCACCGGCGAACACCAATGGCTCAACGGACGCAAGGACAGCGCAAAGACCTTCCGCATAACGGCCGACACCATCAAGCACTTCAACCAGATGGAGCGCAAGCAGTTCGACGGCATCGACGCTGAGGACAAGGAACTCTGCTACGGTCTGTTCGGCATCAACGACACCACCGTGAACCCAGTGAATGCTTACAACACGTTCACGAAGTACTACACCCACGCCGAGCGCATCGAGTCGGAACACCAACTCAACGAAAAGGTAGTACACCGCTACATCCTGCCGCTCATACAGAAGCTCCTCCCTGAGGAGTACGAGAAAGCCCGGCAAGCCCCCCTCCCCGACTACATGAAGTACTGATAATAAT
>CAVKGN010000103.1:0-6252 GCA_963655595.1 uncultured Oscillospiraceae bacterium
AAACGTGCACGACTCCGCAAGGGGTGCCGTGCACGTTTCGACTATTTGTTGTATGTAAGTGAGAGGCCGAGATTAGTGCCACCCGCCTCCGCCGCTGCTTGAGCTGCCTTTGAGCGTAGCCGTGACAGATGAGCTCGAGGAGCCGCAGGTGAGCGTATAGCTGCTGCCAGAGGTGAGGCCTGCGCAGGAAACCAAGACCGAACTGCTGCTGCCTCCCCAGCTGCCGCCCCCGCCACCACCGGGGCCACCGCCTCCGCCGAAGCGTCCGCCGCCACCCTGCGACGAGGACGACGAGGAGTAAGTGGAAGGTACGGTGAACGTGGCAAGCGTGGTGTCGCCGCTCTTCAAGGTGATCTCCGTGTTGGCAGTTACGGATGCCGAACCGCTCACGTAAGGCTGAGTAGACTCCGACGTGCTGGGCACGGAGTTTCCGCCGCCCACGGCCAGCAACGTGCCGCCCGTGAAGATGACGGAGTAGTTGTCCTCCTCGTTGGCGTCGATGCCGCATTCTGGCGACTTCGTGCCGAAGGCGCGTATCACGCCGCCGCTGATGTACATGTTGCCGTTTGAGTCGAGTCCGTCGTTGTTCGAGGCAACGGCGGTGATGTCGCCACCCTTAATGTACATGTGGCTGCCGGAGTTGAGCGCATCGTCGTAGGCGTTTGCCACAATGGTGCCGTCAGTGATGGTCATTATGGCCTTGCTCTCAATGCCTTCTGCCCCGTTGCCCGTAGTGCTCACGGTGATAATGCCGCCGCTGATGTTCACGTTGCCCTCAGCCCTCATGCCTTTGGGTGAAGACTTGTAGGCGGTGGACAGATTGTCGGTGTTGCCCGTATAGTTGGTGTATTCCGTGCCGTTTACGTAGGCGTACAAGCCGCCCGTGGTGCTCACAGTGATTGTGCCGCCCGAAAGGTTCAGCTCGCCGTCGCAGCTAATGCCCTTTCCGCCAGCGCCCGTGCTTGTCAGGGTAACGGTGCCGCCGCTGATGGCCACGTTGGCGTCCGAACTGATGCCGGCGCAAGCCTTCGTCTTGCTCTCGTCGCTGTCCCACGTGCCGTTACCCGAACAGCTCGCAGTGAGTTCGCCGCCCGCAATGTCCACGTTGCCCTCAGCCTTAATGCCCTTGGCGGCTGCCGCCGTGGTGGTGATGCTGAGCGTGCCGCCCGTAAGGCTCACGCTGCCGGTGTCCTCCGCATCGCGGTCGGTTTCGTCCTTATACGACACTTGTATGCCGTCGTCGCCCATACCTGAGAGCGTAGCCGTGCCGCTCTCCATGGCGAAGTACTGGTTGCAGTTGATGGCGTCCTTCGCGGCTTTCAGCACGTTGAGCGTAAGGTTTTTCACCGTGACGTATTCCTTGGAGTATATGCCGTGGAGGGTGTTTCCGTACACGTTGAGCGTGCCTTTCCCTTTCAGTTCAAGGTGGCCCTTGCAGGCAATGCAGCCCTTTTGCTCACCGTCGGAGCCGTCGGTCAGCGTGTTCTCAGTGTCCTTCTTGGCACTCAGCACAATGCGCTTGCCGTCCTGAATATTGAGCGCGGCACCGCTGGGATTGGTCAGCGTAAGGCCGTTGAGCTCAATGCTTGCTTTGTACGAGCCTGTGAGGGCAAATTCGCCGTCGGTGCTTGTCCCAGTGAGCGAATAGGTGATTTCGCCGCAAGTGGTGTCGCTCACGTCCTCGCTCTGCGTGATGCTGACGTGCGCCCCGTTGTTTGAAATGGTGAGGTAAGGCGCGGCGTTTCCAGCCACCACAATCTGGGCGGACGAACTGCCGTACGTCACCTGCACGGTGCTGTTGTCCACCGACGCCTGCGACAGGTTGATTTCCGTAATGTCGTTCACGTTGAACGTCATGCCCTGCACCGTGAGCTTCGTACCGCTCTCGCTATACGCCATCTCGCTCACATCAGCTGCGGGAAAGGCGTACGTAACATTGCCCACCACGACGTTCACCGTTTGTCCCATGACAGGCAACGCCAGCAGCGAGCTCAAAAGAATAGAAAGGTTCCGTTTCATTTTTACCTTGGAGTTTTGCGTTGGTAGAACCAATTTTCACGGTGCAACATTACGGAGAAAACCACACACCTGCAAACTTATGCTTACAAATGTGTGGTTTTTCTATCGTTTATGCAACAATTTTGTTACAAAGGCTTACATTTCGCTTTTGGGATGTGTTTTTATGTTTTGATAAGTTATGTTGCTTTCCAATATGACGGTGTCATCAAAATTCCAGAACGAGCGTTCCGCGTACGTCCATCTGCAACGTGCCTTTGCTGAGGTCTATTGGGCGGCCGGTAATCACGTCCTTAGCCTTGTCCTTGGGAAGAACTTCGGCGTAGGGCGCGAGGCTTACGCAGGCTGGCTGGTCGGTGCCGTTGAGCAAAATGGTGACGGTGCGGCCGTTGTACTGACGGGCATATACATATACGCCGTTGCGGATGGCAAAGTGGCGGAGCGTTCCTTTGGCAATTACGTCGTTGCCCTTGCGCCATTGCAACATGCGGCGGGCAAACGAGAGCGTGCGGTTCATGAGCGGCGTGAGGTGGCTGCCCGTGAGCGCGTTAATGGTGTCGCCAGGGAAACCGCCGGGGAAGTTCTGCCGAAGCAGGCCGTCGCCCTTTGACTTGTTGGCACTCATGCCGAGTTCGTCGCCATAGTAGAGCTGCGGAATGCCGCGTAGCGTGAGGAGCAGCGTAAGGGCCTGTTCATAGCGGTTGCGTTGGTTGGCTCGCTGGGCGTTGGGCGCAAAGCGATCGGTGTCGTGGTTGTCGAGGAAGGTCAAGAGGTGCGACGGATCGGCATACACGCGGTCTTGGCAAAGGTACTCGTAGATGCGCGCCAAGCCCTTGTCCCAGTCGTTCGTCTCCTCATCGAGGGCGGAGCAGAGCATGTTCATCAGGGGGAAGTCCATCACGGTGGGGAGTTCTGAGTTGCAGCTGGCGGTGGCTACGGGGCTGTCCTTTTGCCAAAAGCTCACGCCCGTGTTGGTGCTGAGCCACGTTTCGCCCACTATGTTAAAGTGGGGATACTCCGCCATCACCTCCTTGCACCACTCAGCCATGGACTCGCGGTCAGCGTAGGGATAAGTGTCCTGCCGTATGCCGTCGATGCCGGCGTATTCAATCCACCAGAGGGAGTTCTGGATGAGGTAGCGCATCACGTGGGGATTGCGCTGGTTGAGGTCGGGCATAGACTCTACGAACCAACCGTCCTGCGCATTCGTTCGGTCCTCCGCCGAGGCGTAGGGGTCGTTGATGGAGGAAATCTTATAGGCTGTCTGCACATACTCGCTGCGGTAGTTGAACCACGTAGAGTCCGGTTTGTCGGTGAAGAGGAAATTGCGACTGCCGCAGTGGTTGAACACCATGTCCTGCACCACCTTCATGCCGCGGCGGTGAGCCTGGGCGATGAATTGGCGGTAGAGTTCGTTGCTGCCATAGCGAGGATCAATCTGGTAGTAGTCCGTGATGGCATAGCCGTGGTACGACGTGCCAGGCATGTCGTTGATGAGCAGCGGCGTGGGCCAGATGGTGGTGACGCCCAGGCTGTCCAGGTAGGGCAACGCCTTGATCATGCCGGCAATGTCGCCGCCGTGGCGTGCGTCGGGGGCTTGGCTCGATGTGTTTTCGAGCAGCCCTTTCACCACGTCGTTCTTCGGGTCGCCGTTCACAAAGCGGTCGGGCATGAGGAGGTAGAGCACGTCCGACGCGTCGAAGCCCTGCGCCCTCACCTCGTTGTCGCGAGCTTTGAGTTCGTAGGGTATTTTCGTCACGCGGCCATCGGCTCGCAGTTCCACATTGAACTTCTGCGGAGCGGCGTTGGCGGTGTTGACATATATAATAAGGTAGTTTGCGTTGGCCGGACGGACAATGCTGTCGATGCCGACGCTCGGCGTGCTAAGCTTTACGTCGCACTTCCCCACCCCATTGCCGTGGAGCAGGAGTTGCAAGGACGTGTTTTTCATGCCGCTCCACCAAAAGGCGGGCTGCACGTTGACGGTTGATTTCTGAGGTTTAGCCCCAGCGTGGAGTGTGCACGCAAGGAGCAGGACGATGATGAGGGATAACTTGTTTTTCATGGTTTCTTGTTTGCTTTACAAAGTTAGTCCCCTCCGAGCGCCTGCACAACGTATCCGAAACGAAATATAAAGGCATTTGCGAGGTAAAGCGCTGTGTACCAACATGTTTAGCTCAATCAGGTACCCGCTAAATGTAAACCGCATTAAAAGTTCCGCAAAGCCCGTCAAAGCCATTTGCCGAATCTTTTCTACCTTTGACGATGCTAAACTGCATGAAAAACACCCGCTATCGACCGATGAAGAACTCGTTTCGCCTCCGTCCCTTTTTATTTCTCCTCCTTCTCCTCCCGCTGTACCTCATCGCCCAGCCTGTCACTTTGCAAGACGACACGCGCGAGGCATTGACCCTACTCGACCGCCTGATTGAGCAAAAGGCAGACCTCCACAAGCAGCGCGACGCACAGACAGCCCGACTCAAAGAGCAATGTCAGCAAGCCAAGGGCTACCACCGCATTGGTCTGCTCAAGGAAGTGTTCAACCTCTACTCGCACTACCAGACCGACTCTGCGCAAGTGGCTCTCGACCTTATTAAGAGTGCGCCCGAATACGCCACCGACGAGACGCTGAAAGCTTATGTGCACATTGGTCAGGCGGAAATTTACGGCGTGGCTGCCCTCTACGGCGAGGCAGAGGCGGAGATGCGACAGGTGCAGGATGTGTTGAGTCAACTTCGTCAGAACAAGGAACTGCTCCTTTATTACTACCGCACGCAGCGCACGCTCTACGGCTGGATGGCTGATTATACAAAGATGAACTCGCTCCACCGCCTCCTTCAAGAAAAGGCGATGCACTACCGCGACTCGCTGCTGCAAGAGGACATGGGCAACAAGCAGGACCGCGACATCGTGGAGGCGGACAAACTGGCAACAATGGGTAAGCCGGCAGAGGCGTTGCGCGTACTGTCGCCCTACCTAAAACGTACGGACAAGAACAATCCCAACCCTTACATCTGCTTCACGGCCGCCCAGGCCTACATCAACAAGGGCGACAAGGAGCGGGCGCTTTACTACCTGGCGCTCACGGCAATTGCGGACATGAAGATGGCCACCAATGAGTATCAGGCCCTGCCCCTGCTGGCGCAAAAGCTCTACGACAACGGCGACGTGGAGCGGGCTTACGTCTACCTGCTCTGCTCAATGGAGGACGCCAGTTACTGCAAGGCGCAACTCCGCGCCATCGAGACGTCGCACATATTCCCCATCATCAGCAAACAATACAAACAGAACGAACGGCAGCAACGGCACAACATGCACGCCTTCATTGCCCTGCTCGTGGTGTTGCTCGTTGGCGTAAGTTGCACCGCGCTTTTCCTGCGCAAACAGATACGCAAGCTGCGTGCCCTGCGGCGTGAACAGAAGCGCACAAACAGCCAACTGGCAGCGGCAAACGGAAAGATTCAGGAGGCCAACGCCCGGATACAGAGCGCGTTGGAGAAGGTGCAAGCCACAAATGAGGAACTGCAACAGACGTACGCACGTCTGCGCATGACGGACAAGATAAAGGAGGAGTACATCGCCCGCTACTTGGACCGTTGCCGCGGCTACCTCGACACCCTCGCCGAATACCGCCGCTACACCCTGCGCATGCTCAAAGAGCACCGCATCGAGGAACTGGAAAAGGCCGCCAAGAGCGAGCAGAGCATAAAACAAGAGCAAGAGAAATTCTACGCTGACTTCGACGCAGCCTTCCTCACTCTTTACCCGCAGTTTATCGAAAAGTTCAACGCCCTCCTCAACCCCGAAGCGCAACTCCACTGCAAACGCGAAGGCCAGCTAAACACCGAACTCCGCATCTTCGCCCTCATCCGCCTCGGCGTAACCGACACCACGCGCATAGCCCATTTCCTAAACTACAGCGTAGCCACCGTCTACAACTACCGCAGCAAAATGCGAAACAAAGCCCTCTGTCCCCCCGCCGACTTCGAACGAATGGTCGTGGATTTGGAGTAGAGGGGAAACTTCAATATCTCAAAGAAGTACTCAAGCGGAAACAGGGCAGACAGACTAAAAGACTTCGTTTGAAAAAAGGCTTTTAAGTTTCTCGGCTTCACATGCAAGTTTCTGCGGATTCTGTTTGGCAAGCTTTGTGAGATTGAGAAGTTTCCACTTTACTGAAGGGAAGTCCTTGAAATACTCAAACTCATAGCCGCTCCATTCAGGCTTACCTTGCTC
>CAVKGN010000103.1:6262-7474 GCA_963655595.1 uncultured Oscillospiraceae bacterium
CCCCCGCTGACTTCGAACGAATGGTCGTGGATTTGGAGTAGAGGTGGATACAACTTTATAATAAGGAAATCCCAATATAACTATTATGAATAAAGCATATTTTACAAACATCCGATGTCAAATTCTATCTCTGCTTGAAAAAGCCAGCAGGGAAGTGAACATAGCAATGGCATGGTTTACAAGCAGCGAACTTTTCGGTTCTATAATATCTTGCATCGAACGTGGTGTCAAAGTGCAATTAGTATTGCTTGACAGCCCCATAAATTTTATGGAGTATGCGCCTGACTTTAATGAGTTTATTGAGGTTGGTGGCATATTGAAGATTGCCCATCCTGAGGATGGCTTCATGCACCACAAGTTTTGTATAATTGACAACAAATATGTGATTACCGGTTCTTACAACTGGACTTATTACGCAGAGACAAGAAATATAGAAAATATCATCATTACAGATTTTCAGCCTGTTGTAGACCAATATCTGGAGGAATATGACAGATTGCAACAAGAAATCCCTGCTGTTCCCAAAAGCCCCAGATACCAATGGGTTGACATAGAGGAAATGGATATGATAGATTTTACTGAGTTGAACTATGAAGTAAATCAAATTGCAAAAGCAAGGCACCTTCCACAACGCGAAGTAGTTCAGGCAGCTTCTTCGGTTTCTATCACAGAGCGTCCGTTGCAAGCTGTGTCAAAGTATAATATCGGGCTGTTTGGTGATGATAAATCCGAAATTCTGATTCCAGCAAATCAACCATTGCCTTTCATAAGCAATCCACTTCCTGTTTGGAATAATGACAAGCACATGGTTTGTGCAATTACCAAGAATGATGGAAATATTGAAGATTTATTAGTGAAAGAGAATGTGGATGATATTACACAGGGAAAGACAGTCCAAGAAATCCGGATTCAATTCACCTTACACGAATCAGGTGAGTTAATCGGAACTATCCGATGTATGGAAACCGGCAAAGTCTTTGATATCAAAAAAAATATTCCTGACTTGATTGACTATGTTGACTGATAAAGAATTAGATACTATCATAGCAGAAATTAATGCTATATACAGTGGCTTACACAGTCTATCTAATGATGAACTGCGCAAATCCATGTCATCAATAGAGCAAGATGTAAAGCAGTCGTCAAGTCAAGAGGATACCTTGAACAAGTGCTTGCCTATGGTGTTTGCTTTGGTAAAGGAGACGGCCAGAA
>CAVKGN010000104.1:0-7421 GCA_963655595.1 uncultured Oscillospiraceae bacterium
AGAGTTACGGGGCGAAATTGTTACTTAATTTTGGGATGGTAAAGCGTGAAGGGAAAAAGTCTTCAAAATCACGGGATAAAATCTCAGAATTTGCTCAAATCCGACAAATAATTAGGGGTAAAAGTGCTCAAATCCGACAAATAATTGATTTTGGGCGCGGTTTGATAGGGGTATTCTATGGGCTGAAAACGGCTGAATGGCACAAACGAAAAATCCCAGGACATGGGTGTTGTCCTGGGATTTTGGTGAGTGTATGCGAGCGGGCGGTGAAAGCCCGCACATGAGGTTCGTTACTGTTCGCCGCGGAGCTGCTGGTAGTAGATTTGCATACCCAGCGAGTAGGCAGCGTTGGTCTTTTCTAACTGTTGCAGCTTGTTTTGCATGAGGCTGAACGCTTTCGGATCGGCTTGGGAGAGAACCTGAATAGATTCGAGGGTACTCATAGTGATGTAGTAGCACGTTTTGCCGTAAGTGTTCACGCGCTCAGTGCCGAGCGAGTTGATAAAGCGCAGGTAGTCCAGGTTGTAGTCGAGCACCTTGGTGGCTACGATGGCAGCCTCCTTTTTGTTGCCGGCTTCGAGCCAGAGCGAGGCGAACTGCGAGTCGTCGTCATCGTAAGGTACGGTGTAGTCGGGCAGCACGGTCTTGCACTTCTCAAGTACTTTGAGGGCTTTCGCCTTGTCGCCCTCCTGAATGAGCGAACTGGCGAGCATCATGAACATACGGCGGTGCGTTTCGCACATACGTCCGGTGGTCTCGTCGAGGTAGAAGCCCTTGTGAGCCACGTTGCCGTACTTGAAGCGCGTCATCATGTTCTTGTACATGAGCTTGGAGTCGATTACGCCCATGCGTCCGAAGTTGAACGGCGTAACGCGGTATGCGAGGCCCTCGAGCACGAGGTAGTTCTGCAAGCCGGCGTAGTTGTTCATGCCGAGCGTCACACTCATGTACATGGGTCGCTTCCAGTTGGAGCGAGCCAGCATCTCGTAGATCATTACGTCCTGACGGTACAGGCCGCCCTGCTTCTGGTAGATATCCTTCAGCGAGATGATCATCTTGTCGGGGATGGAGTCCTTACCGTTAGGGAGCATCATGCCGCTTTCAAGAACCGCCTTTTTGTCGACCGTCACTACAACGGAGTCGGTGGGGAAGTAACCGTTTTCAGCCTTCTTCACGTAGTTGTCGAGAATGTAGGAGAGTTCGTAGGGATCGATCTTGGGATTGCTCTTCTTGATCTCGTCGAGTTTTTCCTTCTCCTCGGGACGGATAGGATAGTAGCTGTGCTTACCGTTGTCCACGTAGAAGTAGCGGCTCCACGAGATGGGCAGCGACTTAGACTCGTAGGCTGGGCGGCGCATCTGGTCGGTGTACCAGTCGGTCTGCAAGTAGCTGAGGTTGCAGACGCGCGCGTCGGTACGATTGCCCTCTACCTCCTGGTTGTACCAGAGGGGGAACGTGTCGTTGTCGCCGTTGGTGAAGATGATGGGACAATTGTCGTCGGGGAGCGTGTTAAGGTAGTTCTCGCCAAAGTCACGGCAGGTGAAGCGGTTTGAGCGATCGTGGTCGTCCCACGTCTGGCTCACCATCTGCAACGGCACGAGAATGCCAATTACCGAAGCCACGGCAGCTGCAAGCTTGTGGTTGCTCTTCATCAGCTTGCTCAGCCAGTCGGCCAATGCAGCCACGCCCAGACCAATCCAAATGGCGTAGGCATAGAACGAACCAGCGTAGGCATAGTCACGTTCACGCGGCTGGTTGGGAGTTTGGTTGAGGTAAAGCACAATGGCAAGACCCGTCATGAAGAACAGGAAGAACACCACCCAGAACTGTTGGATGCCCTTCTCCTTGCGGAAGGCCTGCCAGAACAGACCGATAAGTCCGAGAATGAGGGGGAGGCAGTAGAACACGTTGTGTCCCTTGTTCTCCTGCAACGACTTGGGCAGCAGACTCTGGTCGCCGTACATAGCGTTGTCGATGAACGGAATACCCGTTATCCAGTTGCCGTGTTCAAATTCACCGTTGCCCTGAATGTCGTTCTGACGTCCGGCAAAGTTCCACATGAAGTAGCGCCAGTACATGAAGTTGACCTGGTACGACAGGAAGAAGCGGATGTTGTCTATCTGCGAGGGCATCTGTCCAGGATAGGCGTTTCCTTCCTTGTCGGTAAAGGTTACGTCCTTCATGGTTATGTCGCCTAGCCATTCCTGGTAGGCGTTGGCGTGCGCCGAACTGTATATACGTGGGAACAGCATGGTAAGGCCCGAGGGGTATTTCACGCCTGAGGTCTCCTCGATGTTCTCGTATTGGTCAGGTTCAGAGGGGTCAGCCTTCTCCACGCGCTGCGTGCGCTCCTTCTTCTCGTATTCAAAGGCTCCAGCCTGGAAAGCCTGGTTCTGCGAGCAGAAAGCCTCGCCTTTGAGCAGAGGAGTTGAGCCGTACTGGTCGCGGCTCATGTAGGAGCCGAGGGTAAATATGTCCTCAGGAGAGTTCTGATCCATGGGAGGATTTTGCGTAGAGCGTACCACGATGACGGCGTACGAAGAGTAGCCAATCATAAGCATCAGCATGCAGAGCAGCGACGTGTTCATGAAACGCTTGCGCACCAGGAAGTTACCATCCTTGCCTTTGAGACCAAGCACATAGTAGAGTGCCACGAGCAGCACAATGCCCAGAATAGCAGCTGTCCAGCCGTGACCCATGAAGGGAATGCCGAGCAGGGCTACGGAAAGGAGGTAGAAAAGTTTTGTGCGTGTGTGGTTGACGGTCGTGGTGCTCCAAATAGCGGTAAGCACCACGGCGATAAGCACGAGGATGTAGAGAATCATACCCACGTTGAAAGGCATGCCGAGGTCGTTGGTGAAGAACCATTCAAACCATCCGCCCACCTTTACAATGCCCGGAACAACGCCGTAGAGCACGGCAGCCACAAGGAACATACCTACAATCAGTGCCACAACAGAACCCTTGAGGTTGGCCTGCGGGTTGCGCTTGTAGTAGTACACCAGGGCAATAGCCGGAAGGCAGAGAAGGTTGAGCAAGTGCACGCCAATGGAGAGCCCCGTGAGGTAGAAAATAAGCACAAGCCAGCGGTCGGCGTGTGGCTCATCGGCGTGGTCTTCCCATTTAAGGATAAGCCAGAACACCAGAGCGGTGAACATGGAGGAGTATGCGTAAACCTCGCCTTCGACGGCCGAAAACCAGAACGTGTCGCTCCACGTGTAGGCCAGCGCACCCGTGAGGCCGCAGCCCATGATGGTAATGATTTGTGCCCACGACGTAACCGTGCCGTCCTCAGTGATGAGTTTGCGGGCAAGGTGCGTGATGGTCCAGAACAGGAACAGGATACACAGCGCCGAAAGCAGCGCAGACATGATGTTCACGCAGAAAGCCACCTTGGTGGGGTCGCTGGTAAACTGCGTGAAGAAATTTCCTGTGAGCATGAAGAACGGCGCGCCAGGAGGGTGTCCCACTTCGAGCTTGTAAGCTGTGGTGATGAATTCGGGGCAATCCCAGAAACTGGCCGTGGGCTCCACCGTTGAGCAATAGGTGAAGGCCGCAATGGCAAAGGTGATCCAACCGAGAATGTTGTTCACCAGTTTGTACTGTTTCATTAAGATGTACGCTTTATGTGATTGTGAAGTGAATAAATGCTTTGTGTAGTTCCTCTTACGGAATTTGCAAAAGTAGTAATTCCATTTTGTAAACGCTCTTGCGCAACACATATTTAACGACCGGCACGCAATGAGGGGGAGATAGCCTCAACGGTTGTCTCCCCCTCATTGCCGCATTGCGGACGGGTGGTTAGAAGTGCCATTTCAAGTCCAAGCCGCAGCGAGCCGGCGTGCCGTATTGTGCAAAACGGTTGCCCATGCTATCGAAGGCAAAGGTGGCGTAACGCGTCTGCGTGAGGTTGTCTCCCCACACGGATATGTCCACTGTTCCACCTCTTTTATATGCCAGCGAGATGCCGGCGTGCAGTCCCAGCGTGGCATAGAACGGCTGAGAGAAGGTGTTTGCCTCGTTCCACACCACATTGCCAGCGCCTTTCACGCTGCACCCTGCCGAAAAGGAGCGGAGCGCGCGTGTGTTGGACAGCGGTTGCGTAAAGTCGGCTGAGGCACTGAGCGTGTGTTCTGGCACGAAAGGCACGCGGTTGCCCGTATAATCCGTGTGTACGCCGCTCGATGAAGTACCTAGGTCGTAGCTGGTAAACGTGGCGCGCGTCAGGCCGTATGCGGCAGCAAGGAGAAGGCGGTCGCTCAGGAGTTGCGAACGCAGTCCAAGTTCAGCCCCGATGCTGCGGCTGCGTCCGGCGTTGACCATCACGCGTCCCATGCCACTTTCTGAGAAACGTGCAATCTGCTGGTCGCGCGTCTTCATGTAGAAGGCTGAGAGGTCGAGCTGCAACGTCTTGCCCGCCAGGTTGTGGTGGATGCCCGCCTCGTAGCTCCACGTATACTCCGGTTTGTAGTAGAGCGTGGCGGCTTTGGGCTCATCGGGAGTGGCTTTTGCAATAGCGTCGTTCATGCTCGCCAGTATCTTTTCTTTCGCCGCATCGGGCAGATAAGGGATGGCATTGATCTGCTCTGCGCTATATTCACCCACCTGCGTCATCATGCAACGGCGAAGGAGTTGCTGCGAAAGGTCGGAATAGCTCTGAATATTGTATCCCCCCGAACGATACCCCTTGGCAACGCTCACATATATATTACCCAGGTCGCGCGGCAGGGTATAGGTGAGAGCCGCTTTGGGCAGGAACTGCCAGGAGTCGTGATTGAGCGTCTCGTTCATCGTGGGCGAGGCATTGAAGTCCTTGTTGAAACTCATTGTCGGCCCCATGTTGATGGCAAAGTCGTATGGTACGCCGTCAGGGCCTGCGTCGGACGTTAGCGAGAGCTGCCTGTGGTCGTAGTCAACGCGGAGGCCCAACGTGAGCGAAAGGCAGTCGGCGAGCCGCACCGTACTTTGGTGGAACAGAGCCGCATTGAGCGAGGGCGTGCGCAGGTTCGATGCGAACGGGATGCTGCTGCCTGTGAACGCTATGGACATCTGCGGCGACTGGGGCAGGTTGGCCGCTATCTGCTCGTTCAAGAAGTTTACGCCATCGCCGTAGAAAATGACGGGACAAGTGGTCCGCAACCATTGATACATGGCGAAGACGCCCGTCGTCCACGTCCAGCGGCTTTTTGCGTTCGGACTTTTCAGCGCAATCTCCTCCGACAGCGTACTCATGTGCTGCTTCTGTTCAAGGGTGAAGAGACTTTTGCTGGTGAAGTCGTTGTCCATAAACAGGCGGTCGTCGAGTCTTTGGAAGGCCGTGATGCTGGTCAGCGTGAAGTGCGGCAGGCGGTGTTCCACGTTTAGTCCCGTATTCAGCAGACTGCGTCGATAACGGCTGTCCTCGTTTTGCTCAATCACGCCCTTTCCCTCGCCTTTGGCTGCCGTGTGCCAGCCGTTTTCGGGGAAATCGGTCGTTTTCCCAAGCAGGTAGTAAGGGCAAGCCCCCTCGTTGCTCAGCTCGTACGAGGCCGTCCAGTCAAGTTTCACCACGTCGGTAGGTCGCCACGCCAGGCGCACCCTTCCTCCCCCAGCCTTGCTGCGGTCCTGCTTCTTCCCAGTGGTCGTGTTGGTGAAGTAACCATTTTTGCCATCGTAGTATGCCCCAACGCTCAACGCCGTGCGTTCAGACGGGTGAATGAATGTGGTGAACGATGCATGGCGCGAAAGCGTGCTCTTCCCATTCAGTGCCGTGCCGATGCCGGCTTCCAGGTCTGTGCCGTAGTGCGTCATGGGGTTGGCCGTGAATATGCGAATAAGTCCCCCCATGGTGTTGCGTCCGTAGAGCGTTCCCTGCGGTCCGCGAAGTACGTCTACGCGTTCTACGCCCGGGAAGGAAAAGTCGTACGCCGTTTTGTCCACGTAAGGCACGTTGTCCACGTAGAGTCCCACAGCCGGCGTGTTGATGCGCGAACCAATACCGCGGATGTAAACGGCCGAAGTTAGTCGGCTACCGTACGAGGGCATGTAGAAGTTAGGCGCAAGTGCGGAAAGGTCCTTCACGTTTTCCACATTCCTGTGGCGCAGGTCGTCCGCCCCAAACAGCGACACGCTGACAGGCTGCTCACGCAGCTGTTTCGTTTCCTTGGGCGAGGCCACCACGACGGCCTCCTCGATGTTGATGTTGCGCAGCGTGTCTGCCCCAGTGGGCGCAGCCGCTAAAAGCACGGGGAAAAAGAACATATTGGTTGTGGGAGAAAGTCAGTTTAGTCAATTAGGTTTTAGCGGTGCAAAGTTACCGCCGCGCTCCCTCCCGAGCAATCCTAATTAATGAGGAAGAAATCAACACGGCAAAGCCGCTTAAAGACTTGATTTGCCGCCCCAAAGCGACGGTGAATAAAAAATGTAAAAACACTTTGCGTCTACTCAGAAAGTAGTACTTTTGCCGTGGTAAAGCGCAAGGCTTTAACCCCACTGAAATCACAACGAAACAATCCAACTACCATTTAATAATTAATAAATCATTATGGCAACATTAGATTTATCCAAGTACGGCATTACCGGTGCTACAGAAATCGTGCACAACCCCTCTTACGAACAACTGTTCGAGGAAGAAACAAAGGCTGGTCTCGAAGGCTTTGAAAAGGGTCAGGAAACTGAGCTCGGCGCCGTCAACGTAATGACTGGTATCTACACGGGCCGTTCACCTAAGGACAAGTTCATCGTGATGGACGAGAACTCTAAGGACACTGTATGGTGGACTACTCCCGAATATCCCAATGATAACAAGCCCGCTTCTAAGGAAGCTTGGGAGGCTGTGAAGGAAATCGCAAAGAAGGAGCTTTCTAACAAGCGTCTCTTCGTTGTTGATGGTTTCTGCGGCGCCAACAAGGAAACTCGCATGGCTGTGCGTTTCATCGTTGAAGTAGCATGGCAGGCTCACTTCGTAACTAACATGTTCATCCGCCCCACTGCTGAGGAACTCGCTAGCTTCGAGCCCGACTTCATCGTTTACAACGCATCTAAGGCTAAGGTTGAAAACTACAAGGAGCTCGGTCTGAACTCTGAGACTGCTGTTGTGTTCAACATCACCAGCCGCGAGCAGGTTATCATCAACACTTGGTACGGCGGTGAGATGAAGAAGGGTATGTTCTCTATGATGAACTACTACAACCCCCTCAAGGGTATCGCCTCTATGCACTGCTCTGCCAACACCAACATGGACGAGACGAGCTCTGCTATCTTCTTCGGCCTCTCTGGTACTGGTAAGACTACCCTCTCTACCGACCCGAAGCGTAAGCTCATCGGTGACGACGAACACGGATGGGACGACAACGGCGTGTTCAACTACGAAGGTGGTTGCTACGCTAAGGTTATCAACCTCGACAAGGAAAGCGAACCCGATATCTACGGTGCCATCAAGC
>CAVKGN010000105.1:0-1745 GCA_963655595.1 uncultured Oscillospiraceae bacterium
AAGACGCTTCGGAGCAACAGCTCTTGGGTGATGTCTCGTTCCAGCACCTTGTGCCGGAATAAAGCCAATCTACTATACTTCGATTAGGCAGCGAGAGCAAAGCTATTTTCGCCAGTTAAATGGTCGAAAGCCGAGATTTAAGTGCCCACTTTCAGGCGCACTGTGTGCTTACATACCACTTCTGCCCGCTGTCAAATCCAGTCTGGCCCGTGGAGTAACGCTGCAAAAGTAGCTATTTTATTTGAAACGGCAAGCTAACGGCGGCGCGTGAGGACAATGAGCAACACAGCGGGAATGATGAGCAGGATGCCCACAACCACTTGCCACGTGAATGCCTCCTTGAACACCAAGCAGCCCACAACCACCGCCGTAAGCGGCTCGAGCGCGCCAAGTACAGCTACCATGGTGCTACCAATGCGCTTCACACTGTACACAAGGCTGACGTTGGTAACGAACGTACACACCACCGACAACGCCACGAGGTGCGTGAGTTGCAGTTTGGTGCTTATGGGAGCGAAGTTGCCCTGCCGCAAAGCCTCAGCGCCGAAGATGAGTGCGCCGATGAACAGAATGTAGAACACCAGTTTTGTGCCGTCCATCGTGGCAGCTCGCGAACGATTGACGCGGATGATGTAGAGCGCATAGCAAAGTGCTGATATCAGCACAATGACAATGCCCGTGAGGCTGGCCTTGCCCGACGTGTCCCACGAAAGCACCGCCACGCCAGCTACCGCCATAGCCACGGCAAACAGCGTGCTTGCCCGGCGTGCCTCGTTGTAAAACACCATCATGATGATAGCAGTTGCCACGGGGTACATAAAATGGAGCGTAGTGGCCACGCCGCTCGACATGTAGTTGTAACCGTCAATGAGGAACAACGCCGAGCCGTCGGAGATGAACGAGAGGTAGATAAGCGTGACCAGTTCGCCGCGCGTCACCTTGAAACTCTTTCGCTGCACGAGCATAGCCACGCCCACGATGAGCGCAGCAAACCCAAAGCGATAGAAAAGGATGCAGGGGTCGGACATAAAGTCAGCTGGGTTGCCCTGCTTGATGGGGAGCGTGAAGAAGGGGATAAAGCCGTAGCAAACGGCGGCTACCAGACCCACGATAAATCCCAACGTGGCTGCCGAAGGACGTGTCTTTACCATGCGTTGTAGTGGATGTTGTCCTTGTTATACTTATCCTTGGGCTGCGGGTCGCCTTTGGGATAACCAATGGGAATGACGTTGAGCGGCACAATGTGTTCGGGCAGGTTGAACGCAGCCTTCACAGCCTCCAAGCGTTCGGGATAGGGATAGGCTGCCGTCCACACTGCGCCCAAGCCCATTGCCTCGGCCTGCAACAGAAGGTTTTCGGTGGCGGCGGAGCAGTCGAACATCCAGTTGGTGGAAGGTTTGCCCTCCTTGTCGGTCACGCTGAGGTCGCCGCAAACCACCACGGCTGCCTGCGCCGAAGCAAGCATCTTGGCATAGGGGAGTTTCTCCGCCAGGCTGCGCATGGCGTCCTTGTCGTCGACCACGATAAACTTCCAGGGGCGCATATCCCGCCCTGTGGGAGCTGCCATAGCCGCACGAACGAGCGTGTCGAGCTTCTCACGCGACACGGCAGAGTCCGTATATTCGCGCACACTCTTGCGGGAGAGGATGTCGCGCAACACCACGGCCGACTCCGTCTCGGCCTGTCCGTTCTCTGTCACGGCCTGCCGCAGGACGAGCATGCGTGCCATCGTGGCAAGCAACGCC
>CAVKGN010000105.1:2503-7420 GCA_963655595.1 uncultured Oscillospiraceae bacterium
AACGTTGCTCCGCTCACGGCATCCACCTTTTGCGACAGGGCTTGACTGGCGTCCTTGCCAATCCACTGCGGCACGAGAGCTGCGTAGGCACGGTTGACGAACTCAGGCGTTTCGGCGTTCTCGGCGAGTGTGATACCTCGCACTACGCCAGCCTCATCTATATATATATACATAGGTACTGTCCCGGCAAAGCCCTTTACGTCGCGGGCATACGGCAGGGACGACACGAGTACGCCCTTCTTCGCTCCGTCGGTCTGCACCACGGTCCACGAGGCACTGTCGCGCTGCGTAAACTTCAAGGCGTCATTGTCCAAGCCCAAGGCTTTCAGCTCTTCGGCATTGGGGAGTGTCAGCTGCGGGGCTGATTGCTTCTGCCCGCTGGCTGCGCCCAACTTGTGGCCGAAGAGGCTGCCCGTTTGCAATGCCACGGCCGCAAACATGAGGAACACCACCAAGAGCGAGAGTATGTGCTCGAGCAGTTGCGTGAGCTTGCGCAACTTAGCCGGCTGCGGTTTTAGAGTATGTGTCATAGGTATAGTCTTTGTATGCGTGTGTTACCCTTCACGGAAGAAGTCGAAGCTTTCAAACACCTCCTCCTTGCTGAGGTGCTGGTCGAGGCGTATGTCGCCCACGCCGCCAAGCAGGGTGAAGTTGATTACGCCGTTCACGTTCTTCTTGTCGTGAAGCATCGTCTCGTAGATGGTTTCGTAGTCGTCGCAGGTGATGGGGAATGCGCCGTAGTTCTGGCGGATGAACTGCACCGTCTGGCGCATCTTATCGGTGGGGAAACCTGTATGCGCCGCACTGAGGAACAGCTCGCAAAGCAGGCCATAAGCCACTGCATAGCCGTGGAGAATGGGACGGTTGCGTTCCAGTGCTAGGCTCTCGAAGGCGTGGCCCACGGTGTGCCCTAGGTTGAGTGCCTTGCGCAGTCCCTTTTCGTGAGGATCTTCGGTCACGATGCGCTGCTTGCAGGCAATGCTTTGCTTCACGAGTTCCTGCAAATGGGCGTAGTCGGGCTGGGCGAGGTCAAACTTCATGTGGTCTGCCCACATCGCCTCGTTCTCGAGCAGGGAGTGTTTGAGCATCTCGGCGTAGCCCGACCGCAGGTTCTCCTCGTCGAGCGTACGGAGAAACTCTGTGTCGATAATCACAGCCTTTGCCTCCTGAAAGACGCCAATCTCGTTCTTGAAACCGTTGAAGTTGATGCCTGTCTTTCCGCCCACTGCGGCATCGACCATTGAGAGCAAGGTGGTGGGAATGTTGAAGAACGCAATGCCGCGCTTAAACGTGGCGGCAGCAAATCCGCCCAGGTCGGTCACCATGCCACCACCGAGGTTAATGAGCAGGGAGTGGCGCGATGCCTTCTCGCTACTCAGCGTTTGCCACACCGCGGAGAGGGTGTCGAGCGTTTTGTGCACATCGGTCGCACCAATCACGATGCCGCTCGCTGGGAGCAGGGCTTTGCACTGCGCCACGAGGGGACGACAAAGTTGCTCAGTGGTTTCGTCGGTCAGTAGGAATATGCGGTCTGCGCCGCTCTCACTGCAAAGGCGGTCGAGTTCGGCGGTGATGTTCTTTGAGAAGACAATCTCTTGCATTTCGTTTGTGTTTTCGTGTTTAAGGTTGTTTGGGGAGAGAAGAGGGCTATTGTCCTTCGCCGCCCTCGTAAGCCTCGATGGCTTGGCGGTATTCTTCGGGGAGTTCCGCCGACTGCTGCGTGCGCAGGTTGAAGCACACCATAACGGTTTGGCACTGGCACACCACGCCGTGGGTGCGCTGGTTCACCGCCCGTTGCGTAAGCGTAAAACTCTTGTGCCCCAAGTGCGACACGCGCGTTTCAATCACAATGTCGTCGCCGTAGAAGATGGGGAGGATAAAGTCGGCGTTGATGTTGGCTATCACTGGCACCACATCGGAGGCGCGATAGTCCGTCTTCAGCACGGAGCGGAGGTACTCCTCCTTGCCCAGGTCGTAGTAAGCAAAGTAGGCGTTGTTGTTCACGTGTCCGTAGCGGTCCACGTCGTTGAAGCGTATCTGAATGGGGAGGGCGTGGCGGAAGGTTGCGCACTCCGCAGATTGTTTCTCTTCCATGATTGTTTGCAGTTGGCGGAGGACTTACTTTTTCCAGACGTGGACAATCTCGCCCACGTACATCACGTGCATAGCCTTTTCGTCGCCCTCGTAGCAACAGGCTTTTGCCTCCTGGGAGAGGATAAGGTCTTTCTTCAACGTCTCCTTATAGATAATGCGACACTCCAAAGCGAGGTTTGCCTCTTTGAAGAGTGGATTGCCAAGCGCCGTGAACTCAGGCGTCAGACCTGCCTTTTGGAGTTTGTCCTTCTCGTTGCGCCCTGAGTGCGAACCGATGTATTCGAGCGCGCTGCGGCGGTTCTCGGGGAATGCCGTCAGCGTGAAGTACTCGTTGCGCTTCATCAGTTCGTTGGTGTAGCGGGTTTCGCGTACGTAGACCGTCACCACGGGCTTGCTCCACAGCACGCCGAGCGTGCCCCACCCTACGGTCATGGCGTTCATGTCGCCCTTCTTCCCAGCCGCCAGAGCCATCCAGTCGGCCGAGAACAGCGTAACAGGATTCTTGAGTTCTTCGGGCTTTATCTCTTTCCAGCTGCCGCTTGCGTCTGCGCTGTCGGTTTGCACGGCTGCTGTTTGCGGTGCGCTGACTTGGCTGCGGTTGGAAAGCACGATGTATACTGCCAATGCCGCCACAATGACAAGCAGCACGCAGTTAAGAATTTGCGATTTGTTCATAGGGGAGAGTCTTTGTGTGTATTTGTCGTTACGAAAAATAGCTGCGTGCTATGGCGCGCAGTTTCATGCGGTTTGGCACGAGTTCCAACGTGTCCTCGTCCACGCAGCAGAGTTCCCGAAGGGCGTAGATATCTTCCTCTTCGTCAGTTGCGTGCACGCCCACGTTGGTGAACAGGTGATTACGGGCGTCCACAATGCGGAGTGCCTCGTTGTTGTAGTCGGCGGGCTGCATGCTGCGGCGCAGTTCGGCACGTATGTAACTGTCAAGGGCGTTGACAAATTCATCGGTCTCGTTGTACATGGGCGTAGGGGTGCGTTCGTGAGGCCGCGGCTCGGCTATTTCTTTTCTTTCTTCTCTTCAAAGTCAATGCGGAACACCGTGTAGAGTTCGAGGAACACGGCTATGGCGAGGAATATCTTCCACTCGCTGCCCCGGAACGGACGTAACTGGTAGAGCTGCATAAACATCAGCACTGCCGTAACGAGTAGCAGGAATGCGCCCATCACCTGTTGGCGGCGCAAGCGGCGGATAACGATGTTGCGCCCTTCGTAGCGGTCAGCCATCTGGACGGGGGCAAAGAGCAACGCGCCCACGGCAAACACGTAGGGAGCAACAGCAGGAAAGAACAAGGGGAGTACGGCGCCTACAACGAGCAGCAGGCCGCCAATATAGTAGAGTGTCTGTTTTGTTTTCACGCAGATATATCAAGGAGAGGGGTAAACCAGGCAAATGGAAAGCTAACGGCCGCCCTCAGGTTGTGTTGTATGCAAAATTCCACGTTTTTTCTGACATAAGCAACGATTTAAGGGCAATTAAATGCCGCCAGAGAGGGGAAGACTCCGTTCTATAAGAAATGCCTTGGCGTGCCCCTGTTCGCGCTATCTGTCTTTCACCTTTAGAAGGATGATTATCAGGGTGAGGAGTTCGGCGGCAGGAATTGCCAGCCACAGTCCGATTTCTCCAATCAGCCTTGGCAGCACCATAAAGCCTAACACGGCGAAGACAATGCCACGGAGCGCCGTGAGAATCATTGCGCGCTTTGCCATCGTGATGCTCTGGTAATAGCCCACGAACACTACATTGAGGGCGAAGAACAACGAGCAGGTGGCAAACCACGGCAGTCCCTTTACAGCCAAGGCGTAGGCGGGTTCCGTTGGGCGTAGGAATGCCCCTACGATAAGGCGGTCGCCCAACACAATCAGCAACAACACAGCCATGCCGCAGAGCAAGCCCACATACGCCGCCACCCTGAGGGCTCGGCTCACGCGTTGCTCCTCGCCAGCTCCGTAGTTGTAGCTAATGATGGGCTGGGCCGACTGTGCCACGGCATTATTTATAGAGAAAATGACGGGGAAGAGGTAGCACACGATGGCGAACGCCGCCACGCCTTCTTCGTGGAGCATCGACATAAACATGTAGTTACCCGCCACCATGGTGATGCTCATTGCTACTTCGGTGAGGAACGTGGCAGAACCGATGCGCAGCATATAGCCTGTGTTTCGAAGCGTGAGTACGAGCGAGGTGAGGCTCGACTTAATTCGGCGAAACTTCAACTTGTCGGAGAACCACACAAAGTAGGCCACGCTCATCAGTCCGCCACAGATGCAGGCAATGGCAGTAGCGATCGATGCGCCCTTCACTTCCATCTTCAAGGGGAAGATAAAGAGCCAGTCGAGCGACAGGTTCACCACGGCGGCGACCACCTGAATCCACATGGCATAACGAGGCGAACCGTCGAGCCTCACCATCATCATGCCCACACATTGCCACAGCAGGAACACCACACCCGGCAAGAGCCAAAGCAGATAGTCGAGGGCGTAACGCTCCAGCGCGGGACTGCATCCGAGGGCATAGATAAACGTTCGCGGCATAAGCAGGCAGAGCAGGGTGAGCACGGCCACAACGATTGTACCCACACCGTATGCCTGCGTTAGGATGATGCGCGCAGCCTTTTGATTGTCGTTAGCGAGGTGCATGCTTGCCACCACCGAGGCGCCGATGCCGAACATCAGGCCAATCCCTGTGACCACCATCCATATGGGGGCTACAATGTTGACGGCAGCTATGCCAGCCGCTCCCACGCCCCTACCCACGAGGATGCCATCGATGAGCGTCTGTGCCGACATGAAGAGCATGCCGATGAGCGT
>CAVKGN010000106.1:0-7375 GCA_963655595.1 uncultured Oscillospiraceae bacterium
CATACAACAAATAGTCGAAACGTGCACGGCACCCCTTGCGGAGTCGTGCACGTTTCGTTTGTTCCTTATATAAAATATGTGTCTGCCGTCAGAAGCGGCGGCCAGAGACGATGCTGAAGAAAGTCTTCACGAGAATTTTGAAGTCGAACCAGAGTGACTGGTGCTCAATGTAGTAGAGGTCGTAGTCGAGGCGGCGAAGCATCTTCTCCATGGTGTCGGTGTAGCCGTTGTAGAGCGTGGCGTACGACGTTACGCCGGGGCGGTAGGCAAAGAGTTCCTCATAGCGAGGGTTGCGCTCCATAATCTGGTCGATGTAAAACTTGCGCTCCGGGCGGTACCCGATGAACGTCATGTCGCCGCGAAGCACGTTCCACAGCTGCGGCAGTTCGTCGAGGTGGTGCGCCCGCATGAAACGCCCAATTTTCGTCAACCGCGGGTCGTTCGTAGCCCCTTCCAGTTGCAGTTCCGGGCCGTTCTTCTCAGCGTCCTCCTTCATGCTGCGAAACTTGATGATGCGGAACGCTTTTCCGCCTCGGCCAATGCGATCCTGAAAGTAGAATACGGGACCGCCGTCTTCGAGCTTGATGGCTATGATACAAAAGAGAATGAGCGGCGAAAAGAGCAACAGGGCTATGACGGATCCTATGTAGTCAATGAGTCGTTTCATTCTTTTCTTCGCTTGAAGCGTCCGCAAAATTAATTGTTTTTTAGAATATGAACTAACTTAACGCCTACAACTTGCCCGCTGCGGCACTGACAAGGAAACGGCCGCGATGCGTTAATCTTGCATTGCGGCCGTTGGAATGTGATTGGGTTCTGCCCGTTACTTGGCGCCGTCAACCTCGGTGAGGTCGGTGGGGCACATCGTCACGGTGATGCAGTTGCCCTGCTTGAGGAGCACGTTGTTCACGAAGTCCTGAATGTCCTTCGGGGTCACGCTCTTGAGCGTCTCCTCGTAGCCTGTGCGCTCGTCCTTGCCCCAGAGGGTTTTGTTGAGGATCAGGTTCGTCCAGTACTCGTTGCGCTTCTGGTTGTTGGCAAACTCTTTCAGTTCGAAGGTAACCACCTTGTCAAGCTCGTCCTTCGTCACGCCGTTCTTCGAGATGGCTTCGAGGCCCTCCTGCATCAGCACAAGGGCGGAGTCGATCTTTGCGGGCTTCACGGGGCACTGAATAGCCACCTGGTAGTCGTCGCGCACGTCGTAGCTGGCACTTGCGCCGGCGTAAACGCTGTAAGCAAAACCAGCGTCCTCGCGGATGCTCTTGAGGTAGCGCTGCGTGAGCACTTCGCCAAGGGCGTTCACCACGGCTGCCTCCTTCATAGAGTAGGGGGCGGTGCCGTGCCATATCTGTACGATGATGGCCTGCGGCGTTTCCATGGAGCGGCTAAACTGGTTGGTGTGAACACCGTTGGCAGGGAACACGTGGTTGTTGGAGTAAGCCTCGCGTGCCTTCACGCCGGGGAGCGGAGCAATGTACTGCTCAGTGAACTCGCGGAGAGAGTCAACGTTGATTGCGCCAGTGAAGAAGAAGTCGAAGTCGCCAGCGGAGTTGAAACGCTCGCTGTAAATCTGCTTCATCTTCTCGTAGTTAGCACTGCTGAGGTCGCTGAGCGTCAGGCTGCGACGCAGGGGATTGTGGTCGTAGAGCGTCACGTTGAGCGAGTCGGAGAATGCCTTCATGGGCTGCTTCTCGGCGTTCTCGAGCTGCGTATGCAGGAAGGCCATGGTGTTGTTGTAAGCCTCTACGTCGTTGCAGGGCTTCTGGAAGCGCAGGTAGATGGTCTCAAAGAGGGTACGGAGGTCCTTAGGAGTAGAGAGACCCGAAAGGCCCTCAGTGGTGTGCGTGAGCGACACGCTGCACGACACTTGCTTGCCAGCCATCTTCTTTTCAAGTTCGGTAGCGGTGAAGTTGCCCAGCCCCGTCGAGCCAATCACGGGAGTCATCAGCTCGGTGTTGACGAAGTCCTTCTTGAGCAGTTCGTTGTCGCCGCCAAAGCTGCGAGCCTCGAAGAGCACCTCGGAGTCGTTGTAGTCCGTCTTCTTGTAGAACACACGGGCACCGTTGGAGAGCGTCCAGCAAGTGTAGCCAAAGTCGGCCTGGCTTTCCTTAGCAATCTTGCCCTTCTTGGGGAGCTTGGCAATGAGCGGCTCGTTCTTCACGTTGTCCACGTAGGCTTCCACATTAGCGGCGGAAGCGGCAGCCACGGCCTGCTTGAAGTCGGCCTCAGTGGGGATAGTCACGCCCTCTTTGTCGGGGTACATGGCCATGCAGACGAAGTTTGTGTCGGTGTGCGCCGTGAGTTTGCTGAACGTGCCGCTAACGATGGGCACAAGTGCGTTCTGCTGCTTCAGGCCTTGCGCAAACATCTTGTAGGCATTGTACTCGTCCTCAATCGAGGGGATGGGGTCGTTCTCAAGGAAGTGGCGCACGTACTGCGGCACGTAGAAGGAGTTTTCCTGCTTCTCGCGGTTGTTGTAGATGGTCTCAATCTGGCTAAGGAACTCCTCGCTGGCGCGGTTGAGCTCCGTGGCGGTGAATCCATACTGCGAGGCACGCTTAACCTCCGTCAACACGGCTTGCAGGGCAGCCTTGTCCTGTCCGGGCTTGGGCAGAATGCCAATAGCGAAAGCGTCCTCTGTCTTCGACATGATGTAGTTGTCGTCGCTACCGCTGGCAGCTACGAAGGGACAATCGCTCTTCTGCGAAAGCTCGTTCAGACGAGCGTTGAAGGCTGCGCTGGCAAGATGGAAGACGTACTTCATCATGAGATAAACCGAAGAAGTCTTCATCTCGTCGGGGAGGGGCTCGTGCTTAAACATTATTTGAATGACGGACTGCAGCTGCTCCTTGTCCTTGTCAATCACGTAGATGGGCTGGTCGTTGTCGGGCACGAGGTAGTGCTCGTACTTAGCAGCGTTCTCCGGCATCTTGATAGGGGAGAAGAGGGCCTTGATCTTGGCCTCCACCTGGTCTACGTCGATGTCGCCCACAATGATGATGCCTTGCAGGTCGGGGCGGTACCACTTCTCGTAGTAGGCACGCAGTTCCTCGGGCTTGAAGTTGTCCACCACGCTCATCAGACCGATGGGGTAGCGGTGGCCGTAGCGCGAGTTGGGGTAGAGGGTGGCGAGGTTGCGCTCGAAGATGCGGCCCGATGCGCTCGAACGCATACGCCACTCTTCGTGGATTACGCCGCGCTCCTTGTCAATCTCCTTCGGGTCGAGCGTAAGGCCGTCGGCCCAGTCGCGCAGGATGAGAAGGCAGGAGTCGACGTTGTTCTCCGTCACGGGCACGTCGTCAATGTTGTACACGGTCTCGTCGGTCGATGTGTAGGCGTTGAGGTTTTCGCCAAACTTCACGCCGATGCGCTCGCAGTAGTTGAGCAGGGCGTCGCCGGGGAAGTGGTCCGTGCCGTTGAAGCACATGTGTTCAAGGAAGTGAGCCAGGCCTCGCTGGTTCTCCTCCTCCTGTACAGAGCCTACCTTCTGGGCAATGTAGAAGTTGGCCCGGTTCTCGGGGAGCGCATTGTGGCGAATGTAGTAGGTAAGGCCGTTAGGCAACTTGCCAATGCGCACGGCTTTGTCTACGGTCAGAGCTTCCTGCTGCGCCAAGGCGGGCATGCAGAGGAACGCTACCAAGAGCAGACAAATGACTTTGATTTTGTTCATAAACGGTTTTATAAAAGTGTTTGTTGATCTCTGTTTGCTGGGCAAGCGAGTGGGGCAGGGGCATTCATTATATATATAATGTGTAAGCACATCACGCCCTGACGCTCGCCGCAGGCTGTGCAAAGGTAGCCATTTAATCAGGCTACTTCTTGATTTTAAAACAAATTCGTAATTTCGCCGCTAATAACAGCGGTGCTCCGTGAGGCCGCGACACAAACACTTTTCAGGCAATATCTGAACAATGATTCGCAAGTTCGACTTTTTGGTAATCGGTTCCGGCGTGGCCGGGATGAGTTACGCCCTCCAGGTGGCCGCCTCGGGCAAAGGCAAGGTGGCTCTCGTATGCAAAACAACAATTGAGGAAGCCAATACGGCGAAAGCGCAGGGGGGGGTAGCCTCGGTGACGAACCTTAAGGTGGACGACTTCGACAAGCACATCAAGGACACGATGGTGGCTGGCGACTACATATCGTCGCCGCAGGCCGTGGAGCAGGTGGTGCGCAACGCCCCCGAGGGCATTGACCGCCTGGTGCGCTGGGGCGTAAACTTCGACAAGAAGGAGGACGGCACGTTCGACCTTCACCGCGAGGGCGGACACTCTGAGTTCCGCATCCTGCACCACGCCGACGACACAGGCTTCGAAATTCAGCGTGGACTGATTGAGGCCGTGCGCCACCACCCGAACATCACCGTGCTCGAAAACCATTTTGCCGTAGAGATTATCACGCAGCACCACCTCGGCGTGGAAGTGACCCGCCGCACGCCCGACATTGAGTGCTACGGCGCCTACATCCTCGACCCCGACACGAAGAAGATCGACACGTTCCTCTCGCGCGTCACCGTGCTCTGCACCGGCGGTTGCGGCGCGGTTTACGCCACCACAACCAACCCCGAGATAGCCACGGGCGACGGCATAGCCATGGCCTACCGTGCCAAAGCCACCGTTGAGGGCATGGAGTTCATCCAGTTCCACCCCACAGCCCTCTACAACCCGCGCGAAAAGCACCCTGCCTACCTCATCACCGAGGCCATGCGTGGCTACGGCGGCATACTCCGCTTGCCTAACGGCGAGGAGTTTATGCAGAAGTACGACAAGCGCCTCTCGCTCGCCCCGCGCGACATCGTGGCCCGCGCCATCGATAAGGAAATGAAGATACACGGTCTGGACCATGTGTGCCTCGACGTGACGCACAAGGACCCCGAGGAGACGAAGAAGCACTTCCCCAACATCTACCAGAAGTGCCTCTCCATAGGCATCGACATCACAAAGCAGTACATCCCCGTTGTGCCCTGCGCCCACTACCTTTGCGGCGGTATCAAGGTGGACCTCAACGCCTGCTCGTCCATCCACAGGCTCTACGCCGTGGGCGAATGTTCGTGCACAGGTCTTCACGGCGGCAACCGCTTGGCCTCCAACTCGCTCATCGAGGCTGTGGTCTACGCCGACACAGCAGCCAAGCACTCCCTGGAACACATCGACGAATACACCTTCAACGACAAGGTGCCCGAATGGAACGACAAGGGCACGCTCACCAATGAGGAGAAAGTGCTCATTGCCCAGGACGCCAAGGAGGTCGGTCAGGTAATGTCGGCCTACGTAGGCATTGTGCGCTCCGACCTGCGCCTCAAACGCGCTTGGACTCGCCTTGACCTGCTCTACGAGGAGACGGAGGAACTCTACAAGCACGTGAAGGCTACGCGCGATATCTGCGAGCTGCGCAACATGATCAACGTGGGCTACCTCATCACCCGTCAGGCGCTCGAACGCAAGGAGAGCCGCGGCCTGCACTACACGGTGGACTATCCCAAACACGCTTACGACCAAAACTGACACGGCCCCGCCGCGCCGCACCGCACGTCAGCATCTATATTAACAGGGCAGGCCTCAGGGTCTGCCTTTTTTATTTCCTTTGAACGAAACGGCAGCAGAAAGCCCTGCGGAGCCCCCGAACTTGAAGAAATCTGAGTTTTTTTTGCACTGATTAATAATTAAATCTACCTTTGCGTTGAAATACAAGAAAATAAGTAAAGTACATCCAATATGCTAAACCTCAAAACGTTGTTAGCCTCTGTGCTTTTGGCAGGAGCGGCTACCCAACCCCTCTGCGCGCAGAGCGAAAACGGAAACAAGAAAGACGGTTACCCCTACGTGTTTGTCGGCATTCAGGGCGGCGGTCAAGTAACTTTCACTGACTTCAACGCAAAGAAGCTGATTACCCCCATAGGCGCAGTGAGCGTGGGCGGTATGTTCACCCCCGCAGTCGGCGCACGCATCCACGTGAGCGGCATCAACGAGAAGGGCGGCCTTAACAGCATCGGACGCACGTACCAATATAAGTCGGTCATCTCCAACATCGACCTTATGTTCAACCTCTGCAACGCTTTCGCACCGAATAAGCACCACGTGCTCAACGCATACCTCATCGGTGGTGCAGGTCTTGGCTACGCTTGGGACAATGACGACCTCGTCGACATTGCCAACAACCAGACGGTGAACAACCTCAACCTCCACTGGAACAAGGATCGCTTCGTGCACAACTTCCGCGTGGGCATGCAGCTCGACGCCGAAGTGAGCCGCCTCGTAGGCATCAACCTCGAAGTGACGGCCAACAACCTGCACGACCGTTTCAACTCTAAGCTCAACGGTCACGGCGACTGGAAGCTCCAAGCTCTCCTCGGCGTGAACTTTAAGTTTGGCCGCGGCAAGGCAGCTACTCCCGCCCCCGAGCCCGTTCAGCCGGCTCCCGCACCTGCCCCCGCTCCCGCACCTAAACCTGAGCCCAAGCCCGAGCCTAAGCCCGAACCCGTAGTAGCTCCCAAGCAGTTGGCTGAGACGAAGACTGAAGTGTTCTTCACCATCGGTTCCTCTGCCGTAAGCACCAGCGAAGAGGCTAAGCTCAAGGACTTCGCACAGTGGATGAAGGATCACCCCACGGCTAAGGCCGAAGTAACAGGCTACGCCGACGCTGGCACAGGTAGCGCCGCCATTAACCGCAGCGTATCCGAGAAGCGCGCCGCCCGCGTAGTGAAGATCCTCACTGAGAAGTACGGCATCGACTCTTCGCGCCTCACCTCAGGCTACAAGGGCGACACCGTTCAGCCCTTCACCAACAACGACTCCAACCGCGTAGTTATCGGCGTGGCAAAGGAACAGTAACCAAGCATCATCTATACCCATAGAGATACGTAACGGGAGGAAAGCCCACCATAGCTTTCCTCCCGTTACTTTTTTTGTGGTCGCTTCGACCTGCACACCAGCGACTCGTGGCTACCAAAAGCAAGCGAATGGTTGCCATATAGAAATAATTTGTTCACCTTTGTACCACAATTAATGAGCTATTCGTTTATGGTAGTAGTAAGTACAAGAGATTTCCGTGTCAATCAGACGAAATATCTCAACATGGCAAAGGCGGGTGAACACGTGGTTCTGAAGTCGCGCGCTGGTAGCTTTCGCATATCTCCGGAAGAAATCAAACCCGTAGAAACGCCCCGCGACCTGATAGCCGAACTCAAAAACGCACTTACAGAAGTAAAGGAAGCCATCGACGGCAAACGCCTCCTTCTGTCCGCAGAAAGTTTGGCCGATGAGTTGTAATATCACCGTTTCGGTCTCTGGCGACTTTGCGAAAGAAGCAAAACGTCTCGCAAAGAAGTATCCAAGTTTCAAGAAAGACTACTTGGATTTTATTGAAAGCATCAAGCAGA
>CAVKGN010000107.1:0-7300 GCA_963655595.1 uncultured Oscillospiraceae bacterium
CAAAGCTCGAAGTTTCAGGAGAATGCTACAAGTCGGTCTGTTTCGGATGGATACGCATAACGATGTGCAGCAGCAGAATCTGTGCGATTAAGTTCTTCAAACGATTGCCCAATGGCCTCAGGCTCTTGTAACGAGGATTGTACTTTTTCAAGCCCCCATGGCCTGGAGGCATATGTAGACATATTGGTCGAGTGCTTCTGATAGTTTCATGCAACTTGGTTTTTAGTATATAAAGTTACTGAATATCAGGCACTTGGCCTATTTTAAACTACTAAGTATAGTTAAAGATAAACGATTAATAATCAATCACTTACGTCCGATTTTACCGGACTATTGTATGTAGAACTTCAACTTTTAGCGGACACTAATATTTAGAGATGCAGCGTATAGAGGAATTCCAGTCCGCCCTCTTTGCGGTTGCGTACGGATATGTCGCCCTTGTGGAACTGCACGGCGTTGCGAACGATGGAGAGCCCCAGGCCTGTGCCGCCGTTCTCGCGAGTGCGTCCTTCCGACACTCGGTAGAAGCGTTCGAAGAGCCGTTGCAAGTGTTCCTCAGGCACGCCCTTGCCGTTGTCGCTGAACGAGAAGTAGGCAAAGTTGTTGTTCACGTTGTAGCAGTTCACGCAAATCTCGCACCCCGTGCCGGCGTAGTGCAGGCTGTTCTCCATCAGGTTGCGGAAGATGGAGTAGATGAGCGAGTAGTTACCGTTAATGTGCAGCCCCTGGGGGATGGATACGGTGAGCGTGTCGCCCGTGTTGGTGAAAAGGGCGTTGAGGTCCTCCCTTGCGTCGTTCACCACGCGGCAAATGTCCACGTCCTCGCGTGGCATGAGGTCGGCCGCCTCCTCCGTCTTGGTGATGAGTGCCACGTCGCGAATCAGGTCGGTAAGCCGCAGCACCTGTGCATGGGTACGTTCCAGGAAATACCGCTTCCGGTCCTCGCTCAGCGTTTGACATTCCAGAATGGTCTCGATGTATCCGCGTATGCTGCTCACAGGAGTCCGCAGCTCGTGCGTAATGTTGTTGCTCATTTGCTGCTTGAGCTTCTTGTTCTTCTCGGCGCGCGTCACGTCGGCCAGCGAGAGCTCAAAACTCCCGTCGCTGTAAATGAGCATCTGCACGGCAAACGAGTTGCCGCCAGCCTTTGTGGTGAAGCGGAACACAGGAGCCTCTTCGGCGAGCGGGCGAGAGCCGCCGTGGAGCGTAAGGAATTCGAGCGCGGGGGCAAAAACGTCCGACTGCCAGATAACCGCAGGGTCGGGTGTGGGGCGGTCGAGCAGTACGTTGGCATATTGCGTGAACTTGGGGTTGGCGTAGATTACCTTCTTGTCCGGCGAGAAGATGGCAATGCCCTCGTCGAAGTAGTGGAAGTGGCGCATGAGTCGCTCCCTTTCCAGCGCAATCTGTTTGTTCGATTCTTCAAGCTGCTTGTACTTCTCCATAATCGTCCGCCCTATGTCGCCCAGTTCGGAGTGGGGGAACACAATGTGGTTGTAGTCCACCAGTCCCCTGTCCGCCGAGTGCATGAAGTTGCGCAGTCCAGTGACGGCCTTCCCGAAGCGATCCGAAATGTAGATGAGTGCCACGAGGGCTATGGGGAAGAGCATCAGCACGAACCAGAGGAACACGTTGTCCGCTTTCATGAAGCTCTGTACGGCGTCGTCGTAGGGCAGAGCCACGCGCACAATGTAGCCATCGTACGTCTTGGCATAGTAGAAGTAGGCCTTCTGGTCGGTCTCCGAAGTTCTTATGTCGCTGCCCTCAGCCCCGTTCAGAGCCGCCTGCACCTCGGGGCGCGACAGGTGGTTGCCCATCTCCACAATGTTGTGGCGGGTAGACTCAAACTTCACCACGCCTCGTTTGTTGATGACGGTAAGGCGCAAGTCGTGCGGCAGAATGCGTAGCACGTCGGTGTATTTCGCCGTGTCGCCGCTCTCCGTTTCCAGGTCCACGGCACCAGCCACCACGTCGGCATAGCTCCGTAGGCGCGAGTCGAGCAGGTCGTGTTTGTACTGGTGCTCGCGGTTGTACTGGAACAGTACGAGCAACGCCGTGAACACGGCAAACAGCAGCGTAAAGTAAAGGAGAAGTTTTGTTTTGTATTTCATTGTCGTAGCGAGCGCATGAGCGCAGTGCCCTGCATGACGGGCAGGGCATACCTATATATATATATTAATGTGTCTTTCAGGCTTCGAAGCAGTAGCCGTAGCCTTGGCGGTTGGTCAGGTGGATGGAGTTTGTACCCAGCTTTCGGCGCACGCGGGCAATGTGCACGTCTACGGTGCGGTCAAGCACGTAGCTGTCGCCGTGCCACACTTCGGCAAGTATCTCCTCGCGTGAGAACACCCGTCCGGGCTGCTTGGCAAGCATGCTGAGAATACCAAACTCCTTGGGTGAGAGGCGCACCTCCTCGTCGTTGCTATAAACAAGTTTCTTCACGAAGTCGATGGTCAGGTTGCCAATGGTCAGCGTGGCCTGGGCGGCACTCTTGTCCGTGCGGCGCAGCACCGCCTTGATGCGTGCCAGCACCTCGTGGAGCGAGAAGGGCTTCGATATGTAGTCGTCAGCCCCAGCCGAGAAGCCTGTGAGTAGGTCGTTCTCCGTGTCCTTGGCGGTGAGGAATATAATAGGCACGCGCAGTTTCAGTTCGTTGCGCAGCTTGCTTGCCATGCGAAAGCCCGACATCCCCTCCATCATCACGTCGAGCAGAATGAGGCTGTGGTCGGGCGAGAGGATGTGGAGAGCCTCCTCAGCCGAGGCTGCCGTGTCCACTTCGTAACCAGCGTTTTCAAGGTTACACTGCAAGATCTCGCGCAAATCGGGTTCGTCGTCCACGACGAGAATTCTGTAAGCCATTGTTGCTTTTGTATTAAATGCGTTGTGTGTGTGTAAGATGCTTTTCCCCGTGCAATATTACGCCTTTTATATATAAGGCGTGGCGCGCCACTTGTTAATTTTCCGTGAAGATAGGGCAGAGCATCGCGCCCCTTGCGGCTGTAACAACTTCTTAACAGCATTGTCACATCCCCCCAACAGCACGCCCGTACTTTTGCGCTGAAATAATTTCTCACAAAACAAATAATTAATCGTACAAGAGTTATGGACTGGATGTATCTGGGAATGGTCATTTTCCTCTTCATTCTTGCCGCGTTCGACCTCTGGGTAGGTGTCAGCAACGATGCGGTGAACTTTTTGAACTCGGCGATAGGTTCAAAGGCGGCGAAGTTTCGCTCGCTCGTGATCATTGCCGGTATTGGCGTCTTTTGTGGCTGCGTGCTCAGCAACGGCATGATGGACATTGCGCGCCACGGCATCTTTACGCCGCAGTATTTTAGTTTTAAGGACGTGATGTACATCTACCTTGCGGTGATGGTCACGGACATCGTGTTGCTCGACATCTTCAACTCGTTCGGCATGCCTACGTCTACCACCGTGTCGATGGTGTTTGAACTGCTTGGCTCAGCCTTCGCTTTCACGATGCTCAAGATGGCAGGCGGCGAAGCCACCCTCAGCATGGGCGACTACCTCAACACGTCGAAAGCCCTTGAGGTAATCATGGGTATCTTCCTCAGCGTGCCCATTGCCTTCGTGTTCGGTTCGTTCATCCAGTACGTCACGCGTATCATCTTCTCGTTCAGCATCAAGAAGAACCTCCGCTTCAAGATAGGCATCTTCGGCGGCGTGGCAATCACCGCTATCCTCTACTTCATGCTGTTCAAAGGCTTGAAGGACCTCTCGTTCATGAACAGCGATGTCAAGGCCTTTCTCAACACGCACATCCTCACCATCCTCGGCTGCATCTTCGTGGTGTCTGCCGTGTTGATGCAGTTGCTCCACGCCGTGGGCGTGAACGTGTTCCGCGTGATTGTGCTTATTGGTACGTTCGCCCTCTCTACGGCCTTTGCTGGCAACGACCTTGTCAACTTCATCGGTGTACCTTTGGCTGGCTACTCTTCGTTCCTCGATTTCAGCGCAAACGCAGCTGGTGCGTCGCCCGACAGCTTCATGATGGCCTCCTTGCACGAGTCCGCCAAGACCCCCATCTACTTCCTTGCCGCAGCCGGTGCCATCATGGTGTTCGCCCTTGCCACGTCCAAGAAGGCGCGCAAGGTGACCGAGACCGAAGTTGGCCTGTCGCGCAAGAACGAGGGCGACGAAATGTTCGGTTCGTCCAAGGTGGCTCGCAGCCTTGTCCGCTGGGGCAACTCCGTGGGCACAGCCGTGGCAAACGTCACTCCTCGTTGCGTGAGCCGTTACGTGGACAGCCGTTTCCAAGTGCCCGCCGAAGCCGTTGACAACGGTGCCGCCTACGACATGTGCCGAGCATCGGTCAACCTCGTAGTGTCCTCCCTCCTCATTGCCCTCGGTACGTCGCTCAAACTCCCCCTCTCCACTACGTTCGTCACGTTCATGGTGGCAATGGGTTCGTCGCTTGCCGACCGCGCATGGAGTCGTGAGAGTGCCGTGTTCCGCATCACGGGTGTACTCACCGTCATCGGTGGTTGGTTCATCACAGCTGGCGTAGCCTTCACCGCTTGTTTCCTCGTGGCCTTGGCCATGAACTTCGGCGGCATCGTTGCAGTGGTCATCATTGTAGCCCTCGGCATATACAGCATTATCCACAGCCAACAGCGTTTCTCCAAGAAGCAGAAGGAGGTGCAGCAGGGCGACGTCCTCTTCCAGCAAATGCTTGCTGAGAAGGATCGCACGGCAGTCATCCCCATGCTCGCTCGCCACATGGACATGAGCGTGGCCGAGATGCTCGACAAGTACGCTCTGGCTCTCGCCACCTCGACCAACGGACTGTTCGAGGAAAGTCTGCGCCCCATGCGCCGCACGCTCCGCAGCCTTACGCTCAGCAAACGCGAACTCAAGAACCTGCGACGCCGCGAAACCATCTGCCTGCGCCGTGCCGAGCCCCCCGTGGCAGCTGTGCGACTCAGCACAAACTTTCACCTCATTCACAACTCCCTGCGCCAGATGCTCTACGGCGTGATACGCATTGCCGAACCTGCCTGCGAACATGTGGACAACAACTTCACGCCCATCGAGCCCGAACTGGCTGCTGAGTACACCAATCTGCGCAACCACGTCACCACCATAATGGGAAGCATCTCCGAGAACCTCCGCAACGGACGCAGCGCCGACAACGACGCTCTGGTGCCCGAACTCTCCAAGGCCGAGGCTGAGGCCGCCGCTTTCAGCCAAAAGATTGGCGTGGCCATTCAGGGCGAAAACATCAACCTCAACTCCATGACGCTCATCCTGCACATTGTTCAGGAAACGCAGCAGCTTGTGGTTGAACTCCGAGAACTGCTCAAGTCGGGCAAGGCTTACAGAGAGCAACTTCAGGGATAACGCACACGCAAAGTAAAACAACTATGGCTTGAGGGGACGGCGAGAACGACGGAGCCGGCAGGATAACACAGCCGGGAAACTTTTCGCCTTCCCCTCTTTCTTTTTCCAATTCATCACACGAGACACATGAAAACATCATACCTGCTGCTTGCCGCAGCACTGACTTGCAGCATGGCTGCCCACGCCGAGAGTGCCGACAGCACCAAGAAGGCGAAACCATCATGGGTACCGAAGGTGAGCGGTACCATCCGCGCCAAGGCCGAGTACCAAACCAACGAGAAGGAGAGCCGCTTTGAGGTGCGCACGGCGCGCGTAGCTCTTGACGGCTTCATTACCCCCATCGTAGACTACAAGGCCGAGATCGACCTCTCCGATGAGGGGCAGATCAAAATGCTTGACGCCTACGCAGGCGTGCTGCCCGTGAAGGGACTCGACCTCCGTCTGGGACAGATGCGTGTGCCGTTCAGCATCGATGCACACCGTTCGCCGCACAAGCAGTACTTTGCCAATCGCTCATTCATAGCCAAGCAGGTGGGAAACGTGCGCGACGTGGGTTTCTATGCTGGCTACACCGTGCAGGGCCTGCCTCTCATCGTTGAGGCTGGCGCGTTCAACGGTTCAGGCTTGACAAACCAAAAGAACTACTGGACCAAGAAGTTCAACTTCTCCGCCAAGGTGCAGGCTCCGCTTCCCTGCGGACTTACCCTTCAAGCCTCGGTGCAGAAAATATCGCCCAACAACACCGACGTATTTCTCTACGACGGCGGCATGACCTTCCAAAAGCAGCGTTGGACGGTGGAGGCGGAGTACATGCGCAAGCACTACACGCACCATGCATTCAGCGGCGTGAACGCCTGGGACGCTTTCGTTTGCTACGACCAGCCGTTGCGTAAGGCCTTCCGCAAAATCAGTTTCCTCTGCCGCTACGACATGATGGATAACCACTCCGACGGCACGCTCAACGACGAAGGCCAGTTCAAGCTCACCGATGCCCGCCGCCAGCGCGTGACGGGTGGCATCACCCTGAGTATGGCCAAGAAGATGAATGCCGACATCCGCTTGAACTACGAGAAGTACTTCTACGACGACGCCACGCTAGCCAAAGCCTCCGAGCGCGACAAAGCCGTGGTCGAACTCGTAGTGCACTTCTAACGCCCACCGTCCGCTAAAACACAAAACACCAAATACTCCAAGCCCGAAGCCTTCGTTAAACAAGGCCTCGGGCTTTTTCAGATAGGTCACGATTCCTTCTATCGAAAGAGTTCGCTGTCAATCTCTGTTTTGCAAGAAAACGCCTATAAAGGTATACGTCATCTACCTTTATAGGCGTTTTCTTGCAAATTGACCTACACGGAAGGAGTAATAATTAGGCGCCACGTTCCGTCTTTTTCTGAGCGTTGAATATATCCTTTTGACATAAGTTGCTTAATTTGCTTGTTGATAGATGCCATGTTTATGCCAACCTCTTTCGAGAGCTTTGGTATTGTGATGTTTGGGGTGGAGAACATCAGATTGAGAATTCTGCTCGTAGATTCTGCACGGAACATGACACGTTTGCCATCGAACCACCATACTTTGTCGCCTCGTTCGGTCAAAAAACGAATGTTGTAGTCCACCTCTTCTACAAAGAGATTGGTGAAGTAGGTGAGGAACTGCTGTATGTCGCGTTTTGAGGCATGCGCACCCAACGAAGGTGTTGCGCCCACTGTGAGATCAGTTTTGTGAAGTGCTTACAAATATTCGCTTTTCTTTCTGCTTCGCACCACAATCATCGGATAACCATGACGGCACAGAATGTAGTTCACCATCATTCTTGCAATACGTCCGTTTCCGTCCTCAAAAGGATGAATGCGGATGTAGCGGTAATGGAATATCGCCGCCAGTTCCACTGGTGAGAACTTTCCCGATTGTTCCGCTTGATTGTACCAGTTTACGAGGT
>CAVKGN010000108.1:0-7280 GCA_963655595.1 uncultured Oscillospiraceae bacterium
GAAAATGGGAAAAGCCACGACAAAGAATGATGGACTCCCCGACTACGATGGTGGCATCGGCCTTTCAACAATACTCGATGAAGAGTTTGAATAACACAAAAGATCTCAGTAGTTGACATTAGTAGTGTGTAAATCATACCATAGTTTTAGTTAAGTGAACCAAGAGGGGTGGAGGGAAAAATCATTTTTTCCCTCCTTTTTTTGTGTATAGACATTGCACGCAAAAGGCTGCTTTTTGCCTTGCGCCGCCCCAAGGCCTGTGATAGAGGCTGGAAGGAATGCAAACAGGGATGCCCGCGAGGAGCATCCCTGTTTGCGTAGAAGTTATTCCATCCCCAGAGGGGAGGACTGTGTCAAGCCCTTGTGGCTTAGAGAATCACCTTGTGGCTGGTGCCGCCTACCTTGACGATGTAGGTGCCGTGGGGCTGGTGGGCGGTGTTGAGGGTGAGACTCGTGGTAGCGGAGGGCACTGTGGCGGAGGCCACGATGCTGCCGCCGAGGTCGTAGACGCGGACGGTTGTGCCGGCCTGGAGGCTACCTGTGCAGACTACGCGGCCATTCTCTGCCGAGACGGTGACGTTGGTTGCGGCTTCGCCCTGGGCGTTGTGAATGCTGGTGGGGTCGGCCACAGAGGGGGTGAAGCGGAGCGTGTAGGTGTATGTGCCCGAAGTGGGGCATTTGTACATCGCGAGCGTCTTAGTGACGCCTCCCTGTCCGCAACTGCCGTTGCCAAGGCCGTCCTGATAGTAGTCGAAGTGGGCCACAACGTTGCCACCGGGCGTAAGGTTCCAGCGGTGGTTCACGGCGGACATGGCTGAGTCTTCGTAGGGAAGTACGGAGAAGGCCACTTGTCCCTGAGTCTGGACGTTGAGCGTCATGTAGGTCTGGGGATTGTAGAGCGAGAGCTCACGCAAGTCGAGGTGGTTGCCGCACGACTGGGGATGGGGCACGTCGCTGAAGAAGTCGGCCACGGCAGACTCATAGCGTCCGAGGAGCGAACCGGTCTGGCGGTCCACATAGTTCTCCCACGGGCCGCGTGCATAGTAAGTGGCTTGGGTGAAGTCCTTGGGGAGGACAATCTTCATACCGATGCGGCGAAGGTTGTCGGCGGCGTGGGGAGAGAAAGTGGCTTTGACGTCGAGCGAACCGTTGCGATAGACGGTGTAGTTGTAGGCTACGTCGCAGTAGTCACCCGTCTCGGAAGAGGCGAAAGTCACTGTGCCGTCGGTGGCGTTGAACGTAGGTTCGGTGGTCAGCGAGCGCGCGGTGATGCCGTTGCCCGTGGTGCCGAGCTGGTCGTTCTCAATCCAGCGGTAGTTGTCGTAGTTGAACGAGTTGAGCTCGCTGGTGAAGATGTTCTTCGAGTCGTAACGCCAAGTAACGACGCGGCCGCTCTTGTTGTTCACCTCGATGTGCATCTTGTCGTTGTCGATATAGAAGCGGCCGTTCTTCTGCTCTGCTACGGTGAGTTCGGAGTCGTCGGCGGCACAAGTGACTGCGGGGAGCGACTTGGCACGAGCCTGAACGGTGAACTGCTGCGAAGCGAGGGGATAGCCCTTGTCGGCCCAGGGAGTGGCGTCCTTCAAGACGAGCGACAGGGTGAGCATGTACTCAGCGTCGTCGACACTCGTATCGGTGGTATAAGGCAGGGAGATGTTGCTCGAAGTGGCACCGGGGAGTACGCTCGGGAGGTCGATGGTGTCGGTCTCCACCTCTACGCCGTTGCGGAGGAGGGCGTAGGCCATGCGGTACTCGCTGAGGTTGGTGAAGTTGAAGTTGTTGGCCACCTTAACCACCTTGCGCTTGGCGTTGAAGTTGGAGAAGTTGACCATGCTGTAAACGGACTTAACCTCGGTGAGCTTGGCCGACCATGCGCGGTTGGCGGCAATGAGGCCGTTGTTCACGAAGTTGCCCTGCTGGGGGCCAGGATAGTCGGAACCGGTGCGGTACTTGGGATAACCGTTCTGCGTGAGGTTGCCGCTCTTGATGTCGGCTGCGTCGTAGATGCTCTGGTCTACCCAGTCCCAGATGCAGCCGCCAATGCCGTAGGTGGAATTGATGATAATAGCCCAGTAGTTGCTGAGGTTGCCTACGCCCGTACCCATGGCATGGGCGAACTCGCAGATGAAGTAGGGTTGCTGGTTTCTGTTACCAGACGCCTCGCTGCTGACGCTGCTAACGCCGGGGTACATCACGCTGTAGAGGTCGGAGTAGGAGGCCCTGCCACGGGTAGCCCCTTCGTAGTGGACAAGGCGCGAGGGGTCGAGCAGTTTGGCCTGGTTGTAGGCGGCTTCGAGGTTGCTACCCACGCCGCTTTCGTTGCCAAGGCTCCAGAAGATGACGCTGGGGAAGTTGCGATCGCGCACCACCATGCGTTCCATGCGGTCGACGAACTGTGCCTGCCAAGTGGAGGCTGCCGAGATGGTATTGCCACTGTAATACCAGTTGTGGTGGCATTCGATGTCGGCCTCGTCCATGCAGTAGAGTCCGTAGTAGTCGAACATGGAGTACATCTTAGCCTGACGCGGATAGTGGCTGCCGCGCACCATGTTGATGTTGGCTTGCTTCATCATGGTGACGTCGCGGAGCATCGTGGCCACGTCGATGGAACGGCCGTGAACGGGATGGGTGTCCTGCGTGTTGACACCGCGGAAGAACACGCGCTTGCCGTTGACGTAGATTTTGCCGCTCTTGTTCTCCACCTTGCGGAAGCCGTACTTGGTGGCGAAAGCCATCTCCTCCGTTCCAGCGGCGTTGAGCTGTGCAATCTCTACGGTGTAGAGGGCAGGATTCTCGGAGGACCAGAGTTCGGGGCTGTCGAGCGTGTCGAACACCACGTCCTTTTCCAAGCTCTCGGTGCCTTGCTCAAAGGCGAACGGCTCGGTCTTCTCAGCCAACTGCTCGCCGGCAGGACTGAGCAAGCGAACGCGCACCTGCTTCTCCACAGCCTGTGCGGAGGGGTTAGCCACATCGAGGTGGACGCTCACGGCAGCAGAGGTATAGGGCGAGGCGAGGTCGTCGGTGATGACGTGGTCGCGTACGTAGGTGGTAGGAGTGGCGTAGAGGTAGACGTCGCGGTGAATGCCGCTCATGCGCCACATGTCCTGATCTTCGAGGTAGGAACCGTCGCTAAAACGTATTACCTGGACGGAGATATTGTTTTCGCCCTCGCGCGCCACGTCGCTGAGGTCGAACTCGGATTCGTTGTTCGACTCCTGCGTATAGCCCACGTAGGTGCCGTTTACCCAGACGTATGCGGCGGAATAGATGCCGTCGAAGTGGAGCACGATGCGCTTGCTGCCCTTCCAGCCTGCGGGCAACGTGAAGTTGCGACGATAGGAGGCGATGGAGTTTTTGCAGTTGCTCGTCATCGTGATTGTCGGGTAGTTGTCCTCAAACGGATATCGGTCGTTGATGTAGTAAGGAGAGCCGTAGCCCTTCATCTCCAAGCAGGAGGGCACGGTGATGGTGTCCCAGGCGGATGCGTCGACGTCGTCGGCGTAGAAGTCCTTGCCAGGAGCGGCTGACATGTCTTCGGTCCACTTTAAGTTCCACAAGCCGTTGAGCGAGAGGAAGTCTGCGCCATCGGGGGTGAGCCAGGGCTGCTGGTAACGGGCGGCGTCGGCGTGGAGCTTCTCGGTGTTGGCATAGGGCATAAACGTGGCATGGGGTGCCAAGCGGTTCACGCCGAACACTTGCTCGTTCTCCCACTCCTTGGCCTCGACCACTTGCTTGGTGGTTTCCTCAAAGACGAACTGCCCCTTAGTGGCATCGGTGAGGGTGGCGTTGGAGAACTGCAACGCGCCAGACGAGTTGGCAACGAGTTTGTACGCGCTGTTGTTTGAAAGGGTTATGGTGTAGAGGTCGTCGGAGGCACTGACCTGCTCAATCAGGAAACACTGGTTGGCGGAGGTGGTGCTGGCGGTCCAGAGCACGGGGTAGTAGCTCTTGCCCGGAGCGGCGTCGATGGCTCTCGTGGAATAGCCGGAGCTGACGATGATAAACTCGTTGTCGGCCACGCCCGTCGACTGCACGGTCCACTTCTGACCGGTGGACTCGTCGGACTTGTCCTCAAAGCGTACGCGGGTGTCGTTGCTACCGCTATTGCCACACGAAATCACCTGACCAGTGCTCACGTTCTTGATATAGTACGTCTTTTCGGTGCTTAGCTGCGCCCACAAAGGATAGCCAGCAAAAACGAAAAGCAACAACAGGAGCAAACGGCCGCAACGGCAAGACTTGCCCAATACTAAGTTGTTCTTCATAAATTAAATGTGTGTGGGTTATAAGGTTCTAATTCGAGTGTAGAAAGCACATAGGGCTGCCCTAAAAACAAAGTGTCTTTCAGAGCGGCCCTATATGAGTTCATTGGCTGAATAATTGCGTGAATGCGTGAGGCTTGCTTAGCCGATGGTGAGGAGCGTTGTGCCCTCCATCACGCTGTCGCCTGCGCTTACGCAGATGCCCGTAACAGTACCGTCGGCCTCGGCGGTGATGTTGTTCTCCATCTTCATAGCTTCAAGCACGAGGACGGTTTCGCCCTTCTTTACGCTCTGGCCGCTGGCCACGAGGATCTTGGTGACAACACCGGGCAGGGGAGCCTTTACGGGAGTTCCCGCACCGGGACCGCTCTTAGCGGCAGGAGCAGCTGCGGCAGGTTCACTGGCAGCGGCGGGAGCTGCGGTCGGCGCAGAGGCAGGAGCAGCTTCGGCCGAAACCGTGGGCAGGTCGTCCTCCGAAAGCGAAGAGCCGTGCATCTCCACGTCGAAGGGAATGCCGTTGACGGCCACCTTTGCCTTCGAACCGGCAATGCTGTCGATGGTCACGTCGAACTGTGCGCCGTTGATGGTATATTTATATTGTTTCATTGCTTGGTTTGTATGTGTATTGGGGGGATTAAAGTTGCGTCATCAGCTCGGCCGGATTGTTCCAGGGGGTGCTGTGATGCTTCACGGTGATTACGCCCGGCTCGTCGTCGTGCACGATTTCCACCTCGTGCTCAATCAGCGCAAGGGCAATGGCTGCGGCATAGGCGGGCATCTCCTCCTCGGCTACCGTGTAGGGGTTGCCGTCCACGAGGAGTTCTGCCACCGTTCCGCGCTGGTCGTCGAGGCGCAGAGTGAGGGTCTGGTCACCAAGTTTGTACTGGAATGTTTTCATGCGTCCTGTTCTTTACAAAGGTATGTTGCCGTGCTTCTTTGCCGGACGGGTTTCGCGCTTGTTTTCGAGCTGCGCAAGGGCGCGGCAAATGCGGAAACGCGTGTTGCGCGGCTCTATCACGTCGTCCACGTAGCCGTACTCGGCTGCCTTGTAAGGATTGGTGAAGAGGTCGTTGTACTCCTTCTCCTTCTCGGCGAGGAAGGCCTTGGGATCTTCCTTCGTCTTGGCTTCTTTACCGTCGAGGATGGCTACTGCACCCGATGCGCCCATCACTGCAATCTCGGCAGAGGGCCATGCGTAGTTGAGGTCGGCCTTGAGCTGCTTGCAGCCCATCACGATGTGTGAACCGCCGTAGCTCTTGCGCAACGTCACCGTCACCTTGGGCACGGTAGCCTCGCCATAGGCGTAGAGAAGCTTTGCACCATGGTCGATCACGGCGTTGTACTCCTGACCCGTACCAGGCAGGAAGCCGGGAACGTCGACAAGCGAAACGATGGGGATGTTGAAACAGTCGCAGAAACGTACAAAACGGGCTGCCTTGCGCGAGGCGTTGCAGTCAAGTACGCCGGCATAAACACTGGGCTGGTTGGCCACCACGCCGACGCTCTGACCATTGAAGCGGGCAAAGCCGATGATGATGTTGCGCGCAAAGTTGCGCTGCACTTCCATAAACTCGCCGTTGTCGACCACTGCGCCGATAACCTTGTACATGTCGTATGCCATGTTGGGGTTGTCAGGGATGATTTCGTTCAGGAGGTCTTCCTTACGGTCGATGGGGTCGGTGCACTCCACACGGGGCGCACGTTCTCTGTTGTTCTGGGGAATATAGGAAAGGAGCTTGCGGATAAGGCCGGCAAATTCTTCCTCGGTCTTAGCCGTGAAGTGGCAAACGCCGCTCTTCGTGGAGTGAACGGATGCGCCGCCGAGGTCTTCCTGAGTCACTTCCTCGCCCGTAACGGTCTTCACCACCTTCGGGCCTGTGAGGAACATATAGCTCACGCCTTCGAGCATCACTACGAAGTCCGTCAGGGCAGGTGAGTAAACGGCACCGCCTGCGCAAGGACCGCAGATGCCAGAGATTTGTGGCACTACGCCCGAAGCCTCAATGTTGCGTTGGAATATTTCGCCGAAACCAGCCAAGGCGTTGATGCCTTCCTGAATACGTGCGCCGCCCGAATCGTTCAGGCCAATGCAAGGTGCACCCATCTTCATGCTCTGGTCCATCACCTTGCATATCTTCTGCGCCATCGTCTCCGACAGGGAACCGCCGTTCACGGTGAAGTCCTGTGCAAAGACGTAAACCAAGCGGCCGTTTACCGTACCGCTACCAGCTACTACGCCGTCGCCAAGGAATTGCTTCTTCTCCATGCCGAAATTGTGGCAACGGTGGAGCTTGAACATGTCCATTTCCTCAAACGAACCTTTGTCAAGCAAGAGTTCAATGCGTTCGCGAGCCGTGGCCTTGCCCTTTGCGTGCTGCTTTTCAATGGCTTTCTCGCCACCACCCAAACGAGCCTTCTGGCGCAATTCCACCAGCTGCTTAATCTTCTTCTGTTGTTCGCTCATGTGTGTTTCATGTGTGTACGCACGACCGCCTTGCGGGCAACTGCGTGCGCATCTATATATTATATGTGTGGGCAAAGTTACATATTTTCTGACACACGCATTTAATGCGCCTTTGGGAAATGCTTTTGCGCCAACGCACACGCGGCATACACGCGGAAAAGCGTACCTTCGCTTTGTACAAGCAACACACATCTGCTAAACATTCCAATGACACATATCCTACACAACTTCGGGGCTGGGCCAGCCCACCTACCCCAGCCTGTTGTAGAGGCCACGGCCGAGGCCGTTCGCAACTTCAACGGCACGGGGCTGAGCCTTATGGAGATTGGGCACCGCTCGCCTGAGTTCACCGCTGTGCTTGAAGAGGCACAGAGCCTTATGCGCGAGCTTCTTCACATTCCAGACGACTTCTCGGTGCTTTTCCTCGGCGGCGGCGCGCGCTTGCAGTTCGACATGGTTCCGATGAACCTCCTGCGCCACCAAGCGGCGTACCTCGACAGCGGACACTGGGCGCACCAGGCAATGGAGGAGGCGCGTCTGTTTGGCGACACCGT
>CAVKGN010000109.1:0-7238 GCA_963655595.1 uncultured Oscillospiraceae bacterium
CGGAACTCTCACATCGCTTTTTGGGTATGTTGGAATGAGTGCGTCAGAAAGGATAGCCGATAGCAAAGTGCAGGCCGAGGCCATCCTTGAAACGCTCTATGTTGTAGAAGCCACTTCGGGTGGTTTGGTAGGGGGCGTGGAGCGCGATGCCCACGTCGAAACGGAGGACTATGAAGTCGAGGTCGTAGCGCAGGCCAGCACCAGTGCCGAGTGCAATGCATTTGAGCGTGCTGGCGGTCAGCTGTGAGCCGGGGCGCTGGTCATCGTGGCGGAGTGTCCACACGTTGCCGGCATCGAGGAATACGGCGGCGTGAAGGTCGCCGAAGAGGCGGGCACGAAGTTCGGCGTTTGCTTCAAGCTTCACGTCGCCCGTCTGGTCCATGTAGGAATATTTGGAGTTTGCCGGACGGTACGAACCTGGGCCAAGGGTGCGGACTGTAAAGGCACGCACGCTGTTGGCGCCGCCCACGTAGAACTGGTCGGAGTAGGGTGCAGTGAGGCTGTTACCGTAGCTGTAAATCACGCCACCGAATACGCGCGTGGCAAGGTTGAGGCTTTTTGTGAATTTGAAAAGTTTGTGTGCCTCGGCCGTGACTTTCAGGTATTGTGCAAAGGGGTTTCCGAGGAGTTCCTTGCCTTTTGAGTTGAACTTTTTGCCAAAGATTGAATAGATGCCCGACGTGACGTTGCCGGCCTCCTTGGCTGTGAGTTGTACCCACCAAGGATTGCGCCGCCAGCTGCGGCTCTGGTAGGTGAACTTATACGACAGGGAGGGGACAAACTGGTTGCGCATGGAAAGGTAAAGCGCGGGGTTGGCGTTCATTATGGAGTCGAACGCGGCAGTTGTGTGATTGAGTTTGTCAAAGTCGAGGCTGAACAGCGTAAGGTCGTGCTGAGCCGTTTCGCGCTTGTACCAATGGTAGTTTGCGCTTACCCCAATGCTTACCATGTTGAAGAAGCGGGAACGATTCTTCCAGTCGGCGTTCAGGGCAAACTGTGTAGATGAGGGGAAGCGCGTGCGACGGCGACTTATGCCCGGAAAAACGAAGCGCGGAAACTTGAACGCCAGTTCTGTGCCGAGTTCGTAGGAGTTGAGCAGCGAGTTGTGCCCTTCGCTATTGCCTGAGCCTGTTTGCCACTCGTAGGAACCAAATATTTTGAACGACACCTTTTCGCCGCCACGGAACGCGTTGCGCTTTGCCAGTTCGTACGAGATGCCTGGACCCACTTGCTGGTTACTCTTCATCGTGGCGTTCATCTCGAAGGTGGAGTCGTAGAGTTTGTCCATCACGGCCGATACCACCACGTCGAGCGTATCGCACGTTTGCGTAGTGTCGCGCGGCACGTAGCTCACGTCCATTTGGCTCAGCACGCCGAGTTCACCCAATTTGGCAAGTGTCATCTTCTGGTCATCCGAGCGGTAGACCTCGCCCTTGCGGTGTGTCACGGCGTGCCGCCACATATTGGCGCGGAGGGGTATCTTCTCGCCGGAGAAGTTATAGGTATAGCTACGGCGGGTTATTTGGTTGTTGAGCACGTCGTTGTCGTTGCGGCGTATGTTCACGATGGTGTTGCCAATGTACCACGGGTGGTCGGCCTTGACCGGACGTGCGTCGACGGGAAGTACTTGCAGCTGCACATACCCCTTGCGCTGCGTAGTGTCGGCGCGGAAGGTGGTGTAATTGTCGTTCCAGTAGTAGAAACCGTTGTTGCGCAGGAGCGTGCCCACTCTCGTCTGTTCGCCTGAGAGGTTCACCACACTGAATGCGTCGCCGCTCTTGAGCAGACGCTCATTGGTGTGCGCATTCAGCACAGCCCAGGTGGAGGAAGGGTAGGCAAGGTAAGCCACGGAGTCGAGCCGGAACAGCTGTCCGGCCTTCACGTTGTAAGCTACCTTGGCTTTCTTGGTGTTCTTCTCATTGGTCTCCACGGCGTAGTCCACCTTGCCGTGAAAGTAACCATAGTTGTGCAGGGTGTTGGTGGCCACCTTGGTGCGCATTTCGGGGCTTACCTGGCTGATGAGTACGGGCTCAGTGCCAAACTTACGGTATATCCACTTTCCCAGTCCGCTCTTTGCGTCGTAGAAGCCGTTGTGAATCCAAAGGCCAAACTTCCACGGCCAACTCATACTCGATGAGCCGAAAACGGAGTTGTTGGGCGGATAGGCAAGCACGGCGTCCACTTCTTCCTTAGCTGTGGCAAAGTCGGCCTCTGTCTGTGCCTGTTGTTGTTTCAGGGCTTTGCGTTCGGCTTTCGTCAGGTCTTTTTTGTTTTTGCCCAAGATGGAGTCAGCGTTCAGCGTACTTTTTCCTTCGATCACGCTACTGATTTTTGTCAGAGCATCGGCCACGGCGGTTATCACGCCGGTGGAGTCGCGGCTCGTCTTTTTCTTGTTGAGTACGCTTGGAGAGTCGGAGTAGGTGATGCGGCTTATGCCAGTGTAGAGCTGCTCGTCGTCGGGCAGTGCGCGCGTGGTGGAGCAGCCGCCCAGGGTGAGCAGTGCGATGGCAAGTCCGCCGAGCCACGTCAGCGTGCGTAGGCGGAGAAGGGTTGTATGTTGGGAGTGGATAGGCGTCATTCTGCGTTTGTTTTTTTCTTTTTGAAGATGAAGAGTTCACCCAGTTTGTTTGTCTTGCGTCGCAGCACAAGGCCGGCTCCCGTCTTGGTGAGCTGCCCTTCAAGGGGGTCTTGCGTGTTGCGATCGTAGAACACCTTCACGTAGCGCGATGCGCCCTGGTCCAGACGGTATTCCACCGAAACGTTATTGATGAAGCTTTCCGCAGAGTTGGTGGCGTCGGCACCGGTCGACACCTTACCGCCGATAATCACGCTTATGCGATTGCCCCAAAAGCGTTTGGCGAACTGGAATGAGTAGTCGGTTGTGGTGGTACCCGTCTCCGACGTACCGTTCTCCACGCCGAGGTTGATGTCAATCGTTTTCAGTGCCGAACCAGCGATGTTCTGAATTTCGCTTTGCAGGAAGGCGTTCAGCGCATTGCTTGCTTTGAAGCCTCCTGAGCCGCTCATCATGGTTTCGTCGGTCATGTACATTCCTGTGGCCATCATCGTGACGGCTGCCTTACTGCGCTGTTCGGCGGACATGGCGGCAAGCTGGTTTTGCACGGTGAGGTCCTCGGGTGCTTCAATGGTAAATTCAAGTCCCATATCGTTGAGCGTGCGGCTGATGTTTACACCTACGTCAAACGTAACGGACCGTTGCTTGTCGTCCTCTTCGGTCACCACGGCCTTGGTGCGCTCCTTGGCCGTGAGGCTGAGTGTGGGGTTCATGATGTCGCCTGTGAACTCTACGTACGAACCTTGTTCAAGTTCGAACGTCTTGAGCGGAATAACGGGCAACTGGTATTTCATTTCGCCGCTGTGGGTGGTGAAGCGCCCCGTCATGCGCATGTCGCCTTGCTTGTTCATGCGCATCGTCAGGTCGCCGCCGCCTTCAAGGTTCACGTAGCTCTGCCCATCCTCGCTCAGGTTGCAGTGGAATTGTGCCGCGTCGCTTATGCTGATGCCCAGCGTCAGGTCCATGCCGCTGTCGTTGGCTTTCTTCTTCTCCTCGGTCTTTGCGGTGTCGGCAAAGTTGGTGAACTGCACAAGGTCGTGCAGGCGGTCGTCCACCGACAGGGGGGAATCTTTGAGTATGTAGGTTACGTCGGTGCGGTCGAGCAGTTCCACCTTGCCCCTCACCGACAGGTTGTCCATCGTGCCCTTCACCGTTCCCGTGTAGTTGGTGTAGACCTTGCCGAATACCATCGACTTGGCCTTCTTTTTTGTGTTGATAAGTTCAAAGTTTTGCGCACGCATGGCAAAGTCGAGGCGCATTTGTTCAAAGTTGCTCATGTCGAACGTGCCGTTCAGCACGAGCGGCTCTTTCCCGGTGGAGTAGAGGTTGTAGTCTTCGAAGAGTATGCGGCTGTCCTTGATGGTAACGTCGCGCTCGTCGGTGCGGAAGTCAAAGCCGTACACGTCGGAGTAGATGTGCGCCTCGTCGAGGTTGAGTTTGCCGTTCACCACGGGCTTGCTGAGCGTACCGTTCACGGCAAGGTCTCCGCCGGCTATGCCTTTCAGCGCAATGTCGGTGCCAGCCATGAAGCCGTTGAGCATTTGCAGCGGAAAGTCGTGCAGCTGGGCGTCGCCCTCAAACGTTCCGCCGTCCTTGTCGTAGTAAGTGCCGTTGCAGGCAAGTACCTCCTCGCCGTTCGAACTTATGAAGGCGGAGGCATGGTGTTCGCCGCCAGTCTTGGGCAGATACACGGCATCGATACCCACCGTGCCGAGCTGCACGTCCTCATAGGTGAAGTCAGAGGCTTCGAGCGAGGCCATAGCCGACAGCTGGTTTTCCTTCCAGTCGTCCGTCACGTGGATATCGCCGCTAAGCATTCCGCTCAGTTTGGGCAGGTAGGGCAACACGGTCGAGAGTTCGCCGAGGTTTACTTGGTTCACGCTCAGCGTGATGTCGTTGGTTGAATCTTTCGGTTCGCCGTACACCTTGAGACCTGTGCCGTCGTCGGCGAGCAGGTCCACGTTGGCACGGATGCTCCGGTCGTTGCCCAGGAATATGTAGTTGTCCTTGTTCACCGTGAAGTGGCGGTAAGCCAGCACGGGGTTTTCGGGGTAAAGGTGTATGTTCACGCCCGCCTCTTGCAGGGCGGCCTCAATGCCAAGGTCCACGCCGCGCTCGCCGTCGCTGTCGTAGTAGGAGAGTTCAGCACCTGCACCCGACTGCAACAGGTACGAGCGTATCCTCACTTCCAGCGGGTTGGGATTTTTCTTCCCGTTCTTCACCAGTCCGCGCAGCTGCACGCCCGTACTGTCCTGGAACAGGTGGGTGTCTATGGTGTCGAGCAGCAATGCGCCCACGTTGAGTGCACCCACGCGGGCATCGCCCGACATTCCTTCTTCGGGGTCGGCAAGCAGGTCGATGTAGGCCGACGAGAATGAATAGCCTTTCATCCTCGCTATGTTGTAGAGGGGGTTGTCGCGCCCGGCTTGCAGGTTCAGTGCCATACGAGGCAGCAGGGCTTTGAGCCGCTCTTGATCAATGCTGTACGTCTTTGCCTCGTTTTCCAGTTCGCTGGCAAAGCGCGTGAGGCGGGTGGAGAGTCCAGGGATGTCGCCCTTTGCCCCGAGCTGCAAGCGTAGGTCGCCAGCCGACACGTAGGCGGTGGTGGTGTCGCGGCTCGTGCCGAAGTCAAAGAGTATGTCCTTTGCCATGGCACTCATCTTGGGCGTGGTGAAGTGGTTGTGGCTGATGCTCCCGTTGAGGGCGTAGGCAGTAAACTGCTTGTTGGCGGTGCCCTTCACGTCAATGTCGGTGCCGAAGTAGAGGGTGTCTTTCGTCACACCCAACTTTTTCAGATCAAGGTTGGGGATCGAGGCTTTCAATGCCACGTCGTAACCGTTCTTTCCCAACAGGGCTTCCACCGTGCCGTCGCCCTCGAAAAGGGAAGTGTGGGCGGAAAAATCGGCATGGGCGCGACTGCCTTGCAGGTTGGCATTGAGCGAGAGTCCACTGAGGTCGTATTTGTCGTAGGTCAGACCGCTTACTTTGGCCTTTGCCACAAGCGACGAACGACCGTTCATCACGTCAAAGCCCCGACCGCTGGCCGAAACGGATCCCGTGAACGGCCCTACGGGTACGCCCTTAACAATGCTTCCCACGGGGAAACTTCTTGCCGCAGCCGTCAGTTGGTAGCTTTCCGTGCGAAGGTTCACCTTGCCTTTGGCGGTTATGCTTCCCCGTCCTGCACCAGCGAGCAAGTCCACGTCGTATGCGTCGCCACGGAAGGCTACTTTGCCTCTTGCCGTCAGTCCGTCGGGAATATTCACGCTTTGGCTTACCGAGCGGGGCAGAAAGTTTCTTGCGGCAGCCATATTCTGGGTGCGCAGGTTGAAGGCTAACTTGCCGCTTCGCCAGGCTTTGAGTGCGTTCCTGGCATATCCGTTGGCCGTGAGCCGGGCTATGCCGGGGACGTTGGCTTCGAAGGCCGACAACAACAGGTGGTCAATGTTTCCACTCAGTTTTGCTTTCAGCGAAATGTCCTTGTGGGGAATTTTGCGCCACGTGGCCTTGTCCACATAAGCCGACGCAAGCGTTTGCAGGTCTTTGTAGCCAATCACGGCATCTGCCTCCACGCTGCAATGTCCGCCCTTGCCCTCTGTAAACGAACGGAAATCAAATGCTACGTCGGCATCCAAGCGCGAGGCATCCGTGCGGAGTCTCAGCGCAGGCAGTTGCAGACGTGTGGAGTCCATATATATGCTTCCGCTGAGGCTCTTCACGCTCAGTCCGCACTTCTCGTTCAGTGTAAGGCCGCGCACGCCAGCTCGCAGCACGCCGTTCTCGTTGTAGCTCAGTGTGTCGAGCAGCAGCGACAGGTTGGTCACAGCCAGGTGGTTCGGGTCTATCCCAGCCGTGCCCTTTATATGAGGTATGTCGTATGTAGCGCCGCATCCTTTCAGCCGTAGCGACTTTACGGCATAGTGGTTGCGCCCCGTGTCGAACTGGCCTCCTCGCAGCGACGCCTCACCCATGTCGGCGGCAATGAGCATAGAGTCGCCTGGCATACGCAGCCGTATCTTAGAACGTTCAATGTCGACTTTCTCAACGGCTATGTTCCAGTGCGCCTTGCTCTCGGTGGTGTCTTTCTGTGCCGTGTCGCTGAGAGCCACCTCCACATCGGCGTTACGCAGAAAGGCGCGGTCCAGATTAACAAGCTCTTTTTCCCAGTCCACTCCGTGTGTAGCGGCTGTCAGTTCGCCCACGGTGCCACGGATATGCGTGTCAGAGATGTAGCTCTTCGTATCGAGTTTCACGCCATACAACTCAAAGCCGTCCACATCGGCCCTGCCCTCAAAGAGCGGACGGAGTCGCACGTTGAGTCGCAGGTGTCTTGCATCGAGCAGCGTGTCGCCGCCCTCCGTAGCTGTCACGTCGTGTACCGAAAGGTCTAGCGGAAAAGCAAGGCGCACTTCCTTTATCGTGATATGCATTCCAAGCCTTTCGCTCATCGATTCGGCCACCTTGTGAACCGCAAAATTCTGAACAGGGGGTATATATATGAGTATAGCGAGCAGCAAAAACAGCACAACGGGTGTTGCCACAATCCAAAGCACCGCCTTTGCCACCGCCGAAACAATCTTCATTTTCTTCATGTCTGCAAATATAGCGTTTCCGCCCCGCCTATATTATATAATGTGTTTCAAAAAGACTAATATATCCCATA
>CAVKGN010000110.1:0-7134 GCA_963655595.1 uncultured Oscillospiraceae bacterium
AACACATTTAGAATTTATTGTTTGTAAATGTGTCTACCTATTTCAGTATAAGACAAATGACGATTGGGGGGCTTGGGGGAGGAGGGGGCTTTTAGGGCCGGGAGGACTGGGCGGACATCTGCTCGAGCTTGTTGAGGGCGCGGAGGAGGTCGGCGTGGAACGTGGTGTGGTTGTGCAGGAACTCTGGGGTGCCGGCGGCGAGGGCTGCGTAGAGGGCGGGATTCATGCTGTCGGCGTAGGCGGAGATGGCGCATTCTATGTCGTCGCGCTGCCAGTCCATGGTGGAGTGGGCGTAGACACGTTCCTTTTGGTGGAGGAAACAATAGGCCGTGTCGATGCTGTCGGGGGGAATGGTGGTCATGCTATTTTGAGTTGTAGCCCTCGGGGCGGAATTGGCGTTGCTCTTCGCTGTAAACGTACCCAGCGCGTGCCAGCTGCGCTTTCAGCTCTGCGGGGTTGCGGTTGAAGGCGTAGCAGAGCTGTTCGAGCGTGTCGAACTCTTCGTCGCGCAGAAGCATGTTGACGCTCGATACGAGGATGGCGGGGTCGGAGGGGAGAAAGTCCATAGCGAGGGAGTGTTTAGGAGTTGTGCGGTTGTGGCTCTGCGCAGACGCGACTCCCCAGGCGGAAGGCCCAGTAGAGCAGACCGATGAGGCCGAACGCCGCGCCGGCGTAACCCACGTAGGCCAGCGAGCTGTTTGTACAGATGGCGCCGCCGATGTATGCGCCGCTGCCAATGCCCAGGTTGAATATGCCCGAAAAGATGGACATTGCCACGGAAGTGCTCTCGGGAGTGGTGGCGAGGATCACGTTCGACTGCATGGCCACGTTGTACGCCGTGGAACCCATGCCCCACAGGGCGCAGACGGCAATGAGGGCCACGGGCAGTGAGGCAACGGGATGGAGGGCGGCGAGGCACACCGTTGTTGCCAGCACCACGAGGGTGACGAACAACTTGCGGTTGCGGCCGTAGAATTTCGAGAATGCTACGCTGCCCAGGAAACCGGCGCAGCCGAAGAGGATAAGCGTGAGCGTGATGGTGGGCGTTGGCATGTGCGCCACGTCTTTCAGAAACGGCTCAATGTAGCTGTAAGCCACGTAGAACGAGGTGGAGACGAGCAGCGTGAAGATGTACAGCCCCGTGATGCCTTTCTGACGCAGCAGGGCAGGGAGTTGCTTCACCGTGAAGCGGCCAGTGCTGGGCAGGGCTGGGAGTCGCCAAAGCAGGTAGAGGAACGTGAGGGCTGAGAACACGCCTATGCTGAGGAACGTCATACGCCAGCCGAGGTGGAGGCCAATGACGCGTCCCAGGGGCATACCCAGAATCATTGCAATGGAGGAGCCGGTGACCACCATGCTCAATGCTACGGAGCGGAAGCGGTCGGGCACAATGCGCACGGCGATGGGGGAGATGATAGACCAGAACACGGCGTGCGTACAAGCCACACCGAGGCGCGAGGCCATCAGCACGGCGTAGCTACCCGCGAGAAACGAACCCACCTGGAAGAGGGTGAACAATCCCATGAGCCACAACAGCAGGCGCCTCAGCTCCATGCGCGAAACGAGGAGCATCAGCGGGAGCGATAGGAGCATCACGGCCCAAGCGTACACCGATATGAGCATACCCACGGAGGCCTCGGACAGGCCGAAGTCCGTTCGGATGTCCGTAAGCAGACCGATGGGGATAAATTCAGAGGTGTTGAAGATAAACGTGGCGAACGTAAGCCCCAACAGCGACAGCCAGTCGCGTAGGGAAAGTCGGTTTTCCATCAGGGGGAGTGTTGTTGAATAGTTTTTGTGTTGTGGCTGCAAAGTTACCACTTTTGAGCCACGGACGCATTCCGCTGGGCAAAAGGTGAAACGCCGACTTGTAGGTTTTTCCTTTGGGGCGGTTGTCGTTCATCGTACGATGGACACACGTCACACGTACGATGGCCGTGTGTGACTCGTACGACAGACACATGTTCACCGTACGGTGAACGGCGACTTGCCTTGGGGTAGGGGCAAAAAGAAGTCCGCCGCTCGGCCTCCCCTTGTGGGGGACTGAGCGGCGGACGCTTATTGGTCGGGAACTATTGAGTTCCGAGGAGTTTTACTTCACAATCACCTTTTTGCCGTTGACGATGTAGAGGCCCTTGGCAGTGTGGCTGGGCTTGTTTACGCGGCGGCCGTCGAGGGTGTAAACCTTTGCGTTCGTTGCGCCGTCTGTCGTTACGCCATCGATGCCCGTTGTCTTGGCTGTCACCTTGAGGTTCATGTCGATGATACCACCAGCATTTGCCAGGATGCCATTCGTACCCGTGCAGGTGCCGTCTGCTGCAATAGCACCACCGGGATCAACGTTGTTCCAGTCGAGCTTGAAGCGGATGCGGTAAGTACCAGCATTTTCAGGAGCTGTGAATGCAGGAAGCGTGAACGTACCGCCGAAGTTACTACTGCTTTGTGCCTCGCCGAGGGAGTTGTTGCCATTGTAGTAGTTGTAGGTGAACAACTCTGTTGCGCTGAGGTCGGTGAAGTCAGAGGGGCAGGTGAAGATGCTGTCGTTGTTGGTGTCGATGTACACATAGCCGTGCATGAATCTACCATTGAAACTCAGTCCGCAAGTGAGAGTATCACAGGCGTTGCAAGTGAGTTCCGTAGAGGTCATGTCCAGGTACGGCTTGGTGTGGTCCACAGTGATTGTCTGCGTATCGTCAGAGTTTACCTTGAAGGTGATGTTCTGAATCTTACGGTCGGTACGGGTGGCCGTAGCGTCCTTGTCGAAGTTAGTGGGGTAGGGCTCGAAAGGCTTTTCCGTTACTACCACTTTCACTGTCTTCGTTACGCCGCTGCCGTCGGCTGCTGCGATGGTCACTGTGCATTCGCCCACTGAGAGGGCACGTACGAGGCCGTTGTAAACAGTGGCGACAGATTCGTCAGAGGACGTCCAAGTGAACTGGCTGTAAGTGGCGTCGTCGTTGGCAGAAGCCTGGATGCCCGTCTTCTTGCCCTCAACCACTTCGTAGCTATCGGCGTTGGTGGTGATGGCAGATACCTTCACCTCGGCTACCGTGCTTTCGCGGCCGTCGAACATGTAGACAGAGCTGCCCGGGAGGGTGAGCGTGAGGCTTTGGTCGATGTCGATAGCCTCGTCCTCGGTGAGTCCGGTGAGAGCGGCCTGATCCAGGAACGACTTCTTGAGGATAACCGAACCCGTTACGCTGGCGGGGATGTCGAGAGCCTCGCGCAGGGTGAGCGTGATGCTCTGCTCGTCGTTGCTACCGTTGCGGAGAGTCAGGCTGGCCTTCTTGCCATTCCATGCACCCCAACCGTAGATGTTGGCCTTGCTGCCGTCCCAGGGATTGCCACCCACCCAGTGAGCGTCGGGGAGGACGTCGGCGTTGCGCTTCTGCCACTTGATGCACTCAGCCAAGTCGGCCCAGAGCTGACCATTCTCGATGGAGTTCATCAGAGCGTAGTCGTTGTAGAGCTCAACCATGCCGCTACCGCAGGCAAAGGCACAGCGAAGTTCGCGACGTACGGCGTCGTAAGTCATATTCGTGCTGACAGAACCATAGCTAGAGAGGATAAATCCGTGAGTCATCAAGGTGTTGATGGGGCAAACGGGGCTATTCTTCACAAAGTTCTGGTAAACCAAACGGTCGCGGTAAGTGATCCAGTTTTCGCGGTCGATGGTGTTGTTGCCGATGGTGCCGTAGTCGTTCTCCTGACGCCAAACGGCATCGGTGTAGTGGAACCAGAAGGGAGAAGCCCAGGTACCCACGGTGGTGTTGAAGAAGATGTCGCGCTTGAGTTCCTCGCGTACGTAACGCTCAAGGCGGATGATGCCTTCGGCGTTTTCGTTACCCGTGTCGCCATCGTCGGGACCGGTTGCAGAGAACTGAGCTGAGATGCCGTCGAACTTGAAGAACTGGAAGCTACCCGTGCCGTCGGCCTTGGTGCCTTGGTTCTTCACGAGGTTGGTAGCAGCCTTCTTGAACGCTGCATAGTACAAGGGGTTGCTGAGAACCATGCCGCCACGGTTGTTCTCGTTCCAGTAAGCACGGCGGTAGTTACCGCTTGCACCGTAACCGCCCACCGGGCCGAGCCATGCACCTACGCCTGCACCCATCTGGGCTGCAAGGGCGCTGATGTCGCGCATTTCGTTGGGGAAGCCAGCGTGGAACTGCCATTCACCGTAAGTGTCCCATCCGTCGTCGATGACGAAAGTGTTGGGGCCAATGCCGAAGGGCTCGTACATGTTGGCAAGCCATTGCTTCTCTACGTTCTCAACCTGCGTCGAAACCATGTTGTTCGTCTCAGAACCAGGAGCGGCGTTGTTGCGGTTGATGTTGAGTTCGTACCAGCTGATGTAAGCAGGGTTCGGACGCCAGGGCACTGCGCGTTCGCGTTCAGAGTATGCGAGGATAGAGCGGCGAGCCTGACCAGGAGCTACGAGGCCTACTACGGCGCTAATCTTCCAAGTTTCGCCCTTTTCGAGCGTAGTGTTGCGGCTCCAACGGCCCTGGATGGGCACGATGTCAGTGTTCACAGTTTCGCCCTCCTTCAAGGTGAAGATCTTCACAGAGAGTTTGCTCGTGGCATTGATTGCTTCGCTCACACCGTCGAGCATGAGGCGGATGGTGTAAGTACCCGTGTGGGGAGCGATGAACGTGTAGACGTTCTTGTCGTGAGTTGAGCCCGTATAGCCCATGTGGTAGTCGTTAGCGTCGACGTTCGAGGCAGAACTTGAGTACATGTCGACACCGCCGATGTAGAGCTTGTGGCTACCGTCGGTGTAGGTAAGCGTTACCTGTACCTTCTGGCCTTCTGTGAACTCATAGTCACCCTTGGTGTATTCGTAGATGTCAGCCTTCGTCTTACCCGTAGTCTCTACGATGCGGTCGGGCACGAGCGTGTCGTCCATGTCCGTCCAGTCGGTCGAGGCAAGAGCTACATCATCGTAAGTCTTGGTGAGGTCGTATTTGTCCTCATCGCCCGTAGCGTCGCCCACGGTGTTGTAGGCTGTGGGGTGTTCAAGGCCGGCGAAGAGTTTGTCGCTCATCAGCACGGCGCCGCGGGTGTTGCCCACCACGGCGGGAGTAGAACCAGCCTCCTTGGCGTTGACGTTGTAAATCATCGGGATGACGTTGTACATGTCAACGTTGTTGCCGGTCAGTTCCATTTCGGTGCGCAGGTAGTGGCTGCCGTCGCGAAGCACAGCGCGCCACGTTACGTTGAGTGTAGAGTCCTTGTAGGTATACTCGTACTTGGCCTCCAAAGCCTTGCCTGCAAAGTGTTCAGCGCCGCCCACGGCATTGGCATCGGCAGTGAGGTCCTTCGTTTCGAAGCTCTTCAGCGTCATGAGGCTGGCAGGTACGGTGTAGCCCGTGCCAAAGGCAATGCTGAAAGGCTCAGTGCCGGCTTCGAGGTTCATGGCCTTGCTGCCGCCAAACCACAAGTGGCCGTTTTCCTTAACGAACGAAGCAGCCAAAATGTCGTTGTGGAGCGTATAAACGTTGTCCTCGTCGATGGAGAGTTGAGCCGTGCCGGCTACTTCCTGCTGCTGCGGATAAACCACTGCCACGTCGTACGTCTTGGCAGTGCCGTACTTCGCAACTATCGAGCTGAGGTCATCGGGCAAAGAGGGAGTTGCACCATCAGGTGACACCACAATTTCATTGAACGTCCAGCGGCTACCATCATCGGCACTACCGCCGTCTTGCCAAAGACCGAGCGTAACGCTTGCATCGTCCAAAGGATTGCTACCTAAACCACAATACCAGTTGAGGTACAGATTACCCGTACCACTGGTTGTGACAGGCTGCATCTGAACATACGAGCCAGAATAGTTGTCGACGATGAATGCTGCACGGCTGTCCTCACTGTCCGTCAACTTCACGAAGTTCGTGGTGTTGCTGTATTCAGAGGCAGCGGTGTACGTGAGCCATTTGCTCGCCGTGTAGCTGTAAATGTAGTACTGGCCATCTGTGCCAGTGGCATAGAAGGCAAACTGGCCATAGTTGGCCTCAGTTTTTGTAGTACCTGTGTTCTTGTTGGCGTAGATGGAGTTACCATTCGCCATCGTGTACAGGTGCTCAGGCCTACCGTCGGTGGGTGCGGTGCTGCTTGCCTCAATCTGAGCCAAGGCGGCATAGTACCCTCCTAAGAAAGCCATCAATAGGAGAAAAAGTTTCCTCATAGGATTAATATTAAAGGTTTATGTGATTTGGATAGTTTCTTGTTTCAATAGCTCACTCGGCCACTACTTCCTCTTCGTCGACCACGCGCTGCACCTTGCGCTTAACGAGAGCGCCCGTGGCAAGGGCGGCGGCCTTAAAGATATCGTCCTTGCGGTCGATAGTCTTCACGCGGAACTTGCCCGAAAGGCGAGCGAGCTTCTTCACTCCCTTTTTGTTGGTGGTGACGGCTGCGTCGTTGGTGATCCAGTTCTCTGCGCGGCGGTCGTCGGCAAAGTCGCCGGCGGTCACTTCGGGATCGTATATATAATGTAGGCGACGCATCGACACGGCGTACTTGCCGTCGTCGACGGTGAACACGAGCTGATAGTAGAAGCGCACGCGGTGAATCTGCCAGTTTGTGCGCTTAAAGTACATATACTCCTCTATGCTTGCAGCTACTACGCCCGTTTCGGGGGTGTATTCCGTGATGCGTGACTGCGGCAGTTGCTCCTCGCCGTCCACCAGGTTCTGCTGGATGTAGTCCTTGAGTAACTCCATAATCTCAGCCCGCGTTTTACCCTTGACGGTGTACGAGCGGTCGAACTGCACGTAGCCGTCCACCGTAGTCACGGCGCTGTCGGTCAGGTAGTACTCATCGGGGTGCAACTGATACTGCGCACTTACGCAGAGGGGCGCAAGCGCAAATAAGAACAAAAGAAATTTCCTCATGTCAAGAAACGTACGTTTTGTGTTTTCCAATCAATAATTGATGCGCTGCAAATTTAAGGTAAAGTCTCATGCTTTCCAAAATTTGCCACAGAAAACACAACGCCGCCCTTTTTGCCGCCATTTATTTACTGGCAATAAACAAAAATGGCCTGATTTGTTTACTGGCAGTAAATAAAATGAGGTGAATTTGTTTGACGGCAATAAACAAATGACGCCTTTCAAAGCAAAAAGCTCTCCCTCGCCG
>CAVKGN010000111.1:0-7015 GCA_963655595.1 uncultured Oscillospiraceae bacterium
CAAGGTGAGTAAAGGTGGTGGCAGGGGCAGGGTCGGTCAAGTCGTCGGCCGGCACGTACACAGCCTGAATTGACGTAATAGAACCGTTCTTCGTCGAGGTGATGCGTTCCTGCATGGCACCCATCTCGCTGGCAAGCGTAGGCTGGTAACCCACGGCGGAGGGCATACGTCCCAGAAGGGCAGACACCTCAGAACCTGCCTGAGTAAAACGGAAGATATTGTCGATAAAGAAAAGGATGTCGGACGTTTTGCCATCCTTTGCGCCGGCGTCGCGGAAACTCTCGGCGATAGAAAGTCCAGAGAGGGCTACTGAGGAACGTGCACCAGGAGGCTCGTTCATCTGTCCGTAGACAAGCGTGGCCTGGCTCTTCTCCACTTCGTTGTAGTCCACCTTCGACAAGTCCCACTCGCCACGTTCCATGGCTTCGGTAAACTCTTTGCCGTAGCGAACTACGCCGCTCTCAATCATCTCGCGCAGAAGGTCGTTACCCTCGCGGGTACGTTCACCTACACCGGCGAACACAGAGAAACCGTCGTGACCCTTGGCAATGTTGTTGATGAGCTCCATGATAAGCACCGTCTTACCTACACCGGCACCGCCGAACAGACCGATCTTACCGCCCTTTGCATAGGGTTCGAGCAGGTCAATCACCTTGATGCCCGTGTAGAGCACTTCGCTACTCGTCTTCAAGTCTTCAAACTTAGGCGGTTCGCGGTGGATGGGGTATGCCCCTGTGCTGCGGTCGAGGGTTTTCAGGCCGTCGATAGAGTCGCCCGTCACGTTCATCATGCGTCCCTTAATCTGGTTGCCCGTAGGCATTGATATAGGTGCGCCCGTGCGCTTCACTTCCAGTCCGCGGCTCAGTCCGTCGGTATTGTCCATTGCTACGGTGCGCACGGTGTCTTCGCCGATGTGCTGCTGCACTTCGATGACGATGGTACGCCCGTCGGGGTGGGTCACTTCGAGGGCTTCGTGAATACGTGGCAAAACTTCCTCAGAGTTTTTTCCTTGCACGTTGAACTTCACATCGATCACCGCACCGATAATCTGCGAAATCTTTCCGTGTTCTACGCTGCTTTCACTCATAATGTTTATTGTGTATATTGGCTTTACTACGAGTGGCTGGCCGGGAGGTTCGCTGTGCCTTTTGTCTGCGTGGCGGTGCCTTTGGCCCGTGCTCTTACGCTCGTGTTTTCCTTTGTTTTTGCAAGGGCAAAATTAATACTTCCAAATTTATAGGAAAGAAATTCCGTTATTTAATTTCCGTGAAAGAACTTAGGCGTTCCTGAAACCGGATGGAAATGTCACAATATTTCCGACTAATCGGAAACATTCAGCCAGGCGGCGGCTTCTCGCAGGCGCTTCAAGGCTGCTCGTACGCACTTAATGCTTCGGGAAGTCTACGCCGAGCGGCTTCATGGCTGCGCTGTACTTGCTGCGGAGTTTTTCGATGAGTTGCGAGGCCTCTTGCGCAAAGCCCTGCCCTTTCCAGATGCTGGTGTTCGAGAGTATCACCCAGCACTGTCGCTCCTGCGGGTAGTACGCCACGTAAGCGCTCGTGCCAGAGAGTGTCCCCGTGCGCGTCCAGGCCTTTTCGGTGGTGAAGTTCCACCCGAGCGAGAAGACGTAGTTTCCCTTTTCCTCGGTCATAGCCGCTACCGACTCCTTGCTGAGCACGTCGGGATAGTGCTCATCGCCGTCGATGGCCGCCACAAAGTGGCAAAGCTCCGCCGCCGAGGCGCACCATGCCCCCGCGCCTGCCAGTTCGGGAATGTTGTTCTCGCCGTAGCACTTCTCCACCATTCGTCCGCTGTTGTTGAACTCCTCGATGGGCTGTGCCTCTTTGTGCATATAATATTTCACCTCGCCTGGGTGGCGGTCGGCGTAGTAGTTGCCGGCTATGGCAAAGCCGAAGCACCCAGCGGGGCGGAACACCTCGTGCTGCATAAACTCCTCATAACTTTCGCCGGAGCGTTTTTCAATTATCATGGAGAGGAGCATATACCCCAGGTTGCTGTAACGGCGCGTCTCGCCGCCGGGTTCGTAGCTAAGTCTGCGGCGCAGCACAATGCGGAGCAGCGTGCGGTGGTCGGGCGGCGTGGTCAGGCGCTGCTGCATCATGATGTAGCGCGTAGAGAAGAGCGGATCGCCTGCGCGGTTGGTAAATCCTGCACGATGGCGCAACAGATCCTCCACGGTAATGTCGAAGTACCGTTTGTCGGTTATCGCGTTCGTATAGGCTGTGTCGTTGAGAATGCCTTGTTCGCCAAACACGTGGTCCGTCAGCCTCAGCTTGCCCATCTCTTGCAGTTTCATGATGCCCACGGCGGTCAGGAGTTTCGACACGGAGGCAACGCGCATAATGTGCGTTGGAGTCATCGGCTCGTTTTTCTCTTGCTCTGCCCAGCCGTAGCCTTTGGCAAATACGAGCGAGTCGTTGCGCGACACGGCTATCTGCAAACCTCGGAGTTCCCAGCGGCGTATAAACTTCTCCACGTCGGCGTCCATATTGGCTGTGCCGTCGTTCTCGGACAGGGAGTTGCTCACCAGGTCGTTCAGGTGGGGCAGACTGTCCTCGCACACGGCGGAGTCGGTGGCCTTGCTGTCGGTGCCGCAACGGCGAACGCCGTAAACGGCAGCCACCACGATGACCACCACCAGCATGAAGCGCAACAGGAACCAGTAGTGCCCCTTGCGCGTGCGCCGCGTCTTGTTAATTCTTCTTTTGGGCATGGCTGTCAGTCTTTGATTTTGCAAACGCTATGCTCACGGCCGCAGCCACAATGAGGAGCATGGGGTAGTAAAGGTGGGGGATAATTTCCATGGGGCTCACCGCCGCCAGTCCTGCCGCCATGAGCAGCTGTGCGCCGTAGGGGATGAAGCCCTGCACAATGCACGAGAACATATCGAGCAAGCTGGCTGCCCGGCGGTTGTCCACGCCGTAGCGTTCGCTAATGTCCTTGGCTATGCCGCCCACGGAGAGAATAGCCACCGTATTGTTTGCCGTGCAGCAGTTCGTGAATGCCACGAGCAGCGAGATGCACACCTCGGCTCCGCGGCGCGACTTCACGCGACTCGTCAGGGCGTTCACAATGCAGTCAATGCCGCCGCCTTTGCGTATCACGGCGAGCAGTCCGCCCGCCATCATGGAGATGAGTATCAGCTCGCCCATGCCGCCGATGCCTTCTGCCATAGCGCTCACCCAGCCCAGCAGGTCGTAGCTGCCCTCGGTGATACCTACGATGCCGGTTGCCGCAATGCCGAGCACCAGCACTACGAGCACGTTCACGCCTGCCACGGCCGTCACCAGCACCAGGGCGTAGGGCAGAATGCGCCACAGGTCAAGGCTGCCGCTGGGCGTATAGGCTGCGTGCTGCCCGCCCATGCCTATACCTATATATATAAGGAAGCACACCACGGCGGCGGGCAGGACTATGCGAAAGTTTGTGCGAAACTTATCGCGCATGGAGCAGCCTTGCGTGCGTGTGGCTACAACGGTGGTGTCGGAGATGAACGACAGGTTGTCGCCAAAGAACGAGCCGCCCACCACGGCTGCCACGATGAGGGGCAACGATGTGCCCGTACGCGTCGACAGTTCGGCGGCCATTGGCACCAGGGCTACGATCGTACCTACCGACGTGCCAATGCACAGCGACACCACGCACGAGGCAAGGAACAGTCCCGCCAGCAGCACGGAGCTGGGCAGCAGCGACAGGGTGAGGTCCACCGTAGCGGTGACGGCTCCCATGGCCTTGGCCGACGAGGCGAACGCGCCCGCCAGTACGAATATCCAAACCATCAGCAGCAGTTCGCTATTGCCCGCGCCGTGCGAGAACACCTTTACGCGTTCTTCGAGCGTGTGGCCGCGGAGGGTCAAGAGGGAGGCAATGCTTGTAAACAGGAAGACGATGGCCATCGGCACCTTTGAGAAGTCGTCTGCCAGGAGACCGAAACCGACCATCAGCACGGCCAACAGGAGCAACGGCGTAAGGGCCACCCATCCTCGGCGAGAGGGCGGCGTTTGTGTGGGGGAACTTTGCGTTAAGTCCATAAGGGGATTTTCTTGTGTTGCGAAAGCGAAAAGCGCGTCCGTCTGACAAAAAGTGGGCTGCCAAGCCCCGGCGGTGCGCTTTTTGACGAACTGAACGCAAAGTTAAGAATTATTGCTTACCTTTGCTATGCATAAAAACAGAATGCGGGTTTCGCCCGTTGCGCTTGCACTTGTCGTAAACGCTTGCCGAAACCTGCCGTACAACCAAAACCCACCTATCATGCTCAAGCAATTTACCAATGGCCGCATCCTTACTCCCGACGGCTGGCTCGAAGGCGGTTCAGTAATCGTTGAGGGCAACAAAATCAAGGCCGTAATCAATTGCGACTTACACATTGAGAATGCCGAGATAATCGACGCCAAGGGCTGCGCCATCGTGCCCGGCGGCATTGAAATGCACGTACACGGCGGCGGCGGTCGCGACTTTATGGAGGGCTGCGAGGAGGCTTTCCGCGTGGCTGTCAAGGCACACATGAAGCACGGCACCACCTCCATCTTCCCCACCCTCTCCTCGTCTACCGTCCCCATGATTGAGGCGGCTTGCGAAACGTGCGACAAGCTCATGGCTGAGGAGGACAGCCCCATCCTTGGTCTGCACCTCGAAGGCCCCTACTTCAACCTTGCACAGGCTGGTGCACAGATTCCCGAATGGATTAAGCCGCCCGTGGCAAGCGAGTACGAACCGCTGCTCGACAAGTACAAGTGTCTGAAGCGTTGGGACGAGGCTCCCGAACTGCCTGGCTCCATTGAGTTTATCGAGGCTTGCCGCCGCCACGGCGTATTGCCCGCCATTGCTCACACGCGTGCCACCTACGACGACGTGGCAGCTGCCCACAAAGCCGGCATGACGCACGCCACCCACTTCTACAACGCCATGCCCGTGGTCTACAAAAACCGCGAATTCAAGGTGCCTGGCACGGTTGAGAGCATATTCGCCGAGCAGGACATGACGGTGGAAATGATTGCCGACGGCATCCACGTACCTCCCGTTATGCTCCGCATGATCTATCAGATTAAGGGTGTGGAGAAGACGGCGCTCATCACCGACTCCCTGGCTTGCGCTGCCACTGAGGGCGATGCAGCCTTCGACCCCCGCGTAATTTTGGAGGACGGCGTTTGCAAGTTGGCTGACCGCTCAGCTCTCGCTGGCTCAATCGCCACCATGGACCGCCTCATCCGCACCTGCGTGCAGCAGGCTGGCATTCCCCTTGCCGACGCTTGCCGCATGGCCAGCGAAACGCCGGCTCGCATTATGGGCGTGCTCGACCGCAAGGGTACACTCGAAGCTGGCAAAGACGCCGACCTCATGATGTTCGACGCCGACCTCAACCTCACATACGTCATGCAGATGGGTCACGAGGTGACTAACAGCCTCTAACTCCCCCATCCCACATAGTTCCCCTAAGGACGGGCAAAGCTCAATCCAGGCTTTGCCCGTCCTTTTTTCGTCCGCTGTGCCGCCCTACCCTGGCCGCAAGGTAATTGGGGTAAGTCAATCCGTAATCGCTGTATGCCGGGCTTGGCGGGTAAGCGGTAATTTTGCAGCGAAACAACATCACTCATTGACCTATGTACATCGAAAATATTTCATCGCCTGCCGACGTGAAGAAGCTTTCCGCGCCGCAGCTCGACGCCCTGGCAGCTGAGGTGCGCGCCGCCCTGCTGCAAAAGCTCTCCGACCACGGCGGTCACATTGGTCCCAACCTGGGATTGGTCGAAGCCACCGTGGCTCTGCACTACGTGTTCAACTCTCCTGAGGACAAGATTGTGTTCGACGTGAGCCACCAGAGTTATGCGCACAAGATGCTCACGGGGCGCAAGGACGCCTTCCTACACGCTGAGGAGTACGACGCGGTGTCGGGCTACTCGGAGCCGTCGGAGAGTCCGCACGACCATTTCGTCATCGGCCACACGTCCACCTCGGTGAGCCTGGCCTGCGGATTGGCTAAGGGGCGCGACTTGCTCGGCGGCACGGAAAACGTGATCGCCGTCATTGGCGACGGTTCGCTCAGCGGGGGCGAGGCGCTCGAGGGTCTGGATATGGCGGGCGAGCTTGCCACGGGCATTATCATCGTAGTAAATGACAATGAGATGTCCATTGCCGAGAACCACGGCGGACTCTACGCCGGTCTCGACCTGCTGCGCCGCACAGGTGGCAGCGCACCCTGCAATTTGTTTCGCTCCATGGGCTTGGACTACCTCTACGTTGAGGAGGGCAACAACGTGCAAGCCCTCATCGCGGCCTTCCGCCAGGTGAAGGACACGACGCGTCCCGTGGTGGTGCACATCCATACGGTCAAGGGCAAGGGCTACCGCTTTGCCGAGGAACAAAAGGAGCGGTTCCACTGGGGCTTTCCCTTCATCCTCGAAACGGGCGAGACGAAACCCGAATACTGCTTCGGCGAGAACTTCGGCACCGTTACTGCCGACCTGCTGCTCCGCGAGATGGCTGCCGACCCTTCGGTGGTGGCGTTCACGGCTGGCACGCCGGGCATCTGGGGCTGGACGCCCGACAAACGCCGTCAGGCAGGCAAGCAGTTTGTCGACGTGGGCATAGCCGAGGAAACGGCAGTGGCCATGATCAGTGCCGTGGCGAAGCGCGGGGGCAAGCCGGTGTTTGGCGTACATAGCTCGTTCATCCAACGAACGTACGACCAGCTGTCGCAGGACCTCTGCATCAACGACAATCCTGCCACTATCATCGTGGTGGGCGGCTCGCTCTGCGGCCTGAACGACGTGACGCACCTGGGCTTCTACGACATCAGTTTGCTATGCAACATTCCCAACCTTGTGTACCTGCACCCCACGTGCCGCCGCGAGTATGAGGCAATGGTCAAGTGGTCGCTCGCCTATACGGAACACCCCGTGGCCATCCGCATGCCCGCCGTGCCGCTCACGTACGACAACGACGTGGAGGCGCCGTCGGACTATTCCCGTCTCAACCGCTACGAACTGACGCACCG
>CAVKGN010000112.1:0-6919 GCA_963655595.1 uncultured Oscillospiraceae bacterium
AAGGGCAAAAGGAACACCATAAAAAGGTGTCGTTTGCGGATGAGTACCGCCGATTTCTCGAACACTATGAGGTTGAGTACGACGAGACGTATGTATTCAAGGATTGAGCGGTGGTGAGCCGTTTCCCCTGCAATGCATCCCAGCCCCTTCCTTAGCAGGGTGCCGCGAGTTCGCTTCGCTCTCTCGCTCTGCCCTTCGTATAGAGAGCTGCCCTTACAGGGCGCCAACGTCTGTACACGGGCGAGTCCCCAGGGTGTCGTGTCGCCGCTACGCGCCGCCACTCTGCCCTGGGCTATGGGGAGTTGCCCTTTCAGGGCGCATGGACAGAGGTGGATAGGAACCACGACGTAAATGCAAGGGCATTGCCGTTGATAATATATGGAGAATTGGGCATCGGACGTCCATGATAAATGCGGTGACATTGCCCACAAACCGCGGGCTGAAAGCCCAGCTCTCCATAGCCCAGGGCAGAGAGAGGGGATGAAATCCCCGAACGTCACCCTGGGTAGCCCAAGGCCAAATAGTTGCCGCCCTGAAAGGGCAGCTCTCTATACGAGGGGCAACGCCCCGCTTGGCAGCGACGCTCGATCACCATGAAGACTAAAAGTCGACCGATATAGGCCACAATGATACGTGCTATACAAAGGAGTTCGCCCACAAACCGCGGGCTGAAAGCCCAGCTCTCCATAGCCCAGGGCAGAGCGAGGGGATGAAATCCCCGACACGTCACTGGGTAATCGGATGAACCAAAGCGAGGGCGCCCTGTAAGGGCAGCTCTCTAAACGAGGGGCAACGCCCCGCTAACCCACGGCACCCCCAACGCCGCCCCCACCAATCGGAAAAATCATCATTTTATTAACTTTATAATCCTTATCAACGTATGAGTAAAATCTACTTCACACAAGCCAAGAAGAGCCTTCGTTCGCTCTTCGCCCTGTGCTTGCTGCTCGTCGTAGGCACGCTCACAGCTCAGGCCGACCCCATCGCAACTCTCGGCAAGCTTGAACTGGACAAAGCCTACGAAGTTGGCATGAGCACCACGGGTGTCGGTTCGTACACGGCCACCGAAGACGGTGTGCTCAAGGTAAGCTCGTCCAGCAGCAATATCATCACTGCTTACAGTGACGCTGCTTGTACCCAGCAAATCGAAGTGACGAACATGAAGGACGAGAACTTCCACTCTTACTACTACTTCGACGTAACGGCTGGAACAACCTATTACTTCAGCGCAGGCAATGTGCTCTCCAACATCACGGTGACGCTCTCGTTCAGCACGACCAAGTCCGTGACGTTCACCGGTACGTCTGTAGCTGCCGGCTCAACCATCAACTGCACCGCCAATTCGCAGTTGTCCTTCTACTTCGACAACAACGTAAGCTGCTCTGGCGTATCTCTCGTTTATGCCGACAACGCCAAGAAGCCGCTCGACTTCAACACCAACGGCAGCCACGTGTTCTTCGAGGTTAAGGAAGCTATCTACAACCTCATGAACGAGGGTAAGATCAAGGCAGGCGACGCAATCTCGTTTGTCCTCACTGGCGTAACGCTCAAGGGCGACGAAACGGTTAAGGCTGGCGAGGACGGCACGGTATCTGCCTCCTTCGTTTGCGGCAAGAAGCCCGTCGCACTCGTTTCTGCAACGAACTTCAACACCTCGCACACTTTCCGTTCTTTCTGGACAAAGGGCAACGAGGACGGTATCGTAACGCTCACCTTCGACGGCGACATCCAGGTGAAGTCTGCTGAAAAGATCAAGCTCACTTACGGTGACTTCTCTTCAGGCGCTGAGGCTTCCGATCGTTACACGGAAAATCCTCCCTACACAGTGAGCGGCAACGTCCTTACCATCGACCTCACCGACAAGGAACGTACTCCAGCCCTCATGCTCGGCACGAACACTATCTACGACAAGATGCTCCTCCAGGTGAGCAACCTCTGCGACACTGACGGCTACCCCGTTTACACCACTGCCACTGGCAGCACTGGCTCGTTCACCGTGCAGTATCCTTATGAGATCACCAACGTAAACGCTGCTGTGGAGTTCACTCCCGCATCTGGTTCTTCGTTGGCTAACGTAGACAACGTAACTCTCTTCATCAACGACTACGACAAGTTCAGCTACGACGCTGCTCGTTTCAGCTACATCAGCGATACAAAATCGCTCGAGACTATCGAAGTTGCAAAGGACAAGCTGAACCCGACAGCCGATACAGATATCCCTGGTGCTTACACGCTTACCATCCCTGTGCCCGATGATGTTAAGGCAAAGAAGAACGTGTACCTCACCCTGACCAACCTCAAGGCTGCCAACGGTAAGAACTACCAGTCACTCTTCACGGCCAAGTACAATGGCTTCACCGTTCAGAGCATGACTTACCAGGCTTCAACCGACGCTGCTCCCCAGGAAATGATTGGCGCTGAGCTCGACTCGCTCGTGAGCGATCAGCCCATCACCATCAAGACCAACTACGACGCTAACGTAGGCACTGACTCTCTCTCCTACGTAGCTTACTCCATTGAGGACCTCAACCCCGTAGAGGGCGACGATGCATTCATCGTAACCCGCACCCACGTAGGCACCTACGATAAGGACGCTCAGGTATGGAAGGGCGAAGTGGTAGGCCTCGGCACTACGAAGCTACTCCTCGGCCACACTTACCGCATCGTTGTTAATGGCTACCAGCAGCTTGGTAAGAACTGGAACCCGTACAAGGACAATGTTGTAGGTAGCGACACGCTCTACATCTACGGTACGCAGGCCGACTACGTTTACAGCGACATCAACCTCGAAAGCGTTGAACCCACCACGATTACTTCGGCTGACGACTTCAACCTCACCGTGACCTACGATGGTATGGTGAAGATTGTGGAAGGTGCTACTTGCATCGCCGGTGGTGGCGGTAGCGAGAATATGTACTTCGACACTTACACTCCGATTGAACCCGATGATGACGGCTACTCTAATCAGTGGACGCTTGGCCTGTCCGAATCTAATGCTAAGAGCCAGGACGCTCGTTATGCCACAGTCAACATCGCAGCAGAGGATGTAGACGGCCGTCGCGTAAAGGGTAACTTTGGCGACCGCGCAACCAGCGTAACGCAGCAGGAACTCTTCCTCTCTTACAACGGTGCAGAGCTGACGGTTACTCCCGAGTCTGAGTCTACGGTTTCTTCTATCTCTTACTTCGACGTAACTACTCCCAGCTACATCGGTATGGGTAGTTTGGCTCTCAGCGAGGCTACACTCGTTGACCGTGCAAGCCGAAAGACCGTTGCTGTGGTTGACTCCGTAGAGCTTATCTACTCTGAGACCGTTCAGGCAATCATCGACGACTATGAAACCCTCTCTGATGAGGCGATGAAGGAGAAGTACGGCCAGTATTGGCAGGATAAGATCAAGACTACCGACGCTCGTCTCTACCTCAGCGCAGAGATAACCGAGCCGGGTACTTACATCTTCAGCATCCCCGACGACTACTTCACCTCGGGCTTCCAGTTCGAGTCTGAGAACACTCGTGCTTTCATGGGCTACTACTACATTGAGGAAGAAAAAGTTGAGGCTGCCTACGAGACGACTCCTGCAAACGGCTCTTTCGTTCAGTCGCTCTCTAAAATCAGCATCGTCTTCACTTCTTACAACGAGATCGGTATTGGCAGTGGTATGATTAGCATCTCCAAGGATGGCAAGTCTATTGGTAAGGTTGATGCTGTTTATTCTGACGATCAGTTGAATCAGGCAGACATCACTGTGGACTACACTGAAAAGGGCGTTTACACCTTCGAAGTGCCCGAGGGCTACTTCTTAGATGATTCTGGCGAACCTGTTCCTGCCTTTACTCTCACATACACCATCGCTGATCCGCTCAACTTCACCGCTGATCCCGCAAACGGCAGCACCGTGGAGAAGCTTGATGAAATCCTCATCACGCTCAATGACTACGATGAAGGTGATTTTGATGCTCCCACAGTAGATACCAACCAGACTCTCAAGGTGATGAAGGACGGTGTAGAGGTATGCACTGCCACAGGAGATATCAACCCCATGATCTTCAATATGTCGAGCATCACGCTCTCTCAGACGTTGACCGAGAAGGGTGTTTACACCATTGAAGTTCCCGCTGGCTTCTATCTCGATGATGACAACAACCCCCTCCCCGGCTTCACGCTCGTTTACGGTATTGGCGTAGAAACAGGCATCAACGCTGTGAAGGCTGACGCTGCCAACGGCACGAAGACGATCTACAACATCAACGGTATCCGCGTAAACGGCAAACTCCCCGCAGGTGTTTACATCGTTAACGGCAAGAAGGCAGTGGTAAAATAAGCTCCACCGCAGAATTGCCCCAAGGCAATCTCTGAAACATACAAATCTCCCCGCAGGGCTCCGTGCTCTCGCGGGGAGATTTCTTTTTCGCCCCCGCAGCGGTGTCTACGCTCCTAACCCCTTAGAAATGAACGCAAAGCCGCAAAATCATGCATAATATTCCATAAATCATAAATATTTTGCATAAATGTTGCAGTATATTCACGAACTCCCTACATTTGCCCCCGAACAATAGGAAAAACACATAAAAATGCATACTCCGAACTCCATAGCCACCAAGCAGCTCCGCACGCTCACCACCACGGCGCGCGCCTCTCGTGCGTTCGGAGTCGCAAAAATTACCCCCCCCCTATTCAGCACCTTCATAGCCGCCTCGTCGGCTTGCACGGCATAGCCGCGTTTCCCCTCCGCCGCCTCCAATAGGCAACGGAGAGGAAACGCGGCTTTCTCGCGTGCCTTCCGGTGGTCACCCACCGCGCACACATCCCCCAAGCATATTCTAAACAACCAATAAACAAATTCAAGTATGAAGAAAATTACTTCTTTCGCGCTGGGTCTCGCCCTCCTGGCAGGCACAGCCCTCACGGCCCAAGCCCAAATCATGGTGCCAAAGGTGTCGGACGACACAAACACCTACACATACTATCTGCAGAATGCAGGCGTCAATAACAGCTACTACCTCACAACATCTCAAGGTGAAGAAAGTACCACGACCAATATCGTTAGCTTCGCAAACACAGGAACAAAGCTCCAAGTGAAGCTTCTCGCTTCCACTGATTCAGAGGGTAAGTACAACGTTGTAGCAACGAATCTCGGCGATCAGACGGCTACATATATAGGTGCATCAGCAACGACCAATGAAACGGCAGTCACTTACTACACCGCAGATGCAAAGCAAAACGCCGATTGGACTATTACGGCTACAACCCACGTAAACGCAAACGGCTACTATCCCTTGTACACGATTACAACGGGAGAATTCGGGTGGAATATGTATAAAGGTACGTCTGGCTCACTCGTAAAACTGTGGACAAGCTCCGACCAGGGATGTACCTGGAACTTCATTCCCGCAGATGTAACTACGCTCAAGGCACTTGCCACTGATATTCAAGCAGACGTCCAAGCCACGACTACTACAGTTTCCAAAGATGATGTAAATACTGCGATTACCAATGCTAACGCCGTTACAGCTGAAGGCGACGTACAGAGTCTAAGCGAGGCTTTGCTCGACGCTTATGGTAAGTTCTTCGTGGAGACGCAGAAACCCACGTTCAAGCTTACCACTTCTACTGCTCTTGAAGACGGAAAGGCTTACACAATCACTGGTGTTTCCACAAAGGGCAAGAAGTGCTATATGAACTACACCGATGGTACAGGCTATCACTTGGTCAGCACAGACGCAGACGACAACAAGAACTACCCCGAAACAGCAAAGTTGATTTGTCGTAAGGTATCTGATGGCAATTACGTATTTGTGAATACGGCTGGTAAGTACTTTATCTTCAGAGGAAATATAACAGGAGCTAACTATGGAAATAATAGTGGCAAGGGGTATCTTGATAGTTATGCTGCTGAATGCGTGATGACCTTGATCGCTACTTCTTCAAAAGACTCCTATACGAGCAAACTCTATAATACAATAAATTATGTATATGCCCAGTTCAAAGGTTATGGAAATGGTCGTGTATTTGTAATTAACTATGGCGATTCTGGCAACTCTGTCCCTGTTTATGATAAAGCAGATGGAGCTTTCTATAGTACGAAATACTCCTCTGCCCTCCTCATCGAAGACGCAACAAACAACAATAGCGTAACACCTGGTAAAACAACGAACATCGAGAATGTTGACTACATCTCTACTTTCTCCGCTCCCTATAATGCAGTCGTTCCCGACGGCGTGAAGGCTTACTACGTGAAAGAACTTGACGGCGAAACAGCCAAAGTGACAGCCATCGCAAGCGGCGAAGCTATCCCGGCAGGCGAGGGCGTATTGCTCACAGCAAGCACTGCCACTCAGCTCAACATCGCTCCTGCCACAACCGAGACTGTTGCCACCATTACCGACAATAAGCTCAAAGGCACAGGCGCATCGAGCAAGGTACTTGCCTCCAGTGACAACGCTTATATCCTCGCAGCAAAGGATGGTCAGGTAGCCTTCTACAAAGGCCAAATAGGCTCTACGCTAGCTTCCTACAAGGCATATCTGGAATATAGTGCCAGCGGTTCCGCCATCGCTATGAACTTCGGGGGCAGCACCACGGGTATCAAGCGCATTGTGGAGAGCGCATCCGCTCCCGCAGCACCCATCTACGACCTCACCGGACGCCGCGTGCAGCAAACAGTAAAGGGCAGCCTCTACATCCAGGGCGGTCACAAGTTCATTGCCCAATAAATCACTTCACCTAACAAATCAATCCACGAAACAATGAAGGCAACATATCAAGCTCCCAAAGCAACAGTCCTCACCATCAACCCCGTTGAAATGCTCGCGGCATCGCCCACAAGCATCACCATAGTTCCTCCCTCAGGATCAGACTCAGGAGTAGACGCCGCCGAGTCCTACTCCAACGGCCGAGGCTGGAACAGCGCCGACTG
>CAVKGN010000113.1:0-6916 GCA_963655595.1 uncultured Oscillospiraceae bacterium
GGGGAGGCTTGGGCGGGGGGAGTTGGGAAACAAGCGACGGGCATCCGATCCTTGATGGAACGGATGCCCGTCGGGGTAGGTGTTCCTGCCATGGGGCAGGGGGATGTTGTTGGTTACTTCACTACCATCTTGCGCGTCAGCTGAGTGGCGGCGGTGTTGATTTGGAACACGTAGACGCCGGGAGCGAGCGTGGTGGTGCTCACTGTGTGCTCGTCGCCGTGGCGCGGGCTGGCAATGTGGTCGGTGTAGATCGTTTGGCCGTTGGCTGCTACAATGCGTACGTCGGCAAACTGTTCGTCGTTGTTGAAGAGTACCTTCCACTCGCCTTCGCCCTTTTGCAGGGTGACGGGGGCGGCGGTGTTGACTGCTTCGTTGATGCCAGTGCGCAGGTTGATGGCTGCTTTCAGACCCTCGTAGGCGTCGATTTTGCCGTATCCCCACTGCTTGTCCCAGGTGAGGTTCTTGCCCGTGTAGCTGTCCTTGCGCGCAGTGGTTTTGAGGATGTTGCGCACGTCGGCCGGCGTGAGGTCGGGGTTAGCTTGGAGCCAGAGGGCGATGGTGCCGGTCACCACGGGGGTGGCCATTGAGGTGCCGCTCATCTGTCCGTAGTAGAACAGGTTGCCGTCCACCTTGACGGACTGTACGAGGTTTCTGTTGGTTTGAGCGTCAAATCCGCTTATCTTTTTCGAGTAGGCAGAGATGATTACACCGCCGGGAGCGGCAATGGTGGGCTTGTCGTACTCTCCGAGCCAGGGGCCGGGGCTGGTAAAGTAGCTTATGCCGCCCACTTCGCCTGCGGTGCTTGTGACGCGTTGGCCGGTAATCATGGGCGTGTAGCCCGAGGCGGCGTTGTATGAGGCTACTGCGATGGCATCGGGAACAGAGGCTGCGCCTTCGCCCACGAGGTATTCGTCGTCGCCGGCGATGGTGGATATCTGTTTGCCGGTGCTGGAGTCAGTCTTCGTGAATTTTATGAACTCTGCTGCGTAGTCGTCGTCAGAGTCGTCCGTCCAGGCGTGGAATCCGTTGCCTGCCTTACCCGAGATTTGCCACACAAAGTAGCAGGAGTTGGCCGTCACGCCCAGTACACTGGCAATGTCCTTGATGTTGCCTGCGATTTGGGCACAGCAACGCCCAGTGACGTCCGAGATTTCTACGCCGAACATTGCCTGGTTGGCCATCGTATTCAGTTGTGCATCGGTGGGACGGTAGAGCTTGCCGTTAGCATAGATGCAGGGGAGGATGTTTACGTCGGAGTCATCGGTGTAGCTCCAGTTTGTCCATACGTCGGCAGTGATGAAGCGGTCGGTATTTGTGCTGGTGGGTTGCAAGCACAGGTAGAGGGGCTCGTCGTCTGCGGTGAACACGCCCTTTGCGTGGATGTTGCTGGTGCCGCTGTTGCCCATAGCTGCCACGAAGATAGCTCCCTTGCCGGTGAGCTGGTTCATGGCGAGGTCTACGTCTGATGTGCCGTCGTGCGGTCCGAGGTTGGAGCCAAAACTCATGTTCAATACGAAGGGCTTGCCCACCTCGTCGGCGTACTTCTTGATGGCTGATGCCTGCTGTACGATAGCACTACCGGAGAGCGAACTTGTCATGGGTACAATCTCCGCACCAGTGGCGATGCCGTAATAGTCGGAGCCTTCCACCTTGCTACCAGCGGCAATGTTGGTCACGTGTGTGGCGTGGCTCGATTTGTTGTTGGGGTCGCTGGTGGGGGTGGTGGTCTTCATGGCACCCGTGTTGGAGTTGCTACCCCAACGCTTTACGCGGTCCTTGAAGGCAGGGTGCTTGTACTCGTAGCCCTGGTCGATGACGCCAACAATTACGCCCGTACCGTCGTAGGGAGTGTCGAGGCCGGTGCCTTCCTGCACCTTGGTGACACCCACATCGGGGCGCACGTTGGTCATGAACGTGTGGTATTGGCGGGGCGAGCTAATGTACTTCACGCCCGGTTCGCTGGCAAGCGAGGCAATGAGGCGAGAGGGAATCTGCGCCGTAACGAAGTTGCCCGTGGGGGCAACGGCCTCGTAGCCCTCGGCCTGGATGAAGCTGGCAACGTCCTGCGCCGAATTGTCGTCCGTGCGAACGTTTACCTCCACAAGGCTATCGGGCGTGAGCGTAACGCTGTCGCCCTTGGCGCTGAGGCGCTTCACGGACTGTCCCTTGATAAGGGCGTCGAATGAGGACGACCACTTGCGTGCGGGATCGAATATTTTCACCTTTTGGGCATTGCCCGCCATTGCCATGAGGGCGGCCATGCTAGCTACTACGAACTTCTTGTTCATTGTTTTTGTGTGTAAAGTGTATGCAGTGTGATCTGTTTGCTATTTGGTTGGAATTTTGTGGTTTTCAGTGTCAAACCGCCGCAAATTTAGGTATTCCGTTTTACATTCGGCTTGGTCGGGCGCAAAAGAAATGTGAAATCCCCCATATACGGACAGAGCCGGCCTCCCACGTGGAAAGCCGGCTCTGCTGCCGTTGATGCATAGTCTGGTTAGTTGCGGAAACTGAGTGCGTCGCCGCTCGCCTCAACGAGGATGGGCTGGTCCTTGTTGACCGTGCCAGCCAGGAGCGCCTTGCTGAGGTCGTTGAGCAAGAGCCGCTGAAGGGCGCGCTTCACGGGGCGTGCGCCAAACTCGGGGTCGAACCCAGCCTGAGCCACGAGTCGCACAGCACTGTCGTCGGCGCGGAGCGTTACGCCCTGCTCGCTGAGCAACCGCTGGATGCCACCAATCTGCAAACGGACAATCTGTTCAATCTGGCTCTGCGTGAGCGGGCGGAACATGATGATGTCGTCAATGCGGTTGAGGAATTCCGGGCGGATGGTCTTCTTGAGCATGTCGAGCACGTCGGTCTTGGTGCTCTCAATGATGCGCTCGCGCTCTTCGGTGTTCTTGTTGGCAATGGCCTCGAAGCGCTGTTGGATGAGCTGCGAACCCATGTTTGACGTCATGATGATGATGGTGTTCTTGAAGTTGACGGTGCGCCCCTTGTTGTCCGTAAGGCGGCCGTCGTCGAGCACTTGCAGCAGGATGTTGAACACGTCGGGGTGCGCCTTTTCAATCTCGTCGAACAGCACCACACTGTACGGCTTGCGGCGCACGGCTTCGGTGAGCTGGCCACCCTCGTCGTAGCCCACGTATCCCGGAGGGGCACCCACAAGGCGACTCACGCTGAACTTTTCCTGATACTCGCTCATGTCGATACGCGTCATCATGTTCTCGTCGTTGAACAGGTAGTCGGCCAGAGCCTTGGCAAGCTCCGTCTTACCCACACCCGTTGTTCCGAGGAAGATGAACGAACCGATGGGGCGCTTGGGGTCTTGCAGTCCGGCACGCGAACGGCGCACGGCATCCGCCACGGCGGCAATGGCCTCGTCCTGACCCACTACGCGCTTGTGGAGCTCGTCCTCGAGGTGGAGCAACTTGTCGCGCTCGCTCTGCAACATGCGCTGCACGGGTATGCCCGTCCAGCGAGCCACCACGTCGGCAATGTCGTCGGCCGTGACCTCCTCCTTCACCATGGCCTCTGCGCCCTGGCGGTTGCGGAGCTGCTCCTGCTGCGCCTTGATGTCGGCATCGAGCTGTTTGAGTTTGCCGTAGCGAATCTCAGCCACACGGCCGTAGTCGCCCTCGCGTTCGGCGCGCTCGGCCTCAAACTTGAGCTGCTCCATCTGCTGCTTGTCCTGCTGAATCTTCGAGAGCACCTCTTTCTCGCCCTCCCACTTGGCGCGCAAGTCCTTCTCCTTCTCGCTCAGCTCGGCTATCTCTTTGTTGAGCTGCTGGAGCTTGGGCTCGTCGTTCTCGCGCTTAATGGCCTCGCGCTCAATCTCGAGCTGGCGCAGACGGCGCGTAATCTCGTCGAGCTCCTCGGGCTGTGAGTCGCGCTCCATACGCAGTTTGGCAGCAGCCTCGTCCATGAGATCGATAGCCTTGTCGGGCAGGAAACGGTCGGAGATGTAGCGGTGCGAAAGTTGCACGGCGGCGATGAGGGCATCGTCCTGGATACGCACGCGGTGGTGGTTCTCGTAACGCTCCTTCAATCCGCGGAGAATACTGATGGCGTCCTCGGGCGAAGGCTCGTCCACCATCACCGTCTGGAAGCGGCGCTCCAAGGCCTTGTCCTTCTCGAAGTACTTCTGGTACTCCTCGAGCGTGGTGGCACCGATGCTGCGCAGTTCGCCACGGGCCAGGGCAGGCTTCAATATGTTAGCAGCGTCCATAGCTCCCTCGCCCTTACCAGCACCCACGAGCGTGTGGATTTCGTCGATGAAGAGGATGATGTCGCCCTGCGCCTGCGTCACCTCGTTGATGACGCTCTTTAGGCGTTCCTCGAACTCGCCCTTGTACTTCGCCCCCGCCACGAGCGCACCCATATCGAGCGAGAAGAGCTGCTTGTTCTTCAAGTTCTCAGGCACGTCGCCGCGGACAATACGCTGGGCAAGACCCTCCACAATGGCCGTCTTACCTGTACCCGGTTCGCCAATGAGGATAGGGTTGTTCTTGGTACGCCGCGAGAGTATCTGCAACACGCGGCGAATTTCCTCGTCGCGCCCGATGACAGGGTCGAGCTTGCCAGCGCGCGCCTCCTCAACGAGGTTGCGGGCGTATTTGGCCAGGGCCTGATAGGTGTCCTCGCTGCTCTGCGAGGTGGCCTTCTTGCCGCCCCTCAGTTCGGCAATGGCACGACTCAGAGCGTCGGCCGTCACGCCAGCGTCCTTCAGCATTTGCGAGGCTGTACCCTTCACGGCGAGCAAGGCTTGCAGCATAGGTTCGAGGCCTACGTAGGTGTCGCCGGCTTTCTGCGCGATGCTCTGCGCCTGTTGCACCACGGAGTTGGCATCGTTGTCCAAGTAGGGCGAGCCGTTGCCGCCGCTCACGTGGGGCAGGTGTTGCAGTTCGCTATCGATAGCTGTTTGCAGTGCGCGCTCGTTCACACCCAACTTCCCAAAGAGGAACTTGGTGACGTTCTCGCCCACGGCCATCACTCCAGCAAGCAGGTGCACCGTCGTGATGGCCTGCTGCCCGTTTTGCTGTGCGCGGTCCACTGCCTGTTGCAGTGCCTGTTGCGCTTTGATAGTAAAGTTGTCGAAGTTCATAAAGCTTTTCTTTTTGTTTGTTTCTGCCCCATAAGGTGCAAACACGTTGCCACGCCGCGCGGTGTAACATTCATTAAACTTTCCTGCCAATTAGGGCGAGCCTTTTTGTCGGGTGGCAGACAGGATGGGCTTAGAACTGCAACATTTCTGCGAGCTGAAGGAAGTAGTCGTTCGACCATATGTTCAGTTCCTTCGGGTTGCGGACAAAGGGCATCACGTCTGCCTTTACTTGATTGATGTCAGCGGTTACAAGTCGTTCTTTGAGACTTTCGAGGAACGCCTCCTTGCTGATTTCTACGTTGTTGAACTGCCGTACACGCTCCTGCAAGTGAGGGAAATCCAAAGGGATGCTGTGGCGGATGTACCACTCGAAGTCGTACCAATCGCGCCCCTTTACCCGATTCTTCCACTGCCGATAGACCAATGCGTGCATTTTTCCTGCAAAAAGGCAGGACGGCGTGAAGCAGCGCACCATGAACGACTCTGGCAGCAGCAAAAGCTTTTGTTCGGTGGCAAACTTTAAGGGTGGTTGCGTGTCCACCTCTATTTTTATCTTGATGGACTTTTCCGTCTGGAAGGTGACATCGTACACGTCGGTATTGTCCTTCAAGAACGCCGACTCCACCTTTCCGAAGTTCTTCTTGTCCTTCTTTTTGATCTCCACCTCTCTGCCAACCAAGGCAAACTCATCAATGACGGGCTGAAAGAAGCGAGTGAAGTCGAAGTTGGCTGACGGAGCCAAGAGCGAGAAGTCCATGTCCTCCGAGAAACGTTGCAGCCCGTGGAAAATGCGTAGGCACGTGCCGCCGTAGAAAGCTGCCTCGTTGAAAAAGCCTCCATGGTAGAGCCCAGCGAGGATTACCTGTTGGTTGACCTCAAAGACGGCGTTGCGCCGCTGCTGCGTGGTGGTGAGGTCGTAGGCAGACAGCATCTGATTGTATATTTCGTTGTTCATCGCTTCAAGTATTTAATGATACTCTGAATGGAAGCGGCCTTTTTCCCCACCTCGGCATATTGCTCAAAGACGGTGACGTCCATTTGGCGGAAGTCGTCCATGTCGATGCGCAAGTCTTCGCTCAGAAATCGTTCCACGTCTTTCTGGTATCGCAGGTTCACACTAGGCGAGTTGGCGATGAGGTCGCACAGTGCCTTCTCGGGCGTAGCCATTAGGAACGTGTATGTCTGCTTGTTGATGATAGTTACGCCGACCGGAAAGGCTTCGCGACTTGTACGCATGTACTGAAAGCATCCCAAGGGTGTGTCGAAGCACCGCGTGTGCTTAACCGTCATGGACTGAACGCTGTAGACCGCTTCGGGAATGAGTCCGTAGTACCTCAGCGCCGAATGCATGGATACGTAGGAGGGCGCATACACATGGTTGGCTATCAGTTCGAGAGAAAGCGGCACTTGTGTCAGGTCGGGGGACACAATATACAGCCCCTGCTTAATCCTGATCAACTTTCCGCTTTGTTCAAGACTGCGCACTTTGTGCCCTCCCGCCTTGGCATCGGGAAACAAAGAGGCAAGCGTTGCCATGTTCAAAGGTATGTTGGATAATGTAGCCAAATCGTTGTTCATGATGCGAAAGTAGTAAATTCTGGTACAGCAAACGAAGGTTTTGTTACTTTGCTGTTCCAGATTTTGCTGAATTGAGGTGTATTCCGATGATTGAGCTGCTTTGTTGAGGCTGCTTTCGTATGCAAAAAACTCCACCCTTGCGCTGGTGTTGTCCAGACAAGGGCGGAGCATGTGAGATTACTGGCGGCACAGGGGATGGCCGCTTAGGGAGTTATTGCTTTACGAAGTGGAAACTCT
>CAVKGN010000114.1:0-3916 GCA_963655595.1 uncultured Oscillospiraceae bacterium
GTGGGCAAAGATGGATTCGAACCACCGAAGGCGTAAGCCAGCAGATTTACAGTCTGCCCCATTTGGCCACTCTGGTATTTGCCCATGAAACCGACGAGTCAACGCCTGTCGAACTCGTTAGCGGTTGCAAATTTACGCATTATTCCTTTCGCACCAAATATTTCCCCATTAAAATATTTCGCAGCCCGGAGCTTGCGCCGCCTAAGCACACATATAATATATATAGGAGAAACGGCGCAGCGTCGACCTTTGCATATTGAAGAGCTATATGCGCTTCCGTTTTCGGCGGCAAATATAGCACTTTTTGTACAAGCGATGGCAAATCGGAGACCTGGCACGAAAAAAATCCGCCTCAACTCGCATTAAATTGTACCCCCGGAGATATTTTTCCGCAAAAGGCATGTATTTGTCGTCCATCGTACGAGTGACGCATGGCTGTCGTACGATGTACATGTGTCACTCGTACGACTGACGTGCGTTCAGTGTACGATGAACGACAACAGCTCGCCATGTTAGCTGCATTTGGTTGGGAAGTTTGTTTAACTTTGTGCTTGTCATATTTCAATCATAGTTATGAAATACACAATTAAGCACATAAAGCATTCGGGCATTACCGGCAAAGAACAGGAGTTTGTACACCTGCAAACGAGTCCGTCGCTGACAGACCGCCAGGTCAATGCGGAAATTCAGGACAGCTGTTCGCTCACAAACGCAGACCTTCAAGCTGCCTATGCAGCCATTGGCGACTGTCTGCAGCGCGAACTCCTGCGCGGGAGCACATTCCACATCCCCGGCGTGGGCTATTTCAGTCTGTCGGCAAAACTGAACTTGCCCGAGGGGATGACCATCGACAAAGTGCGCGGAGAATACATCAGCGTGCGGAAAATCAAGTTTCGCCCCGAAACAAAACTACTAAACAGCGTCAGACTGGGAGCTAAGTTTGAGCGAGCGGCGTCCACGCCCGCCTCGCCCCAATACACCGACGAGGAACTCCTGGAACGGATAACGGACTACATAACGGAGAACGGCTACGTGACGAGGCGAAACCTTGAAACGGAGTTTGCGCTAAAAAAGCCAGAGGCTCTGAAACGATTGAAAGTCTTTTCGGAGAAAGGCGTACTTAGGAAAGCCGGAGCGAGAAATTCCCCCATTTACCTTCTGCCGGCTGAAACATAACGAATCGAGGGCTGCCACGCATTCAAACATACGCGGCAGCCCTCGCTGCTATATTATAATAGGAGTAGAACGGAAGTTTTCAGTCGGCCGTTTAGCCCCAAACCTCCTTAGCAATGCTCTGAACGAGCGCAATCTTAGCCCACTGCTCTTCCTCGGTAAGTTTGTTGCCTATCTCGCAAGAGGCGAAGCCACACTGCGGACTCAGGCAAAGGCGATCGAGGGGTACGTACTTGGCAGCCTCGTGGATGCGGGCGATAACGGCATCACGATCCTCGAGCTTGGGGTTCTTGGTGGTGATCAAGCCGAGTACCACCTTTCTGCCGTCTGCCACGTAGCGCAGAGGCTCAAAGCCTCCCGAGCGTTCGTCGTCGAATTCAAGGTAGTAGGCATTAACATTCTCCTTGGCGAAGAGGATGGGAGCCACAGCGTCATACGGACCTTGCGAAGCCCAAGTAGAGTGGTAGTTACCGCGGCATACGTGCGTGTTGACCACGAGGTCCTCGGGAAGATCAAGCAGGGCAAGGTTGTTCACCGTGAGGTAAGTGTTCTTAAGTTCCTCCACGTCGTAACCACCGCCGACCATCGTCTCCCAGAAACGGGTGTCGCAGACCATACCCCACGTGCAGTCGTCGAACTGTACGTTGCGGCAACCAGCGGCGTAGAGTTCCTTAATCACCTGACGGTATGCAGCGGCAATGTCCTCGATGAGCTGGGCGTTGTCGGGGTAGAACTTCAGCGTATTAGCCGTGTTGCTCTCGCCGCGGAACAGCTCAGCGTAGAACTGTGCTGGGGCAGGGATTGTCTGACGGGCTACGATGCCGTCCTCCTCGAACTGCTTCACAAACTTAAAGTGCTCAACGAAGGGATGTCCCTCGCCCGAGATCTTACCCGTGATGGCGCAAGAGCCCTTTGTCGTTTCCTCGCCTTGGAACTGGTATCCGTGGGGCAGTTCAATGTGCTCCACACCGTTCAGGCCCCACATAAAGTCGAGGTGCCAGTAGCTGCGGCGGAACTCACCGTCGGTAATTACTTTCAACCCGGCAGCCTTTTGCTTGGCAATAAGTTCTGTGATGCATTTATCCTCAACCGCTTTAAGTTCAGCGGCGGTAATGTCGCCTGCGGCGAAAGAGGCACGAGCCTGCTTGATAGCTTGGGGGCGCAAGAAGCTACCCACGATGTCTGCGCGGAAGGGCGCGTTTTCTTTGTTCAGTGTACTCATTGTGTGTAATGTTTATTTGTTTTTCTTGTTTGCGGTTGCAAAGTTACGCTCCGCATTCAATCAGAACAAGAGCGCTGCAAAGAACGGGAAATTATACTATCTTTGCCGAAGAAATACATCTTAAACAGAATATCATCCTGCAAATCAATCATTAACCAAAATGGAAAAACTCGACACTACGGACCGCGCCATACTGAGAGCCCTGCAAGAAAACTCCAAACTCACCACCAAGGAACTGGCAGACAAGGTAAACCTGTCGCCCTCCCCCACCTTTGAACGACAAAAGCGACTCGAACGCGAGGGATACATACGCAAATACGTAGCCCTGGTGGACTCGCGCAAGGCTGGCAACCACATTATAATATGGTGCAACATACGGCTCAAACAACACACGCACGACTATATAAAGGAGTTTATGGACGCCGTGCAAGACATTGACGAGATAACAGACTGCTACAACACGAGTGGCGACTTCGACTTCCTTATTAAGGTACACACGCGCGACATGGAGGCCTACCAGGACTTTATGCTCAACACCCTCGGAAAGATGCACTGCCTGGGTAGCCTCAACAGCGTGTTCGTTATCGGCGAGATTAAGTCCACCACCGCCGTGCCTATAAGGTAGCTCAGGCGCAAAAGGAGGGCGGCTGTTTGCGTAATCCGTGCATTTTCATTTATTTTGTAACGTGGCAAAGTATAAGGCACAGACCGCCGTACGCCTTGCCGCCAAAAGCATTCACGACATCCGCTTATGCGAAAGATATTCAGCTCATTCTCAGCGCGCCTCACGTTCTACGTGCTTCTGCTCACCACGCTCATTTTCATGGGCATTGTCCTCCTGTTCAACTCGTACAATCGCAAGCACGAGGCTCTGCACGCCGAAAAGTTTACCTCGGCCCTGCAACAGAACATCATCCTCAAAATAGACAATGACCTGAGCGGCGTGGAAGAGGCCATGCACATTGTTCAGGCGCAAGTGGGCCGCCGCGTGGACAGCTCCGAGTCGGTGGACCGCCTTCTGCGCCGCGTGCTCGAGGGGAACAAGTTGCTCACAGGCGTGGGCGTGGCCTTTCGTCCGAGCTACTATGGGGAGGGCAAGGAACGCCTGAATTTTGACTACTTCTACCGCAACGACTCCACACGTCAGACGGAGTATATCAACGAGGCAAAGTCGTCCAGCGACTACACGCAGCGCGAATGGTTCAAGAACGCACTGGCCACGGGCAAGGAGGTGTGGCGCGACCCCTACATCGACTATGAGAACAGGCACGAATGCCTCACGTCGTTCGTACTGCCCTGTCTCGACGATGAGGGACAGGTGTACGCCGTGCTACTTGCCGACGTTGAGCTCACTGACCTCACCATCGACCTCAACCGCCTGCAACAGTACGACGGGAGCTACTCGTTCATCATCTCCCGCGACGGCAAATACGTGGCGCACCCCAACCGCGGCCTCATCCTCCGCACAAGCATCTACGACCAAGCCCGCGAGTTGGGCAATCCTATGCTCGACACCGTGGG
>CAVKGN010000114.1:4283-6835 GCA_963655595.1 uncultured Oscillospiraceae bacterium
GGCGAATACACACGCGAGCTTGAAAGTACCACGCGTGCCAAGGAGCGCATAGAGAGCGAGCTGCACATTGCGCGCAACATACAGATGAGCCTTGTGCCGAAGCTCTTCTCGCCCTTCCTCAGTTGCGAGGAGTTGGAAATCTTTGCCTCGCTCAAACCCGCAAAGGAGGTGGGCGGCGACTTCTACGACTTCATCCTCAAAGGCGGCCGGCTCAAGTTTGTCATTGGCGACGTGTCAGGCAAAGGCATCCCTGCCTCGCTCGTCATGGTTATCAGCAGCACGCTCTTCCGTGTATTTGCCCACAACACCGACTCGCCCGCCGAAATTGTGGGACAGCTCAACAACGCCATCGCCGAGAACAACGAGGCCTGCATGTTCGTCACGTTCTTCTGCGGCGAGCTGGATCTTTCCACAGGCAAACTGACGTTCTGCAACGCCGGACACAACGCGCCGGCCATCATCGGCAAGGACGGCAAGGCGTATTACCTGCCTATGGACTCCAACCTGCCGCTGGGTATCATCGGTAGCTACGAGTTTAAGAACCAACAGATTGACCTGCCCAAGGGCAGTGCCATGCTGCTCTACACCGACGGGCTTACCGAGGGAGAGAACGCCAGCAAGGAACTCTTTGGGGAGGACCGCACGCTCCAGGCGGCAGAGGCTTACGCCCAATGCGACGCACGCGGCATTGTGGACGGCGTGACAAAATCGCTGGGCAACTTTGTGGGCAATGCCGAACAGAGCGACGACCTCACCCTGCTCTGCATCCGCCTCAACGAAGAGGCGCAGGACGTCTACGAAAGTACGCTGTGCATCACGAACGAGATGGCGGAGTCAGTGAAGCTCACGCCCTTCGTAGAGGATATGGCAAGCGCGCTGAAACTCAACGAGGAAACGCAGAACGCCATCAACTTAGCCCTTGAAGAGGCTCTGGTCAACGTCATCCTCTACGCCTACCCCGAAGGTACAACTGCCCCTATCACACTGACGGCTCACACTGACAAGGAACGCACACACATACGTTTTGAACTACACGACAACGGCAAGGCCTACAACCCGCTGCTCAACGAAATGCCCGACCTCACCCTCGGCATTGAGGAGCGCCCCATCGGTGGCCTGGGCATATTCCTGATACGGCAAATGATGGACGAAGTGGCCTACGACCGCCGCGACAACGAGAACGTGCTTATCATGAAAAAGAACCTATAACAACATACACCATGACTCGGAAAAGATTATACGAAACGCCCTCTACCCAGGACGTCAGCCTCGACGCGCAAGGCATCCTTGCGCAGAGCGAGAGAAACGCACAATCAATAGAGAAAGGCAAACTGGTAGACTTCGACTTTGACGATCCCACCGCAAACGACAACGCTGAATAAAAGCACTATGAAGATGAAAACGCTACTTAAATGTGCGGCAATGGCAGTCGTTGCCCTCCTTGCCGCCTCCTGCTCTTCGGCCGACGATGCAATAGCCAACGGCAGCAAGCCTGGCGATAGTACGTCCACCCCTACAAAGACCGTCTCGCTCACCGCCTCGATTGGGGCAAACCTGCGCACAGGCATGGTCAACGACGGCGACGGCTACGTGTCGTTCTACTGGCACAAGGGCGACGCAATAGGCATTCAGATAAAGGACGCAAAGGGCAACTGGGGATATGCCAAGTTTACCACCGACAACGAGACGGGATCAACCACCGCTACCTTCACCGGCGAAGTGCCTGAGGACTACGAAATTCAGCAGTACGCCGTTTACCCTTACTACGAACTGGGGGTGGAATTTACGGGTGAGAAGTCGGCAAATATATGGCTCGCCCCTGAAATCAATTATCCGCCGATAGAAGAACAAATATTCCCGACCACCGAAGACGGAACAACCACCTATACCACCTATCCGGCAACAAGCACAAACGTGACAATGGTGGGCAGCATTGCCGACCGCAACATCACGTTCCGCCACCTCGGCGGCTTGGCGGTGATACGCGTAGACAAGATGCCCTACATTGACGGCTCCATTGAAATCACAGCCGACCAAAACCTCTGCGGCACCTATCCCGTAAGCGACCTCTCAGCCGACGATGCGCAAATTAAAGCCACGGAAAGCAGCAACGGCTATCCTTACTACCAAATCCACTTCGACAAGGCCACGGTAGGCAGTCCCGCAGTGTTTTACCTCCCCCTGGCCACTGGCACGTACCCCAACCTAAAATTTGATATAGTCCAAAACGGAAAGGCCCCGATTAGCATCCCCTACGGCACGCTCGACATAGGCCGCGGCGAAATACACGCTATCTCGTTCACGTCGAACGCCAAAGGTGCGCTGCGCAATATCCGCTCGCTCGGCAACCATGAGTACCTGGTAAACGGGCAGCGGTTTATGGATCTCGGACTCGAAAGCGGACTCCTCTGGGCAGAGACGAACATTGGTTCATCATCGCCCTACCTTCCTGGCGACTACTTTGCTTGGGGAGAGACGGAGACAAAAAGTTCCTATACGAACGACAACGCCACCTGGGCCAGCACTGAATACCCGCAAGCCACGCTCCTCGC
>CAVKGN010000115.1:0-4648 GCA_963655595.1 uncultured Oscillospiraceae bacterium
CAGGGCGCGGTTTGTGGGTAGCGGCCGCTTTTATGCCTAAATCCTCAAAGATTTCGTCAGCGCAGGAATAAGGGCCGCTAAGCCGTCCAGCCTTGACGTCTTCAAGGGCTTCTTCGAGAGGACTTTTCCTTCGCCGCCCGACTTTCCAGCCCAGCCTTTTAGCTATTTGCTTGAAAAACCGTACGTCGCTTTCGGGCAAGGTGACGAGGAATGTGGCATGTTTGGTGGGTTCTTCCATCGCTCAAATTATTCCTCCACCTTCTCGTACACCACCTTGAGCTCGTCTACGTAGAGGGTAGAGCCTACTGCGCCTTTGAAATACGCGCCTTGGCGGCTGGAGGTCATGACTACGGCGATGGAATAGTCTTCGAGGTTTTCAAGGTCGATGTCCTCGTTGCCCATCTGCTTGAAGGGTTCACTGAACGGTACCCATTCGGAGGCGGCGAGGTCGTCCATTGAACCAAGGAATTCCACGGGCTTATCGATGCGCGCCATATATACTATACGGTCAGAGGTAAGTACGTTGGCACCGTTGAGGGTGACAATCTTGCCCTTGCTGTCCTTATTCTTATAAACTACGGCGTAGATGTCCGCAGTGTCGTGCATCTCGGCAAGCACGTTGAGTTTGCTGTCGGTAAAGGTGTCGCCTGCCTTATATTTATAGTATCCTTCGAGGCGGAGCGGACGGCTCTGTACAATGGGCAAGCCGAACTTAGTGGCTTGCAGAGCCTTGGCCTGACTAATGGCTGCCACGGAGGCGTTGAACGTACCGATGAAGAGGTTACCTGCGGCGATAGGCATTTTTGTATCCGTACCGAAGGAGCCCGTTGAACGCGTAACGAGTTTTACGCACTTGCCTGCCACGCCGTTCTCGTCGACGGTTGAGGGATAGTCGGCCGGACTCTGCGCCATGCCACAAAGGGCAAAACCAGGGTTGCCCGTTGACCACCAGTCGCGGCGAGGGTTGGAGGCATCGCTGGCGTCCATCTCGTACCACACCTGATAGCGTTGTCTGCCCGTTTCGAGTTCGTGGTTCTCAAAGCTGAGCTTCCACTCGGTGGTGGGCAGGGGCAGGTAGGCGAAACTCACTCTATAATCCTTGCGCCACTGTCCGTCCTGCGAATGTACGGTGTAGGTCTGGGGAGTCTCAAAGTTGCGGGTAATGCCGTTTGCCTCCACCTCGGCACTGTCTACAATGGCTGTGATGCGTGCGCCGGGGGTGAGTTCAAACTTGGGGTTGAGAGCGGTGCGTTCCACGGCCTGCCCGTTCACCTTACGCTTAATATTGAATACCACCTTGTCGTTCTCCACGTTGTAGGTGCTAACAAAGTTGCCATGCTCACTAAGCCACAGACTATCCACGCCAGTGATATCGCACTCGGCGTTGAGCGGCTCGTCCTGGATGCAGGAATGGAGGGCAAGGAGGAGAAAGAGGGAGGGAAGGAGGTATAAAATGCGTTTCATGTGCTTTGGGGTGAATGAGTGCCGCGCGCAGTTTGTCGGCGTGCAAAGGTACATTTTTTTAACTCCGTGGGCGCTTTCGGCTGATTTTCACACGGTTTTTTCTTGGTAATTCTTGGTAGTACCGCGGTCGTACCAATATTTTGCGGACTTTTTTTGACTTTAACAGGTACAATGAGACAGGCGGGCGTAAGGGGCTTGGCATTAAAAGATGTACTTTTGCACCATACTGAAAAAGCGACACAGACACACGCGTTATGAAAATTCTGCACACGGCCGATTGGCATCTTGGCAACACCTTTCACACTCACAACCGACTGAACGAACACCGCCACTTCCTGACGTGGCTCACACGAACCATCGAGGATGAACAACCCGATGCGCTGCTCATCACGGGCGACGTGTTCGACACGGCCAACCCCTCCGCCTCGTCGGAGGAACTCTTCTACGACTTTCTGCTCAATGCCACCATGCGCGTGCCCGGCCTGCAAGTGGTGGTGACCGCTGGCAACCACGACTCCGCTGGACGTCTTGAAGCACCCGCCGCACTGCTCAAGACACACAATATATATGTACGCGGCAAAATCCGTTTCCTCGACTCTGGCACACCCGACTTTGCCTACCACCTGCTGCCCCTTGCCGATCGCCGCACGGGGCAGCCCGCCGTCGTGTGCATGGCTCTGCCCTATCTCCGTTCGAGCGACTACCCCCTGGGCCTGAGCCAGAGTGAGGGCTTGTTGTACTTTTTCGAGGGTATGCGCCGCGAGCTCGACGCCTCGCCGTTTGCCGACCTTCCCCGCGTGGCGGCAGCCCACTTCTACGCTACGGGGGCTGAGATTGCCGACAGCGAACATTCGGAACGCCTCGTGGTGGGCGGACAGGACTGCGTAAGTGCCAGCGTGGTGGGCAAGGGAATAAGCTACACCGCCCTGGGGCACATCCACAAGGCGCAGCCCATTCCAGGCGAGGCCCATGCGTGGTACGCCGGCAGTGCCCTGCCTATGTCGTTCGCCGAGAAGTACTACAAGCACGGCATTCAGCGCGTCACGATTGACGCCAACGGCCACGCCGAGGTGGAGCGCATCCCCTACGAGCCTCTGCGCAGCCTCCTCACCCTGCCCAAATCGGGCAAAAGCATGCGCGCCGAGGATGTGTTTGCCGAGATTGACAAACTCCCCCTGCTGCCGCAGAACGGCGCAGCCAGTGCGGAGAGCGACGCAACGGCCGACAACTACCCCTACCTGGAAATACGCGTTGAGGAACGGCAGCCCGAACCCACGCTGATGCACCGCGTGATGGAGGCCCTGAACGGACGAGCCGTCCACTTCTGCCGCATGCTGCGCGTGCGCCCCGAATCGGCAGGTGCCTCTGCCACGCACGAGGAGGAACAGGTGACGGCCAGTGCCGAAGCCCTCGCCGCCCTCACGCCGCTCAGCCTTGCCGAAAAGGTTTTTACCGAACAATACGGCACATCCATGTCCGAGCTCCTGGCCGAAAGGTTCAAGAAGGCGCTCGACGACGCACAGGCTCAATAACACACATTTCCCCAAGAAACTTACGCTGACTTACTTCTCCCTGCAATGAAGATAGAAAAGATAACGCTTTGCAACCTCACCTCCATCGAAGGCGAGCAAATCATTGACTTCACCCAAGAGCCGCTCTGTTCGGCCGGACTCTTCGCCATCACGGGCAATACGGGTTCGGGCAAGAGCACGCTGCTCGACGCCATCTGCCTGGCGCTCTACGGCCGCGCGCCACGTTTTGAGACCGCCAAGGAGACCGTCAAACAAGGGAAGGAGGAGGCCAAGCAGGCTGCCAGAGTGCAACAGCAAACGCCCTCGTACAACCCTGCGCACATTCTACGCCGCGGCGAGAAGCAGGGCTACGCCAAGGTGACGTTTTGCGCCACGTCGGGCGAACGCTACGAGGCCTCGTGGAACATACGCGAAAAGCGCACGGGCGCACTGTCGAAAGCCGAACGCTCGCTCGAACAGCTCCTGCCCCGCGGCACGGGGGAGCGCTGGACGGAGAACAAAGCCGTGCAGGAACAGATTGACCGCATCGTGGGACTGACCTACGAGCAATTCACGCGTACGGTCATCCTGGCGCAAAACTCGTTTGCCAGCTTCCTGCAAGCCAAGGACGAGGACAAGGCGGCGCTGCTCGAGAAGCTAACGGGTACGGAACTCTACGGCCTTGTGGGCCAGCGCATCTACGCTGCCACGCAGAACGCCAAAAAAGAGATGGAGCAGATCAACTCCAACGCGCAGACGCTCCGCAACCAGTGCCTCGACGAGGCGCAAAAGGCGGAGAAGGAGGAGCGCAAACAGTTGCTCACCGCCACTATGAAAAGCTGCACGGAGAGTTCGGAGCGGCTGCAAGGACAGATTGGCTGGATTGACCGTTTCACGGCGGCCGCCAACCTGGTGACGGAACGCGAGGAGCGTTTTGCGCAGGCCAACAAGGCGCTGATGGAGAACCGCGGCAAGCAGTTGCAGCTCGAGCGCTACGACTCCGTGCAGCACATGCAGAAGCACTACCGGGAAATTGTGTTCCTGCAAACCGACATTGAGAACACCAAGGGCGAGGAGACCGTCAACGCCGACGCCATACAGAAGCAAACGCAGAAGCTCAACGACCTGGGGCAGAAACTCGACGTGGCGCACGAACGCACCACCGATGCAGAGAAACGCCTCGAAGCGGCGCAGCCCGCCATCAACCGCGGTCGGGAGCTGAACGGCGAGCTGACTGTGGCGCGCGAACAGCTCAAAAACCACGAGCAGCAGTTGCAGGCCACGCAGGAGAGCCTGGACAAGCGCAGGGCTGACTCCCAAGCGAAGAGCCAAGAGCAGCAAGCCCTGGCGGAGAAGATACGGGAAATGAGTCTGCACATGCAGAGTCTGGCGGCGCACCGCTCAATGTTCGACCGCTACGACTCTATAAAGGACAAGCTCTCGCACCTGCAAACCGAGACTGCCCGCAACGCCGAGGCGCACAACAAGGAACAGGCCTTGCAGAAACGCAAAGCGGAGCTGAACACGCAGAGCGAGAAGGCCGAGAAGGAAAAGAACGACTTTCAGGCGCGGCTCAACACGCTCCGCAGTGAACTGCTCATTCACCAACAGGCCAACCAGGGGCGCGACTCTGCCCGCCTGCAAGAGGCGGCTGCCGACAACCGCAACCGCCT
>CAVKGN010000115.1:4943-6817 GCA_963655595.1 uncultured Oscillospiraceae bacterium
CGCGAACTCGGTAAGCTCCTGACGCAGCTGAGCAAGGAGCACGACGACCTGAAACAGGACCTGCAAACCAAGCGCGACACGCTGAACTCTCTGCGCGAGAAGCTGGCTGCCACTGAGGCACGCCTTGAAGCGAACAGCCGCGCCCTTGACGACCGGCGCAGCCGCCAGGACGCCGACGTGCAGGAGTGGGCCTCGTTTGCCTACCTCGACAATTCCTTTGCCGACTGCTCGTCCACAGTGAACCGCGACGCACGCCGCATGATGATTCAGCTGCTCACGGAGAACACCACCACGGCTGCCGAACAGGCAGAGAAGGAACTGCGCACGTTCAACGAACACCAGGACAACATCAACCGACTGAACGAGGAGATTAGCCAGCTCGACGCGCGTATGGCCGATAACAGCAACTACCTCAACCATATTCAGAGCGATAAGAAAACAACCATCTCGCTCCTGGCCGAACTGGCCGACACGGTGAAAAGTTCCGACAAAGCTTGCTCCGAACTCTACACCGACCTGGACAGTCTCATCACGCTCTCAGGCTGGTTTACTACCTGGCGCGAGAATGCCGATGCCTTGCGGCAGCGGCTCTCCACCATGTACGATGATTGGACGCGCACCACATCCTCGCTCGACGAGGCGGAACGCGCCATGTCTCTCCGACAGGAGGAGACGAAGAACGCCGAACAGGCGGTGCAGGAGGAGGAGCGCAACCTTACGCAATGCCGCGAACAGCTCAGCCGCACGCGTGAGGCAATTAGCGAGAAGCAGGAGGATCTGCAACGGTTGCTCGGTGGACTCTCGCCCGAGGAGAAGACGGAACAGATGCAGCAGGCCCTGGTAACGGAGCGCAAGGCCGAACAGGCTCTGCGCACGGAGTACGATGCGTTGCAGAACGACCTGCGTCAGCTCGAGGGCAACCGCGACACCTTGCAGCAGAAGCGTATGCAGAACCAGCAGAAGTTGAGCGAGGCGCAGCAGCAGCTTGACTTGCTCATCCTGCGCTACAACGGTGATCACTCGCCCGTACACTTTGAGGAACTCCATCGCATATTCACCGCCGACACGCCATGGAACGACCTCCGCCAACAGCTCAACCAGCTCCAACAGCAATATTCATTGGCAGAGAACGACTTGGCGCAGGCACGCAAAGCGTTACAGGAGCTACAAGCAGACACGGCACGCCCCGTACCCTCGGAGACGAAGGACGAGGGCGAAACGCCGCAGTTTGCCCACCCCTCAGGACTCGAACAGGCAGCCAGCTATGCCTCCCTCCGTGCCGACCTGACCGCCCATCTTGAAGTGTATCAGGCACAGATGGAGCAGACGCGCAAAGAACTTGACCTGATAAACGCCGAACTCCTTGCCCACGACAAAAATCTGGCGCAGGCAGAGCAGCTCGCAGGGGAGTGCAAGGCGGCGCAGGAAGACTTCGAACAGTGGGAACGGCTCAACACGCTCTTTGGTTCGGCAGACGGCAAACGGTTCCGCACCATGGCGCAGAGCTACACCTTCTCCTACCTTGTGGCACACGCCAACATGCACCTGCACCAGCTGTTGCCGCGCTACGAACTCACGCCGCTGCCTAACTCCCTCACGCTCGAGATTATCGACCACAACATGTTCGATGAACACCGCTACGTCACGTCGCTCTCAGGTGGCGAAACGTTTGTGGTGTCACTCTCCCTGGCCCTGGGTCTTGCCTCGCTCTCAAGCAGAAACCTGCACATCGGTTCGCTCTTCATCGACGAGGGCTTCGGCAACCTCGACCAAGAATCGCTCTCGCTCGTAATGACGGCTCTCTCCAACCTCGAAAACACGCAGGGCCGCAAGGTGGGCGTCATCAGTCACACGGAGCAAATCCGTTCGCAGAT